>NZ_JAMPKC010000024.1:0-72430 GCF_039961975.1 Trichocoleus sp. DQ-A3 | reverse complement strand
TGAGACAGGTTTTTTCGTTCACTTTCCCCCAATAATCCGCTTATATAGTTCCTAAACTCCCGTTTTTGGGCTTGATGCGTCAATATATCATCAAAGCGTTTGCACCATCTATTGAAGCAAGGGGGCATGGCGGCGGGAGTTGTCTCTTTCATTTATCACACCATAACGTGAAATGGTTGCCATGCCTGTATTATACCTTTTTAGAGTCTTGTTTTTCGTTTAAGCACCGCTAAGAGTGAGATTAGAAACTGAATGCCACGCACCCATGCAAACCCTAACAGCTAGCTTCCGCGATCGCTTATGAATTTTGCAACACAATCAATCAAGTAATCCTCCGTAATGAATCTAACAATCAGAAAAGAAGTTACTTCTGATGTGGCGGACATCAAAGCATTGACAACTGCCGCATTTCTCAATGCCCCCCATACTAGCCACACTGAGCAGTTTATTGTTGATGCCTTGCGTAACTCAGGGAACTTGACAGTTTCTCTCGTTGCCGAGGTGAATGGACAAATCGTTGGTCATGTTGCTGTGTCCCCGGTTTCCATTTCCGATGGGAGTCAGGATTGGTATGGACTCGGTCCGATCTCTGTCGCTCCGGAACATCAAGGCATTGGAATCGGGTCACAGCTTATGAAGCAGGCGTTGACTACTCTACGGGAGCTTGGTGCAGGTGGATGTGTATTGCTTGGCGAACCAAAATACTACAACCGTTTTGGTTTCAAGAGCCAGCCAAATCTTGTTCTACCCGATGTTCCACCTGAATACTTTCAAGCGATTTCATTCGGCGCACGGATACCCAGTGGAGTTGTCTCATTCCATGAGTCATTTAGCGTACAGGGCTAACAGCGCTATTACAAGATCCAGCTCTCGTGTGCCTCTAGCAAGATGTTGTGAACTTTTCCTTGCGTTTGAATTTGCTCATAGCTATATGCACTTAAGCAATCGGTGACAGCCAAGGAGAACACATGTCAGAAAGTACGCCAAACTCAGAAATGCTATACCGAACTCTCGGCAGTACAGGAGAGCGCGTTTCTGCGATCGGACTCGGTGGCTGGCACATCGGATTGAAGAACGTTGATGAGCAACTGGGTATCCGGATTGTTCGCGCTGCGATCGATCGTGGCATCACTTTTATGGATAACAGTTGGGATTACAACGGTGGAGTCAGCGAGATTCGCATGGGGAAAGCGCTCTTGCATGGCTACCGAGACAAAGTATTCCTGATGACGAAAATTGACGGTCGCTCCAAGAAAGAAGCTGCAAGACAGCTAGACGAATCACTGGAACGTCTGCAAGTTGATTGCATCGATCTCGTCCAGCACCACGAAATCCTCCGGTTCGAGGACCCGCATCGAGTTTTCGACCCAGAAGGGGCAAATGCCGCCTTGATTGAGGCGCGGGAAGCTGGCAAAGTCCGATATATTGGCTTCACCGGGCACAAAGACCCCCAGATTCATCTGCATATGCTGGAAGTTGCAGCCAGCTATGGGTTTAAGTTTGATGCGGCTCAGTTGCCGTTGAATGTGATGGATGCCCACTACCGAAGCTTTGCGAAGTTGGTTGTGCCAGAACTGGTTAAACAGGACATCGGCATTCTGGGGATGAAAAGCATGGCAAACGGGATTTTGTTACGGTCAAATACGGTAACGCCAATTGAATGTCTGCACTATGCCCTGAATCTACCCACATCGGTTGTGATTACGGGAATTGACAGTATGGAGATTCTCGATCAGGCGTTTGAAGCGATGCGGACATTTCAGCCAATGAATGCCGAGCAGGTGCGATCGCTGTTAGCAAAAACAGCAGAAGCCGCATCACGCGGCGAGTTTGAGCCATTCAAAACTTCATCAATTTTCGACAGCACTGCCCAAAATCTAGATTGGCTTGGAGAGGAGCCACAGCGCATTCAGCAACTGATGCCAACGTGATCGAAGACGCGATCGCAAGTTTATTGCTATTTCTCAAGATCGCAACCCTACATCTGTTTCAGTAATGCAGACAATTTTGTGACTAGCCACTCCTGTTCAACGAGCCGTAATCTGGAGCCAATCATATAGTCTTGATAACAGGTACGGATGATACACAACCGCTCGTGTTGATAGCGCAATAGCACCACATACCTCTCATCGAACAGTTCGATACGAAGAACATCGGACAGGGGTAGGTGTACCCAACGTCGGCGAAATGGGGTAAACAGTTGTAATCGCAACGCTTGAGGATCGATGACAATCTCTACAACCGTCCATTGCAAATGATAGCTTTTAGATCGACTTTCATCAAAGCAGCTATTTTACACACCTTCCTATAAGAATCACAATTTGCTTGATGGCAAGTCTTGCTTCTCGCTCAAATCAATAGCAAATGTTAACTCTAATTGTGCTTTATCATACTTTTTGGCTAATTACCCAGTAATCTCTCCTACTAAATTAGTCATAGAGCCAGTCCTAACCGGAGATAGAAAACCCTTAAGAAACTAAAGAATATCCTAGTAGAATAGCCCGATTTATAAGGTGCAGTTTATGACAATAGAAAATCCTCAAGACAATCGGCAAGATGAGGTTAAATATGACCCTCAAAATAATCCTGGAAGCGAAACAACTGTACCAACCACAGAAGAGGGGGACACTCCGCTTGATGAGAGATATCGTATGACGAGTCAACAAGCCGATTCTGAAACCAGTCCCGGTGCGGAACCTGAAGCTCCAGGAGCTTCTCCTAAGGTGGTAGGCGCTCCGAATCAAGGAACTGATTCTCGTTAAAAAGATTAAAGATTCCTGAAAATTAGGCAAGTCTTTGATGAAAATGAACTGCTCGGCTCGGTTCTATCCCGCTGCTCCAAGGATTCTGGGTTGAGAGCTAGATTTAGCGATCGCAAAACCAAACACGTATGCGATCTCAGCTAACTTTGTAGGTTGGGTTGAGGGAAGAAACCCAACTCAAGGTTTGTCTGTTGAGTTTCGCCGCTCTATACAACGAACTGAAGTGCTAGTTGCTCTCTCTGAAATGCTGCTTCTGGCTTGTGTATTTCGCCCTAGTTGTGGCTGATGGCGATCGCGAGTGAAGCTAGTGAAAGGGGAGAGGTTGATACCACAGTAATTGTTCTAAGAGATTCACCGAGAAATTAGAAAAGAGTAATGCATCCATGCCGAATCAAGCAAGTGAGCCAAATCAAGAAGTTGGCGCATCTCAACAGGCTCAAGTTTTTGCATTCTCCGATGCAGGTGGAAGTGCTGTTTTAGATGCAAACATTGCAGCAGGAGTCAGCACAAACCCAGAGGGAGAAGCGATCGCTCATCCCATTGCTTCTAATTTCTCATCCACAACCAGGACCACAGGCGATGCCAAAACTGCTGGAGCTTCAACGATTGCAGGCTCTTATACGGCAGATGGCGAGCAGTCGGAAAAAGGTCGCGTTAATCTTCACAACAATCCCGACGTACCCAGTAGCGATGCTCAAGGAACGCTACCCGATACTGACCCTATTCAACTTCCGCTCGATCCTGAAGTCAATCATCCGGAATAAAAGTTCGGGCTTTTCTTCCCAATTTTATCGGTAAATAAGGATGCTTTTTCTTGTGCCGATATTAACAGTTGAACGTTACAAATCGAATCTTTAGATATAGGTAGAATGCAATCCTAACGGTAGACAATACTAGCAAATCTACTCGATAGCATGAAATCAAAACAACGTCATTGAGAACGATTCACTATGAAAAACTCAACCATCAATACTGCTAAAACCCCTACGGTCGCTCCAGCATATAACGGTTCCGATCGCAATGCCTGGATTTTTGGCTGGAACCCACAGCAAGAGCTATGGAACGGTCGCCTAGCAATGCTGGGTTTTGTTGCCTATCTTCTTTGGGATATGGCTGGTTATAGCGTTCTTCGGGATGTACTCCACCTGGTTCGCTAGAAGTTGAATGGTCAGTTAGAAGCTGTCTGTATTTCTCCAACAGCAGCAAAACACTTGTTTAGCCCACACCCAAAATTTTAAAAAACCAAAATACTGCCATGCAAACATCAACATCGCAAACATCAACATCTTCAGTTTCTTCAATTCGTTACGCTGCTCTAATCCTAGGTCTCCTTTTCTTGTCACTTGGCTTAGCTGGATTTATGCCTGGTTTTGTCACTCCTTCTGAGAACTTTACCTCCGAACCAGGTTTCGGCTATATATTCGGAGTATTCCCCACCAACTATTTTCATAATGCAATTGGCGTTTTAGTGGGTGTTTGGGGAATTGCGGCATTTACTAGCTTAAGCGGAGCAATTGTGTTCAATCGCATCTTCGCTATCCTTTATGCAGCAGGTGCTATTTTAGGATTGCTGCCCTTTGCAAATACGCTGTTTGGGCTTACACCACTTTTTGGAAATAATATCTGGCTCAATGCTTTAACTGCTGCGATCGCTTTCTACTTCGGATTTGTGAAGTCAGCAGAAATCGCTATGCCAAGTTCATCGAATGCTCAACCTAGCGCGTAACCAGAATACCTTCTCGAAGTAGAGACAGTGTTCTAATGCTTACGGCTGGAAATTATTTCATCTGCCCTCCTTGGCTCTGATTCTGTAATGCAAAAGTAGTCCTTGTGGGACTACTTTTTTTGCGCTCGTTTCAGTATCAATGCAAGAGATAGCTTTACATCCTTGAATCACTCAACTGACGATCGCGCAACGTGTAACTTTAAGAAAGCCCCCGATAACAACGAGGGTTCTGAGTATAAAGTTGCACAGGACGTTAATTAATCTCTGCGTGAGGAGAAAAAGCTATCATGAGTCGTTCCCCACTCTTCGACAACTTAGCACGTGCTATCCGCATTGCTCGCTATTGCCAAGAGCAAAATATCTCCACCAACGAGGGAATTGAGCGAATTGCATCTCTAGAGGCATTGATGGCGGTACGGCGCACGAATCGGCGCGAATTTCTTACTGATATGGGCAAGCTGAGTGCGATCGGCGCGACAATAGGAGTAGGCTCAGGATTGCTTCACCGTACCCTCGCAGCTCCTGTACCAGCAGATGTAAAAGTTGGAATTGTGGGGGCTGGTTTAGCCGGACTTACTTGCGGGTACGAACTGAAGAAAAACGGGATTAACGCTACCGTATTTGAAGCAAGCAATAGAAGTGGCGGTCGCTGTTATTCTCTGGGAGGCGATTTTGCTGGGAGTGTTACTTTTCCCGGTCAGGTTGTGGAAAGAGGCGGCGAGTTTATTGACAACTTGCACAAGACAATGCTGGGATACGTGCGGGAGTTTAACCTCAAGACAGAAGATTTATCAAAACAACCAGGAGAAGTTTTTTACTATTTCAACGGTCAGCGCTATTCAGAGTCAGCAGTTGTGGATGAATTCCGCAATTTTGTTGCCGCTATGCGTACCGACTTGCGATCGCTTTCTGCACAGCCAACCGCCGACAATTATACTGATGCTGACAAAAAGCTCGACTTGCTCAGTCTGCGAGACTATCTAGATAGCCGTAATGCCGGAAACCTAATCAAAGGTGTTATCAAAGCTGCTTATGTTGCCGAGTACGGTTTAGAAATTGACCAGCAAAGCAGTCTCAGTTTTCTCTTTTTCATTCACGCCGACAAGCGCTCGAAGTTTAGACCCTTTGGTGTCTTCAGCGACGAGCGCTATCACGTCATTGGCGGCAACCAGCAAATTGTTGAAGGTCTGCGTAACCGACTGCAAGGACAAATTAACTATAACAAGCAGTTAGTAGGAGTTCGCTTTGATAGTGCAGGCAAAGTAGAATTAACATTTAATGATGCCTCATCTGCCAAATATGATGCAGTTGTCTTTGCGATTCCCTTCTCAACTTTGCGCCAAGTTGATTTAAAAGGTCTTCAACTGCCTGCCGAAAAGCTATTTGCGATTAATAATTTGCGCTATGGAACCAACGCTAAGATGATGGTTGGCTTTAATAGTCGCCCTTGGGTTGCCCTTGGCAGCGACGGCTCATCCTATTCAGATTTATCAAATCATCAAAACACTTGGGAAACAAACCCACAAAATGCAACGAATAATAGAGCAGTGCTGACCGACTACTCTGGTGGAAATCGAGGCAAAAACATTAATCCTAATCAAGTTCAGCAGGAAGCAGGGGCTTTTCTCAACGACCTCAACCGCGTTTTTCCTGGCGCTTTAAAGGCAGCCACACGCAACGGCAATAATTTTTTAGTGCATCTAGAACACTGGCCTTCTAATCCCCTATTTCAGGGCAGTTACACCTGCAATCACCCTGGTTATTTCACAACAATTGCAGGTAATGAAGGTAAGCCGTTTAAAAGTATTTACTTTGCTGGCGAACACGCTAACTCTTTTTACGAGTGGCAAGGTTTTATGGAAGGTGCTGCTTTATCAGGCATCGATGCTGCCAGGAGAATACTTAATACTAAAGTTTGATGTTGCACAGGTTCACTCGCCTGCCCATTGAAAAGGTACACCTACTCGTTGGGCAGCTTGTTCGTCTTCCGGGCGATCGCTTACATACAGCGAATTTTGCTGCGATCATACCTCCTGCTGTGCTTGAATTTCATCGAGCAACATCTCGTCAGAGTAGGATTTTTCCCATTCACCCTCAAGCTTAAGCCGCACTGACTTTGCGCCACCACTGGGGGTACAAACGACCCAGTAGCTATCCTCCTCCCCTTTAACCTGAGCCGCATCCTGGTTTTCTTGGTTGTTGGAAAGCCCAGAATAGGCTTGAACACAAGTCCAGGTAATGCCGTTGCTATCTGTAATCTCTCGTTCCATGACTATTCTTTGAGTTACGGTACTTCTGTAAGGTTGGGTGCGATCGCTTCTTGATGTTGTGCGATCCAGTCCCATGCCCATTGAAAGGGTACACCTAATCGTTGGGCAGCTTGTTCGTCTTCGGGGCGATCGCCTACATACAGCGAATTTTGTGGGGTATGTTTGTGTCTCACCATTGCTAGCTGCAACATACCCGATTGCGGTTTCCGGTACTGTCCAGACCACTTGGTTTGGCTGTGGTTATGAACATTGTGATGAGTGACGCGGAAACATCTTTTACCCTCAAAGTCGGGGCAAAAGTAAATTTCTCTCAACTCAGGGAATAACTCAAGCGTGTATTGCTGTTCCTGGATGCACCGTTGCATAGACTTATGACCTGCGGCAACTCCACCTTGGTTGGTGATACCAACAATAATCCAATCATCTTTGTAGGCGCGAATGGCAATATCAGCACCTTCAATAATGCGTTGATCTTTGGGATGTTGGAAGTATTGGTGTCCGCTGAGTGGTTCGCGGAGCGTGCCATCCATGTCTATTAGTAATAAGCCCATCGTTCCTTGATGAAATTCCCTGTGTTATCAGACATCTTAAGCTGCGATTCATTTTTTATCCTCTAGCTAATGGTATGCACTGAGTAAGAGCGATCGCCATATCAACCTATCTTCCAAATAAGTGAAATATTAAATTAATGTGTTATTCAAAATACAAAGGCGAGGGAAACTGTTTTTTATAAAATGTGATAATTCTCACGTTTGGTTCTCTATAACTTATCTATAAATCATTGGATAAATCATCCTAAAGATAAAGTTAGAAATCAATAATTTGCTATAGCGTTAACTTGAGTTAACGGAAGATGTGCGGCGCGAACTGCAATTCGTACTGGTTGATTCCGCTGAGGATGTATTGACAGCAACCCGATCGCCCGTAAAGCGAACAGAACTGATGTTGATTAGCTAAATCTTTTGAGCAAGGGAACGATTTAGTGAAAGCAATAGCCGGATTGGTTGCGAAGCCTACACCATACCTGTACTCAGGTTGGTGCAGGAGATGTCGCCAAGAACTCACGGACGAACAGTTACTCCACTAGGCTGGAAACTCATCCAACCGCAAAGTGGGGTGCGATCGCTGTACTGGGAGCTGTAGGGTTAGCGGTACTGGCGGTGTCAGTGTCTAACACCAGTAAGCTCATCTAGCCTAGACAGGTTGCCAGACAACGGCTTTCATCAACTTTCATCAATATTGAGCTGCGAGAGCAGCTAGAGAGAAGCGATCGCTTCTTCCTCTAACAACAACTCTCAACCGTTCTTAGTGCCTAGCAACCTAGCGTACTCGCCCTGGATGATTTGATAACACTCACACGAAACCGCTTCCAATTCTTCCCGATTCAGGATGGTAACTTTGCCACGAGTGTAGCGAATCAGTTCTGCCTGTTGAAGAGCGTTAGCCACCTCCGTGACACCCGCACGTCGTACACCCAGCATCTGGCTCATAAATTCATGAGTCATGGGCAACTCCTTTGACTCTACACGGTCACAGACGAGCAGCAGCCAACGAGCCAGTCTCCCCTCCAGATAATGGAGGCGATTGCAGGCAGCATTTTGGGAAACGAAGGCGTGCAGCGCCTGCATGTAGCGCAGTAACAGACTTTGCAGTGAACCACCCCGCTGAAACTCGGTTTTCAGCACGCTTGCCTTCATCCTCATGGCAGAGTCTGGTACCTGCACCATTGCGATTGTAGTGGCGATGTTATCTCCCAAAGCGGCGGGGAGACCGACCACTCCGTCATTTCCCACTAAGGCAACTTCGACCATCGAGCCATCTGCCATCGTGGTGAGGGAAGAAACGATTGCCCGATCGGGGAAATAGACGTATTTAATTGGTTCACCAACCTCGTAAAGGACTTGTTTAAAAGAGAGCGGGACGTGCTCTAGATTGGGAACAAGGCCTTGGTACTCAGCATCTGGCAGAGCAGCTAGCAGTTGATTGACTGGCTTGGGTGAGGCTTCGGACATCGGGTATTAGGAATGTTCTAGGGTTAAGTCGTTGCAAGAAACAACTGACGGCATCGGGAGAAGTATTTAGACCCTAGTCCGAATGTCTTGAGGTGTTAATTGACCAGGAACTGAAAACCTGGCTCATATATGCTAGCGAATTAAAATTCTGTGCCGCCTATACCGCTTGCGGTATAGGCGGCACAGACCTAAGAGGTGGGGGTGTGGAGGGTTGCGATCGTGCGATCGCCAGCTGCTGTAAAGCGTTAGCAAAGCCTTCCGAAAAGCGCTCCGCAAAGCTTATATATAGCGGTTCTCACTCTTAGTGCAATATACACTCGGAACCTCACCCCCATCCCCTCTCCGTTTACGGAGAGGGGAGAATATTGAACCCCTCTCCGTTCGCGGGGAAAGGCAGAGGTGGGGTTAAACCTTACTGCATCCAATAGAGAATTGCTAGATGCCAACTGTTCTAGACTCGCGCCTTCAGCCAATCAACAATCGTGGGAGGAAGGTCTCGCTGCACCTTACTGCTCACATACATCCCGATATGCCCGACTGGGAAGGAGCGCACGGTATAGTCTTCGCTCCCGATATACTTCTCAAGAGCCAAGGAAGAAGCCGAGGGAACTAGATGATCTTGCTCGGCATAAATGTTCAAAACTGGGATGCAAATCTTCTCCAGATTTACTCGCTTCTTGCCAATCTCGATCTCGCCTTTGATGAGTTTGTTTCCCTGGTAGAAATCCTTCATAAACTGCCGATAAGCTTCCCCAGCTTGATCGGGACTATCAAAAATCCACTTTTCCATGCGGAGAAAGTTGAGCAACTTGTCTTCATCGATAGTATCCAGAAAGTCAATATACTTCTGAATTCCTAACTGAAATGGCTTTAGCATCAAAAACTCTAAGTTCATGAAGTCGCCGGGGATGTTCCCCAGAGTATCTACCATTAAATCCACATCCAGAGCTTGTGACCCCAGAGTGCTTCCACCCCAAACATTGAGCAGTCCCTCATTGGTGTGAAAATCCACCGGAGTGACCATCGTAATCAGGTTTTTCACCTTCTCTGAGTAAATGGAACTGTAGCAGAGACTGAAAGCGCCTCCCTGACAAATTCCTAACAGGTTGATTTGCTCTAGATTGTAGCGATCGCGTACTACGTCCACACAGTTATTGATATAACCATTGATGTAGTCGTCAAGGGTCAAAAAGCGATCGCCTCGACTCGGATATCCCCAGTCAATCAGATAAACATCCATGCCAAGCTTGAGCAAATTGGCAACAAGCGATCGCCCTTCTTGTAAATCGACGATGTAGGGACGGTTAACGAGAGCGTAAACAATCAGGATGGGGATGTTCAGCGAAGACTCTACCTTAGGAGTAAAGCGGTACAGGACCACCTTATCTTCGCGGTAAACCTCTTTTTTGGGTGTCACCCCAATCTGAATGTCCTCCTCGCGCAGGTGACTTAAGTTATGGGCACCCTTAAACAGTTTTTCGGTTAGCTCGGTAAACTCGTGCATTGCATCCTCAAGACACTTCGCGGCGTTGGGATTCTGCTAAAGCTTTTTTCAGGCTTTTAATTTCCTTCCGCAGTTCGTAGATGCTGTGGTGCATCTCATCGACTTCGCTGCGAGTTGGCAAGTCATTCATCTTCAGAAACACTTCCATTAGCTGTTGCTGGTGGAGCCTGTAGGTCATGGCTGCATTCAAGAACTTACCCTGGATCTGAAGGGCATTTTCTGAACGGAACGTCTGTGCGAATGCTTGGTCAAATACCTTACTCCAAACTTGCTGAAACTGCCGCCAGTTCTGAAGCGTTTCGCCTTTTTCCTGGGAAGATGCCAATCGCACCAGCTGCTCAAAGGCTCTCATCCAAACATCGATCAGCACTAACTGATAGTCAAAGCTTGCTTTATAGAAATTTGTCCAGGCATCAAAGCTTTTCAGCAGTTTGTTGTTGAACTCACGGGTATATCCCAGGCTTGGGCTTAAAAGAAAGTTGCCAAAGGTCTGTTGATAGTCCCAGTAGAGGTTGGTGGACGGCGACCTTGCATGATCGCCGCTCATCGCCTGAGTCGCCATCGCTAGTGGTTGCCGCAGTGGTTCTGCCCAAAGCTGACCTAAGTTTTGCAGATTCTTTTCGTAGATTTGCCACAAATCAGCGTAATTGTTGAAGACGGGTTGCCAATCCTTGCCCAATTCAACCAAAAAATTTGTGTCCTTACTGGAGCTGGTCAATCTCTCCAGGAAACGCACAAAGACCGCCTGAGTGTCCAAAAGCGGCTGGGCGTCCTTGACCTCTGCGCGAGCATTGACGAGTGTTTCCGGAGTTGTAACAGACCTCATGAGATCGAACCAGCTTTTCCACATTTTCTCCGTCTCAACCCATATATTCACCAGCTTCTCGGATTGCTCTAGCCAGGGAGTATCGTTTCTTTCCATTGCCTTTACTCAACGATTGGTGACATTAATGGGCAATCATCTGAATTCCTTGTACTTTTAGCTCAAGATGGATTCCCCAGATGTATACCAAAAGAGGTTGAAGTAAATAAAACTGCTAGTAAGGCTTTGCCTGGTTTTCTGGCATGATGAACCAACTCAAAAAAGCCCAGAAACCAAGGCGGTATCTCTTGGAAGCTTGGATGCGATCGCATCCAAGAGCGCAGTCAGCACCCCAGCGATTGTCCAGAACCATTCCATTCGATGCTCCTCAAAAACTCAAAGCTTGCTTGGCGACATAATTAAGTAGAAACCTCATTGACAAGTTAACAGTACTTTCAAATCTTATGATTTTACTGAGATTTTGGATTCCACTACTCGTAGAATTACGGAGGCGTTCAGCGGTTTTGTTGAAATAAATCCAATTAATCTTTTAGATCGTATTAAAGAAAAAGAGAATTTATCTCCTGTGAGAGATGCAGAGCAATCAAGTCCTGCAATTGACTCTGAAGAGTGATTGGCTTAGACCTACTCTCCAGAACGCATGCATCCTGACTCTCTCGATGGCAAATCAACAAATACAACGCCCCGGATGGATACAGAGCTATTTCAAGCACTTAAAGCTGGTCAATCCTCTGCTCTGGGCACTCTCTACGACCGCTATGGCGCTCTTGTCTATGGGTTAGCATTAAAAATTTTGCAAAATCCCCAAGAAGCAGAAGACCTCACTCAAGAGATTTTTCTGCATCTGTGGCGTACTAATACTTACGATCCCGCTCGTGGTTCTCTGAGCAGCTTTTTAACTGTAATGACGCGATCGCGTGCGATTGACAAACTTCGCTCTCGTGGCACCACCCACAAATTTCTTGAGCGTTGGCGTCAAACAATGACGACTGAAATCAGCTCTGCAAGTCCTTTTGAGCAGGCTTCGTTAGGAGAGCGATCGCAGCAAGTTCGGGACGCCTTGGCGCAACTTTCAGAAAATCAGCGTCAAATCTTAGAAATGTCCTATTACCAGGGTCTCAGTCAATCGGAAATTGCGGCTCAACTAAATATCCCCTTAGGGACGGTCAAAACTCGCGCTCGTCAGGGACTACTGAAATTGAGGCAAACGTTACAAGATTTTCTAAAATAGTTGCACCATGACCGAACCTTTAAATCCCGAAAACTTAGAAGAATTAATGGCAGGTTATGTCCTCGGCGACCTTAGCGCTGAAGAAGCGGAAGAATTTAGGCAAATTCTCGAAAAAAATCCGCAACTGGCTGAAGAAGTGAGTCGTTTGCAGACATCGCTTGAACTCTTGCCCTACGCCCTTCCTGAAGTCACACCTCCCCCACATCTGCGTTCGACGATTCTGGAAGCTGCCAATCCGACAGTTAACCCCGAACCCGCTCCAAAACAGGTTTCTTTTCCTTGGAGCAAACTTTTTGCTAGTTTGGTAGCACTATTAGCCCTAGCTTTGGCGTTTGACAATTATCGTCTGCGCCAAAATCTAAAGATAGTGCAATCTCGGCTGCGCCAAGAACTTCAAACGGTGCAGGCTCAGAAAGATGCCCTTGAGGTTCTACAACAGCGAAATACCCGCTTATATACGCTCACAGGTACAGAAAAAGCAAATACAGCGTCTGGAAGTATTCTCGTTAATCTGGACGAACAGAAAGCGGTCATCGCCTTTCAAAATCTTCCGGCTGTCCCATCTGGTCAAATTTATCGACTTTGGGCAATTGTTGACGAGAAAAAGATACCTTGTGCAAATTTTGGGGCAAGTCAGGGGGGAACTGTTTTAGAGCGAATTTCCATTCCCGTCGGTGCTTGTGGTGCTACAACCTCAACCTTAGCTGTTACCTTAGAACCCTCTAGCCTACCTCCGCAGCCAGTCGGTCCCGCAGTTATGGTCGAAAGTAGTTTGTAGCAGAGGGGAAGCAACGAGCGCTGGAATATTGGGAGAGATTTTAAAAGTGTTGAGCTTAAAAGTGTTGAGCTTAAAAGTGTTGAGAAAATATTTTTAACCTTTTAATCGCTCTAAAAACCTATGGGGAATACCTTTGAGAAGGGTTTTCAGGTAAAGAAAACATACTTGAAATGCTCGCACTCACTGCTTTGTTTTGACGCCCATCAGTATAGTTGCCAACCAGCTTGAAAGTATCGAACCAAGCCAGAAAAAAGCTAGGGAAATTCCGGCAAACTGAACGCCAATTTCTCCCAGAGGCGGCTCGGCTAATGATAGACCAATAGCCGCCAGCCATGCGATCGCTAAAAGGATCGTGTAGGTTGCCATAAACTGTCTGGGCCATCCTGCCGGACAATTTAACATCGCGGTTATCGGTAGCAACAAAAGTCCTAGTGAGAGGGCGACGATGAGGATGTTGGTGTTTTTAGTCACCAACCACAGACCAATCGCCATTAGGATACTTAGAAATACTCCCCCGACTAAATTTGAGTTCTTAACCTCTTGTTCGGAAAGGGTTAATCGCCCGAAGCGGTCAAACCGGAGTAATAAGGTGAATAAGGGGTCAGCAATCCAGGTAAGCAGAACAAACAGACAGTAGGCAATCACCACGAACCACAGCAAAGGGTTAAAGCTAGTTGCAGCGATGCCGCCCACTAGCAGGCGGAAAGCGAAGTACAAGCCGATACTGAAGCCCAACCTCGCTCCGTTACTCAGCCTAGAACTCCACAGGAAGTAGCGCAGCATCAGCCTGTAGAGCGGGTTCTTTGCCTTGAGCGCTTCGACGATTCCCCGTCGCGCCCACTCAAAGGTTGGTTGAAGCCGTAGTGCTTCGCGGAAACACTCTAAGGCTTTAGCGGGATATCCTCCCTGCGCCAGGAGTATCCAGCCGCGGTTGGCATAGCTTCCTGCATATTCTGGGTCAAGCGCGACCGCACTCTCAATAACCGCCTGAGCTTCTGGTAAGCGACCGAGTTGCATCAGACACATCGCTCGGTAATTTAGGCACTCCACGTCCTCTGGGTCAACGACAAGCCCTTGGGTTGCCGCTTCAAGTGCTGAGTGCCAAAGCTGTAGATTATATCGGATGCGCGAGAGCAGGGCGAAGTAGCTGGGGTTATCGGGACTCAGCCGCAAAGCCTCTTTGAGTACTGTTTCAGCTTCTAGGAGCTGGTTGTAATCGCACAGAATATAGGCCAGGACGTAGTGAGCGTAACCCCAATCGGGAGCCAAGCGAATCGCTTGCTGAGCCATCTGGGTGGCTTCCGGGTACATTTGGCGATAATTCAAGCACAGGGCGAGCAGAGTATGCGCGATCGCACTATCTGGCTCCATTGCCAGTTCCTGTCGCAGTTCTTTCTCGGCCATTTCATACCGCGACTGCTCAATCAGCAGCTGTGCCCGCTCTAAATGTACGCCCATCAGAGTTTCAGATATTTCAGGATGTCATCTCAGGATGTCGTCGTACAAACTGCTCTTATTCGCATATAAGGCATCATTACGAGCAGTCAAAAACCATTCTTTTTCAGGCACTACTTTAACTTGGGAGAGCTTCTTCTGCTCAAAAAAAAGGAAAAAAGCGTTCCCAATGCGAGAACGATGAACCAAGTCAACCAGAACCAAACGTCAACACTTACAAAAGGTAGCCCTGGTAATGGAAGAACTAGCCCTGCCAGCCCAACTAACCCCATGATGGTTGTATATCCCACCATGAGGTTGCTGTGCCACCCTGCTGAAGATCGGAATGTTGCCGATACAGGCAGAAGCAACAATCCAAATAAAACGGGAGCAAACAGAGTTTTAGAATTTCCGGTCATTAACCACAAATAAAATGCGCTTAGTATTGCCCAAACTAAAGTCGTGAGCCAATAGGATTGCTTAAACTTCAATTCGAGTAATAGGGTTATCAAGAGGTCTACAAACCAAGGCAAAAAGATTAACCAAAACAAAACAATCAGCGCTAACCAAATCAAAGGATTGGGATTAGTTGCAGCAAGATTCAGCAATATACGGAATCCCAAACACAAGCAGGCAAAGAAGCCCAACAAAGCTTTCCCGCTCAAAAATCTGCCTAGTTGTAAACGGCGGTACGGGAATATTACACACCTGTAAACTGGTCTGTATAGTGGGTTTTTTAACTTGATCGCTTGGATGAGTCCATCCTGTGCAGATTCCAAATTGGGGTTGAGTCGGAGTGCTTGGCGGAAATACTCCCAAGCTTTCGTGGGGCTTCCTTCCCGATTCAGTATCATCCATCCCAAGTTGTTGTAGTTGAGGGCATTCTCCGGGTCAAGCGCGATCGCTTGCTCAGTCGTAGCGATTGCCTCCTCTGTTCGACCCAACTCGAATAGGGCAATTCCTTTGTTATTCAAACAGTCAACATTCTCTGGCTCTATGTTAAGCCCCTGCGTCGCTGCTTCTAGTGCCTCCTGCCATCGCTTTTGTTTAACTCGAATGTTTGATAGTAGGATGAAATGGTTGGCATTTTCAGGATTTAGGCGAATTGCCTCTTTGGTTACGTTCTCAGCTTCCAGAAGCTGATTGCGATCGCAGAGAATCCAACCCAGAACGTAATAACCATTCTCCCAATCTGGTGCCAGCTTAATTGCTTGCTCAGCTTCTTTTATTGCTTCCTCGTACTTCTTGAGAAACCTCAAGCACCAGCCTAGCCACGCATAAGCCTGGGCGCTATCTGGATCGACTGCTAATTCCTGCTGCAATTCCTGCGCCGCCATCTCATAACGCGATTGAGCCATGAGGATTTCGGCACGCTCCAAATGTACGCCCATCAGAGTTTCAGATATTTCAGGATGTCATCGTACAAACCGCTCTCATTCGCATACAAGGCATAATTACGAGCCGTTGAAAACCATTCTTTTGTCGAAGGTTTCACGCTTCCTGCCGCCGAGGCTAAATCTTTGGTAGTCAGTGGCTTCGGGATACCTACTTTCATCGCTTCTGCTAACTTCCTTTCTACTGCCACATCCACCACTGCCATTAAGTCTGCGCCTGAATAATTCTCAGTTTTCTTGGCTAAGTGGTTGTAGTCAATATCCTCCACTGGCTTACCCCGACACAGCAAGCGCAAAATCGCCGCCCTTGCTTCTGCATCAGGCGGCGGTACAAACAAGATGCGGTCA
Source organism: Trichocoleus sp. DQ-A3 (assembly GCF_039961975.1). NCBI lineage: Bacteria > Bacillati > Cyanobacteriota > Cyanophyceae > Leptolyngbyales > Trichocoleusaceae > Trichocoleus > Trichocoleus sp. DQ-A3. The sequence continues at coordinate 56,148 of NZ_JAMPKC010000024.1, read as the reverse complement.
AAGCGTCCCGGACGACGGAAGGCTGAGTCTAAGTGCCAAGGGGCGTTCGTTGCAGCTAGGATTAATACCCCTTCATTAGAACTCCTCACGCCGTCCAATTCTGACAGGAATTGGTTAATTACCATGCGGCTAGAATTTTGTCGCAAATCCGCACGACTGGCAGCTAAAGCATCAACTTCATCAAAAAATAATACGCAAGGTTGGTTGCGTCTGGCTTGTTCAAAAAGGTCGTGCAAATTGCGTTCGCTGTTGCCCAACCACATATCTAATACATCGTTAATTCCGACAGAGAGGAAACTAGAATTAATTTCGCCAGCTGTCGCACGAGCCAGGTAAGTTTTACCGCAACCCGGAGGGCCGTACATTAAAATTCCGCCCCCAATTGCCTTCCCGTAAGCTTTGTACAGTTCCGGCTGTTTCAGGGGATAAATAATTTTCATCCGAATTTCGTCTTTGACCGCTTCCATACCGCCAACATCTCGGAATCCGATCGCGGGTTTTTCGACTGGAGTATCTTCTTCTGAGTTTGGAAAGTCTCCCACCCCTGCCCGAATTTTCCCGTCTACGACCTCTTGAACGTCCTCCTGTGCCCCAATTCCCAACCTTTCGGCAAAATCAGCATCTTTGACAGCCGGATCGGCTTCGACTGCCCTGCGATACTGACGGACAGCTTGTTCCACAGCCCCCGTGTTGAGAAGAAGACGCGCATGAAGCAGAAAAGCACCGGCTGGACAATCCAAGCGCTTTATTTGATCTTCCACAATAACCAGTGCTTGGGGATGCTTTCCTTGTTGATAGAAGGCACGAGCTAATCCCAATTTCAACTGCTGATTTTCGGGCGATCGCGCTAAGGCGAGGCGGTATTCTTGCTCGGCTTCCTCTGCCTGACCCTGGCTCAAAAGTGTCTCTGCAAGATGTTGTCGCAAGGGTACATTATCCGGAGAAAATCGGAGAGCCTCGCGCAGTGCCTGAATTGCATCGTTGCTGCTAGTCATCGGTAATTGGTAAGGGGTGATTGGCGATTGGTGAATGGTAATTAGTAATAATTTTTAAGGTTAATTTTCAGATTAAAAAACTCTCTTGTTACTCAAAACTCTAAAACTCAAAACTCACTTACCCATTCCCAATTTTAGGAAAGTCAGCCCAGGTTTCTAGGGGTTGAGTGGATTGAACCAGATGCATTCCCGCTGCGGCAAATCTAGCAAAAGCTTCTTCTGCTCCATCCGTGTAATCCACCACTCCAGGAACGACAACAGGTGAGGTGCAATCTTCTAGCAGATACACCTTTTTCGCCAGATTAGCGTCTTTTGCTGTTATTTCTGATAACAAATCATCAATTGTCCAGGCAACGCAGTGACTCTTCGCTTGACCAGCAATAATCACCGCATCAAACGCGAGTAACTGTTGAATCAAGCTGGTATTTTTCTGAGCAATCGGGCGTCCATTTGTACTTTCCAAAACTTCCGCCCGGAGGACAGAATAATTTTCAGTTAAAGGATTGTCGCCTTTAATTTCAAACTGCGTTTGGCTATTCCGGGCAATACAGTGGAAAAAGAGTGCCTCTTCTACCGCTGACACTAAAGCGTGACCGATTCCACCCAGCATGGAATGATAAGGCCACACTGTCAGCGGATATTTACCTGCTTCACTCAAATGCTTGACATAATGCAAAGCGTGTGAGGAAAGTTCGGCGTAATCGACACTGGCAATTCCAGCAACGGCTGGATTCACCTTCCACACGCCTTGGTGAACATCCTCCGGTGTAATCATCGTGACGGCGGCGGTGGGATGTTCTCCGGCGTTGTTAATCCAGAAGATGGGGTGGAAAATTTGCATTGCCGTGTGAGTATCCATTGTGGGAGCGATCGCGCTAATGACTCCCAAATTTTGATAAATAAATTCACACAGCCGCCGATTATCTTCTACCGCACCCGTACCCGTTCTACCACCGACAAATAATTCAAAATCGGGGATGCAAAACGTATTCTGGACATCGATTAACAATAGGCAAATGCGAGTTTTGTCCTCAGCCGCCGCTGAAATCTGGTGTTTTTTCGCCCACTCCCTCGCATCCGCTGCCCGTTGCTGATAAGGCACCCGCCAGACTTCCCCGACCTTTTTGGCATCAAAGTGAGGCGGAATCGGCAACTGCTTTGTTGTTTGTGCGTTCATTATTTTCTCCTGCTGTCGCCACCGGAGTCAGCGGTGGAATTCCGGCTAAATCGAGGATTTGCGAAATCAAATCTTCTCGTTTCACTGCCATCATATGAACCCCTTGGCAGAGTTGACGAGCTAATTTGACTTGTTCGGCGGCAATTAACATCCCTTCTTGCAAGGGATCTGAAGCAGCGGCGAGTCTATCAATAATGTGGTCGGGAATATTTACTCCAGGTACGCATCGATTGATAAATTGGGCATTCTTAGCAGATTTAAGCAGAAAAATTCCTGCCAAAATTGGCTTTCCACAACCAGCCGCGATTTGATCCATAAATTTTTCTAGCCGGTCAAAATCGCAAATTAGCTGACTTTGGAAAAACTGCGCCCCTGCTGCTAATTTCCGCTCAAATCGACTTTGCAACCCCGACCAGCTAGCTAATTGCGGATCGATAGCCGCACCCACGAACAAGTCAGTCGCCCCATCACTCAAGGGTTTGTCGTTCCAGTCGAAGCCGAGATTCATTTTTTTAATTAATCCCAGCAACCGCACGGATTCTAGGTCAAATACACTCTTAGCATCGGCATGATCTCCAGCTTTTACAGGATCGCCAGTCAAAGCTAAGATATTGCGAATTCCCAACGCATGGGCACCCATCAAGTCAGCTTGCAATCCGATGCGGTTGCGATCGCGACAAGCAATCTGACAAATCGGCTCGATTCCATGCTGGAGCAATATCACCGAAGCCGCCATCGAACACATCCGCAACACCGCCCGACTGCCATCGGTAATATTGACCGCATGAACCCGACCTTCGAGGGTTTGCGCCATTTTCAGCATCTCGGAAGGATCGCCGCCCTTGGGAGGGGCAACCTCGGCGGTCACTAAAAATTCACCCGATTCCACAGCAGTACGCAAATTGGTCTTGTAGGGGCGGGGTTCCCGCGTTCCTGCTGAATTTTGAATTAAATAACTCATTCTGAAGCATCAATCACTAATCGCTTCCATCCTTGATAACTTATATCTGGTTAAAGGGGAACCGAATAACCGAGGGCAGCTTTCACTTGGGCGAGAGTAACGGACGCGATCGCTTCCGCTTTCTGTCTGCCATCCCGCAACACAGACTCCAAATAGCCTTTGTCATCCATCACCGCTTGATACCTTTCCTGAATCGGTTTCAGGGCGTTAATCGTGGTTTCCGTCAGCAATGGCTTGAATTGTCCCCAGCCCATATCCTGACACTCTGCTGCGACTTCTTCCTTCGGTTTGCCCGAAAGCACCATGTATAGCGTCAGCAAATTTCGGGCTTCGGGTCGTTCCGAATCATTAAAAGTTAGACCGCGCACTGAGTCAGTTTTGCAGCGTTTAATCTTATTTTGGATTTGCTCTGGGGTATCGAGCAGGTTAATTCGGCTCATGTCCGAAGGATCGGATTTTGACATCTTCCGAGTGCCATCCGTCAGACTCATCACTCTAGCACCCTCAGCCCGAATCAGCGGCTCTGGCAGTTTCAGCACCGGCTTTTCCCAGCAAAATTGGTAATTAAACCGATTCGCAATATCGCGGGTTAATTCTAAGTGCTGCTTCTGGTCTTCTCCCACCGGCACTTTGTCTGCCTGATACAGCAAAATATCTGCCGCCATCAGCACTGGATAGTCTAACAAACCAGTATTGACATTTTCCCCCTGCTTAACTGCCTTTTCCTTGAACTGGATCATATCTTCCAGCCAGTTGAGGGGAGTGATGCAATTCAGCAGCCAAGTCAGTTCGCTATGTGCAGGGATGTGGGATTGCACGAAAATACTGGAATACTGCAAATCGATCCCACAAGCCAAATACAAAGCAGCAATTTTATAAGTATTTTCAGCCAAGGTGCTGGCATCGTGCGGCGCGGTAATCGCGTGCAAATCCACCACACAGAAGTAATTTTCGTACTGACTCTGCCCTTCTACCCAGTTGCGAATCGCTCCCAAGTAGTTACCTAGATGCAGATTACCCGTTGGTTGAACCCCAGAGAGAACGCGCTGCTTAACCATGAATTTCAATTTAGCTATCTAGAAGCGCAGCAGGGAATAGCTGCGTTAACAAAACTTATCTATCTAGTTTGCCATTTTCTGGCATCATCGCGGCGTTATTTTAGGCGTTATTTTAATAGCCCAGAGGCAAAGGAGCGATCGCGTCTTTTGCAATTATTCGTTACCTAAACGCTCCATTTTACCCATAATCAATTTTCTGCTGGGATGGAAAATAACCAACCATGCTCAGAATGCGATCGCGCTTTTCAGGAGTTTTGTTGATTGCACAACGTAGCTAGCTTAAATGTTTAGATTTTTGGCTATGAATTTCCTGCGAGTTATCTCTTGATAATTTTCCCCTCGTAGCCGCTCTAGAAGAAATTGATTATTTATGAAATAAATAGGCGATTAGATGGCAATTGTAAATATTTTTCTGAAGTAATTCACTCGGGTTTGGCTGGCAGAATTTCATCTAGATTGGTAGTGTAGTGGTCATAAGTCTGCTTTTCATAGCAAACAAACATTATCTTCTCAACTGAGGTGTTTCGCTCCAGAAAACGTCTAGCTTCAGAAACTGCGATTTTTGCTGCTTTCTCTACCGGGAAGCCATAGGCTCCTGTACTGATAGATGGAAATGCTACCGTTTTAATTTTATATTGCTCTACCAAAGCAAAGCAATTGCGATAGCACTGAGCCAGCACTTTATGTTCTTCATACCTGCCACCTTCCCATACTGGTCCAACCGTGTGAATAACCCACTTTGCTGGGAGGTTGTAGCCCTTTGTTATTTTGGCATCGCCTTCCGTGCAAACCTTCAGTTGTAGACATTCTTCCTCAAGCCCTAACCCAGCAGCACGATGGATAGCTCCACAAACCCCACCACCAGCCATTAGGGATTCATTCGCAGCATTGACGATGGCATCCACTTGTTGCTGAGTAATGTCGCCTTCTATAATCTCTATTCTTTCACGCATCAGCTTGTTATTCATCCGATACTCATCCAGCCTGGAGAATATAGATTTTCCGGCTGGCTCATAAACAATTGTATTTCCCTGATTTGGTAAAGGTTGGATATGTTTTGTTTGTCCTGAAGCAATCGTTATTGGAATAAAATCAGGGTCAAAAGCAACACAGGTTCCATCAGGGCGATAATGCAGACAGTAATTGCATCCTTTATAATCATTCATAATCACTACTTGGGTGTAATAAATACTACTTGATTGAAAGTCAAAAATAATAATGTATGCCAGTAACTAGATTTCTATATTATCATAGCCATGTGAATTCAGATACTTTGCATATTTAACAGCCTAGTTGCTGCTTAAAAGGGACTCCTTAACAGAATTATTAGTTGCATCAGCAACACGGTTTGTAAATACTTTAATTTGTTTGGGCTATTAACAAGTTATATTAAAATTATTTTGCAAAGTAAATTCCAAACAGCTAATCTATTGACTTCGAGACGAATTCAGAAGCTATAAAGCATCGCTTCATTTACCTCATAACTATGTGTTTCTATGCAACAGAATTGAACCATTTTTGAATTTGATTCGCAGATTTGAATAAGATGAGCGGCACGAAACACCAAGATAGATAATAAAATTTCAGCGTGATAAAATTTTTAGGCATTGATTTGGGATGGCGATCGCAACCCAGTGGATTATGCTGCCTCGCTTGGGAAGATGGGCAGTTGCATCTGCTGGATTTAGATAGACTCGAAACAATAGAAGAAATTCTCAACTGGATTGATACTTGGGCACCCGCACCAGAACCGGCGATGATTGCCGTCGATGCCCCGACACTGATTCCCAACACTACTGGGACGCGACTACCTGATAAACTTACCCACAAATATTTTGGTCGTTATCACGCGGGTTGCTACCCTGCTAATCTAGGACTCCCCTTCGCCCAACGCACCGTAGGATTTGGACTCAGCCTCGAATCCCGTGGATTTGCTCACGCACCAACGATCGAACCCCAACAACCGGGACGCTATCAAATCGAAGTATTTCCCCACCCAGCCATCGTAAATTTATTCAGCTTAGAGCGGATTCTTAAATACAAAAAAGGAAAACTAGCAGAACGTTAAATAGAACTCATAAAACTCCGCCAGTATATTGTAAATAGCCTACCCAACCTGACACCAAAACTAGATGTCTCTTCTGCCTCTTCCTCTCTGCGTCCTCTGCGTCTTGGCGGTTCGTTTCTCTTAGAAATCCCCAGTACCCTTGCCACCTTTAAAGCCTTAGAAGATAAGCTAGATAGTCTCATCTGTGCCTATGTAGGCGCTCACTGGTGGTACTGGGGATTAGAAAGAAATCTGGTGCTGGGAGATGACACCACCGGATATATTGTCGTCCCCAAGAATCATTTTGAGTTTTAAATTTTGAATTAATAACTCAAAACTCAAAACTATCTAAGCCCAAAGAATCAGCCCCAATTCGTAGGGGCTTGATAGATTGTCGTGTTTTGGCAAAACCCGTAAAGAGAAACCCTGCAAACCACTGGAGGTATAAAGAATATCAACAGTGTAAATACTACATCCTTGTTGATCTTTGCCTTGGTAATCCATCACTACGGGAATGCCGTTGACAATTTCCCCATCGACACCAACTGCACCCTGATAAAGTTCAACTTGAACATCATCGGAGCTGAGTTCCCCCAGATTAACCCGCGCTTTGACGCTAACGGTTTGGTTGACCATAATCCCAGCCGGTTCAGAGACATCAACTTCTTCGATTTTGATGTTGTACCATTGCTCGAAGATTCGTTGCTTCCAGGCGGCTACATCCTTGGCGGGGGCGTAGTTGTCTGCGGTCATCGTAGAGTAGCGATCGCTCGCTGGGAAATATCCCCGCACTGCATACTCCCGCACCATCCGCGACGTATTGAAGAACGGACAATTCAATCGAATCGAATCCTTCATTTTGGCAGTCCACTTGCGGGGAATTCCAGCACCATCCCGGTTATAGAATAGCGGCACGACTTCCTGTTCTAGCAAGTCGTACAAAGCATTCGCTTCCACATCATCTTGATAATTGATGTCTTCATAGTCTTCTCCGTGACCGATGGGCCAGCCAGTGCGGACATAATCTGCTTCATCCCACCAGCCATCCAGCACGCTCAGATTTGGCAAACCATTCATCGCCGCCTTCATTCCACTGGTGCCAGATGCCTCACGCGGACGCCTAGGGGTGTTCAGCCATACGTCACAACCCGCCACCATTAATCGGGCAACATAAGTGTCGTAGTCCGGGATAAATACCACACTGGCATTCATTCCCTCATCCCGCGAGAAATGAATGATATCGCGGATCAGTTCCTTCCCAGGCATATCCTTGGGATGCGCTTTTCCAGCAATGACGAACTGCACCCGCCGATTAGGATCGCCCAACAAGATTTTCTTGATCCGGTCTATATTCCGCAAAAACAGAGTTGCCCGCTTATAAGTCGCAAAACGACGCGCAAAGCCGATTGTTAGCACCGTTGGGTCTAATACTTCCTGCGCTTGGTCAATCTCAGAGGGAGAAGCACCGCGATCGCGCAACTTTCTCACTAGGCGATCGCGCACAAACACCACCAGTTCTGACCGCTGACGCTCGTGATTGCGCCACAACTCCTCATCCGGAATCGACTGCACCCGCTCCCACAACGGATCGTCTACTGGCGCGTCAGACCACTGAGGGCCAAGGTAGCGGTCATACAGCTCCTGCGTTGACTTCGCTACACAAGTGCGGGCGTGGACTCCATTCGTAATCGCGGTAATCGGCACCTCATTGAGTGGAAAATCTTTCCAGAGACTCTGAAACATCTTCCGCGACACCAACCCGTGCAGCTGAGCAACCCCATTGACAAAGCTCGATGTCTTCATCGCCAGTGCTGCCATGCTAAACGGTGACGCCAAATCCCCAGTGTCCTCCCGTCCTAAGCCCAGAAACTCTTCGTGGGAAAGTCCGTAAATATCGGCATAGTGCCCCACGTAATAAAGAGCCTTATCCGGGGGGAACAAATCGAACCCAGCAGAGACAGGCGTGTGAGTCGTGAAAACTTGACTTGCTTGCGCCACTTGTTTAGCGGCGGCAAAATCCAGTTTCTCTTCCTGCATCAGCATCCGGATGCGTTCCAGAATCAGAAACGCTGAGTGACCTTCATTCAGATGGTAAACAGTGGGTTTATATCCCAGCGCCTTCAGCATCCGGAAGCCCCCGATGCCCAACATCATCTCCTGATGAATCCGCATATCCAAGTCACCACCATACAGCTCGTCGGTGATGTCGTGGTCGTAGGGATTGTTTGGCTCAATGTTGGTATCGAGCAGGTATAGGGGCACAGTTCCCACTTGCACGCGCCAGACACGGGCATAGACGGTGCGCCCTGGATACTCTACAGAAATCCGCAGTTCCGAACCGTCAGGATTTTGCTCCGGGTGCAACGGCATATTGTAGAAATCGTTAACCGGATAGCGTTCCTGCTGCCAACCATCGGCATTGAGGTACTGGGCAAAATACCCTTCCTGATAGAGTAAGCCGACGGCAACCAGCGGTAAGCCTAAGTCACTGGCTGATTTCAGATGGTCTCCCGCGAGAACGCCCAAGCCACCAGAGTAAATGGGCAGGCAGTCGGTTAGACCAAATTCCGCGCAGAAATAGGCATAACACTCCTGAGTCCTGAGTCCTGAGGACGGAGGACTGAGCGAGGAAGCAGAAGAATTTTCTTGTTTCTTCTCAGTCCTCTGACCGTTCACCTCATTCCTGTGTTTGCGATACCACGTCCGTTCTTGCAGGTAGTCGTCTAGCTGGCGGCTGGCTCGTTCCATGTGGGCAACAAAGCCTTCATCTTCAGCAACTTCTTGTAGCCGCGCTTGAGAAATAGTTCCCAGCATTAGCACTGGATTGTGACGGCTGGATTCCCACAAATCGCGGTCTAGGCGGCGAAATAACTCTTTAGTTTCAAAGTTCCAATCCCAATGCAGGTTATATGCCAGTTTTCGTAAGGGTTCTAGTCTTGACGGCAAGGCGGGGGAAACGTTAAATGTCCGAATCGGCTGCATTGACAAAGCCTCTAAAGTCTTAATAGAGCTATTGTGTACTCACTTCCGCTACAAGTTGGATGCTCTTTATACTCTTTTTTTGGACTGGAAATGTTGATCCCTTTATCCAGCTAGCTGCCCTTAGCAAGCTGCCGCTTTCAATCTAAAATCCTAGTTTTTCCAGGGAATATTGAGAAAATTTGTTTAGAAAAGCGCTCCTAGCACGGGAGCGATCGCCTAAAAGCGGTGAACATCGCGTCTCTTGCAACGCTGCCCTTGGGCACCATTAGTGGCATTTAGTGGCATTCGCGTGTTTATCCTCCTGGCGTCCAAACACCTTAGCTATCTGGGATCGCACCCTAGCAAAGATTCCAGTATTTCCCAGGTTCTGCAATTTCCTAGATTTTGAGCCAGGGAAAAGTTAAAACCCAGGAACCGGGTGCGATCTCGTGGTATAACAACTAAGCGATCGCTAGGGAAACTTCGCGCTCTGGCAATCGTCAGAGCAGTTTAAGCAGCTCAAACGACGGCTGGACTGACCGCTTGAGGTCAACAATCACTCCAGACTCAAGGCAAAAATGAAGCAATATTTCGGTATTATGAGAAAGTTGTTCTGCCTTTAAGGCAGCAACATTCAGCCTTTCCCGTCTGGAGTAGATATCGGTATGGTGACTCTCAAAATTGTCGTTTATATAGTCGTTGCCTTCTTCAGCCTGCTCTTTGTGTTTGGATTTTTGTCCAGCGATCCTTCCCGTAACCCAAAACGCCGGGATCTGGAATAAACAGCGATCGCTTTATGCCTCAGGCCGATGTCGGGGCAGCAGTCCACTGCGAGGCACCCTACTCAGAGTGCAGTTGAGGATAGGCATTGGTGCTGTCCGCTCAACTCCTGTTGCTAGAAGATGCCCCAACCAGTTCCGCCGCCCCCACCGCCTGCGATTATCAACACGTTGCCGCCAGAGGATGTCACTCCTCTAGCTGTCTCCGCTCAAACAATTGCATCGGATTCCCAGCGAACCCTGCAACCTGAGATCCTTGCTGCCCCGACGCAGCCGGAAACGTTTGCGCCGGAGTCTTCTTCCTCGCTCTCTGTAATTTCTATCCCCACCAGAAAAGCTGCCCCCCTTGGTGCCCCAATTTCAGTGGGTCATCCAATCGTCCGGAATCGGAATGGTAGGGAAGAAGCATCTGTGCAGACAGACCAGAATGACGACGACCCTGCATTATCAGCACAACGGCTTCGCCCTTACGCATACCCAGACCAGGATTTGCCGAACGTTGCTGAATTTGGTGCTTCGTCGCTAGAAAATCAAGAGTCAGAACCTAGGGAACAGAACACTGAAAGTCAGGCTGCGATCGCAAAAGAACGCGCGGCAACTCCTGTGTTGCAGAAGCAGCTACCGAGTGTTGACTGGCAGCCTCCAGAACCCCTAGAATCTCCGGAATCTCCGGAATCTCCGGAATCTCCGGAATCTCTACCGAGTGAAACTCAGATAGAGTCTGCTCCTCCAGTGCCCGTGTCGGAAGGTGAGCCTTGGCCTGAAGAGGAATTGGCACCCGCACCGACATTAGTACCCCCACCGGCACCTGCCCCTCCAGACAATCAACCAGCATCCACCCCTGGTACGACGCCACCTACGACTTCTGGTGGTACGGGAGGTGTTGTGGAATTAACTTCTGACCAGCAAGAATACGATGTAAATCGACAAGTCGTTACAGCAGAAGGCGATGTTGTTTTGCGCTACCAGGGTGCGGTAGTAGATGCGGATCGGCTACAGATAAACTTGCCGAATCGCGTTGTAGTGGGGGACGGGAATGTCGCTATGACGCGAGGCGAACAAGTGCTGCGGGGCGATCGCGTTGAGTATTATTTTGCCCAGGATAGCGGTTTCCTCTTAAATGCCAGTGGCGAGATTTACCAGCCTTCAGCAGGGGCAGATTTTTCGAGTCCTTTACCCAATGATGCCAGTGCTGCGGCTGCCTCAGTACGACCGTTAAGCGATCGCATTACCGCCAACCAACCCGTCTCGAATATCACCAGTCCCGGCGGCTACGGACTGGTCTTTGGGGCTGGTCAGAACATCCAAAACCAGCAGTCGTTTCAGCAAGGGGGCGCAATTAACCGGTTGCGCTTTCAAGCCGATCGGGTAGATTTCGACTCCGAAGGAGCCTTTGCCACCAATGTTCGGCTAACCAACGACCCCTTTTCGCCACCAGAACTTGAGGTACGGGCAGATACAGCCAGATTTAGGCGGATTTCGCCCCTGGTAGATGAAATTACCACCACCCGCTCCCGCGTCGTTTTTGACCAGGGTTTTTCGATCCCAATTTTTCAAGATCGCAGAGTGATTGACCGGAGCGAAACCGAACCGGGTCTCGTCACCTTCGGGTATGATGCTGAAGACCGGGGCGGTGTGTTTGCGGAACGAACCTTTCAACTGATTTCTACCAACCGCGTGCGATTGCGCGTCACCCCGCAATATTTTCTTCAAAAAGCCGTTTCTGAGGGAAGCTTCATCGATCCCTCCGTATTTGGTCTCAGGACTAGACTAGATGCCACCCTCAGCCCCACCACGACCCTGAGAGGGTCGGCTGTTTTCACCAGTCTAGATCCGGAAGAGATCGCAGACGACCAGCTAAGAGCGAGCCTGCGGCTGCGCCAGATTATCGGCACCCGTCTACCCCATACCTTAAATTTAGAATATAGCTACCGCGATCGCCTGTTCAACGGCTCCCTCGGCTATCAAACCGTCCAGAGTAGTTTAGGTGCAGTTCTGACTTCTCCGGTAATTCCCTTAGGGAATACTGGCATCAACCTCACTTATCAAGCTGGTGCCCAGTTCATTAACGCAGATACAGACCGTTTAGACTTGCTCGAACCAGGGCAAACCAACAATCGCGTCAGTCTCAGTCGCTATCAAGCGAGTGCCTCCCTCAACCGCAACTTTTTACTTTGGCGCGGTAAAGCTTTGCCTGCCACCCCCACCGAAGGATTGCGCTACACACCCGTGCCAGTTGTTCCCTATGTACAATTAACGACGGGCATCACCGGCGTTTATAGTGGTTACAGTAGTGGGGATAGCCAGGAATCCTTGAGCGGGAGCATTGGGGTGCAAGGGCAATTCGGTCATTTCTCCCGACCTTTTTTAGATTACACCGGGTTTAATGTTACCTACTCTCAAGTTGCTCGTGGTGGTATATCACCTTTCTTATTTGACCGCCTCGTGGATACCAACGTCCTTTCCGCTGGCATTACCCAACAGATTTATGGCCCGTTTCGCCTGGGTTTTCAAACCTCGGTCAATTTAAATACTAAGGAGAACATCAGCACCGACTACTTTCTGGAATACAGCCGCCGCACCTATAACATTGTCCTGCGTTACAACCCTGTTTTGCAGCTGGGTTCCATCAGTTTTCGGCTGAATGACTTTAACTGGTTGGGTACTCCGGAACCGTTCCCTGGCTCTGGTGTGCGTCCAGTCGTGCAAGGGGTTTCTCGTTAGAAGCGAGAGTGCAACGCTTTAAATAAAACCCCCAATAGCAGGCATCTGTTGGGGGTTTTATTTATTTAGCCCGTACAGACGGGCATTTTTTATACCAGCGAACCTTTAGTCTACGGATTTCTGTTGCTTTCTCTTAACCTTCTTTTGCCGCTGCTTCACAGCCGTAATCGCATGGTCAGCAGGGAATCCGATCAATGGAATCACCTGATATTGCCGCTCTTGTTCAAGCTTTTTCAGTTCCGTGTAATCGACCCAGTGGATACAATCGACCGGACAGGTGTCAATTGCTTCTTGAATGACTTCTTCCGAGTCTCCATCCTGCCGAACTACACGCGATCGCCCATAATCTGGCTCAATATAAAAAGTATTGCGAGCAACATGGGCACAGTGCTTGCAGCCAATACAGGTTATTTCATCAACATAGACGCCTTTTTGCCGCAGGGTGCCACCCAACTCCGGCTCCAAACCCGAACGTTCCGGGGCATCCCGCCAAATACCACCTAACTCTGGCTCCAAGCCAGAACGTTCGGGAGTTGGCTGTTCAGGAGTTGGGTAATCAGACATTAGGCACTCCAGCGCTGCACTACTAGGCGGATTGAACCATCTTCATTCTGTTTTTGCTCGGCAACTTGGAAGCCCTGCATTGCAGATTCTTTGACAACCGTGTGGTAAGCATAACGCTGAGTCACTCGGTTGAGAAACCGCTCTACAGAACCCGTTTGCTGCCAATACTGTAGGTCAGCAACAAGTTCGTATTCCTGACCGTTCCAACGAAAACCGATGTCATAACCATTTTTTTGCTCAATGGCAACATCAGCCGTAAGGGTTTGACCGCGATAGCCGCGCACTGTTTGCGGGCCAGATTTCCAATCTATTCCTAAGTCGGTCAAAGCGGCTTCTAACGAGACAAGATTGCGGATTTGAGTTTTGATGTTGCTAAAGTGTGACATGACGATTTTTTCAAATAAATTAAGTTGGACTCAAAAAAAACTTACCTTACCACTCGCTATAAGTTGCCCCGGCTGTCGCCGTCGCACTCTGATGAATCACTGAGGCAAAAAATTCAGAAGTCGGTTCCTGAGTCAGTACCAGACCCAATTGGGCTTCAATAGCGGCAGTCACTTCGGCACAGGATTTCCCAGTAATTCCGGTGACTTTCTCCTGCACCCGACCATCCGGATAAATGATAAACTCTAGCGTTTCCATGCTCATTGGTTAGGGATTGCTCAAGTTAGGCGGCGGCACGAACCATACTGCTGATGCTGCCGGATAAGACATCTTTCTTAGAACTGACTCGCTGGGATATTAATAAATTAATGTTGCTCAAATGTTGAGCAATTGAGTCACAACGAGTTAAAACGTAACAAAACTTAATTAATTAGGCGAGTCTTACTTTGATTATTTGTCAGTGTCGCTTAACTTTACATCTGCGTCAAGATAGAGAAATTATCCGAAATTGAGCAAAAAAGCCAACAGACTTCTTGAGCGATCGCTCAAGCTCTCAAAAGTGAACGAACCGGCGCGTCCAGGAGCCTGGATAATTAAAGTTTGTTCAATTGCAAGAAGACGCTATGAGTGCAGAGCAAGTCACAGGTTCAATCAACTCCCCAACCCCCATTCGAGTGGGCGTCTTAGGCTTTGGTGGACTGGGGCAGGCTGCCGCCAGAGTGCTTGCGCCAAAACGCGAGATGATCTGGGTTGCAGCTGCTGACCAGAAAGGCTATACCTACGCCGCCCAAGGGTTAGATCCCGATGCCAGCATTGCAATTTACCAAACAAGGGGTTCTCTTGGCTATTTAGAGCCGACAGGCACCCTCAGCAGCCAGAGCATCCAGGACTTAATCGAACGAGCTAAGCCGGTAGATGGATATTTCCTGGCACTGCCTAATCTGCCCAACACCTTTATGGCGTCCGTCGCGCGGCAATTTATTCAATCTGGCTGGCGGGGGGTTCTGGTAGACGCCCTGAAGCGTACCAGCGCTGTCGAGCAGCTACTGGATCTGCAAGAGGAACTTCTTGCAGCAGGAATTACTTATCTGACTGGCTGTGGGGCGACGCCTGGGTTGTTAACGGCAGCAGCGGCTCTTTCTGCCCAAAGTTATGCCGAAATCCATAGCGTCAAGATTACATTTGGAGTAGGGATTGCAAATTGGGAAGCCTACCGAGCGACAATTCGGGAAGATATTGCCCATCTACCCGGCTACGATGTGGAGCGCGCCAGAGCCATGAGTGATGCCGAAGTGGAAGCATTGCTGGATCAAACCAACGGCATCCTGGCTCTGGAGAATATGGAACACGCTGATGATGTGATGCTAGAGCTAGCTGGAATTTGTCCGCGCGATCGCGTTACGGTCGGCGGCGTCGTTGATACCCGCAATCCCAAAAAACCACTCAGCACGAATGTCCAAGTGACAGGTCGCACCTTTGAAGGCAAGATTTCTACTCATACCTTCACCCTTGGCGATGAAACCAGTATGGCAGCCAATGTCTGCGGCCCTGCCTTCGGCTATCTCAAAGCCGGAGTAGCACTCCATCGTCGAGGCATCTACGGTTTGTTGACCGCCGCCGAAGTCATGCCGCAGTTTGTCAAGTAGTATAACAGGTTGAAAATGGGTAGGTTAGCAGGTTGATTACCCTTCAACCTGCTTCAACCGTCAAACGTTTGGACTTTCAGGCAAAAAAGATTCCTGTGCCTGTTCCTCAACATCCAACATTGGTGTCTGGATGACAAAGGGGAGACAGGCTCCCATTAAGCCTCGCTTAATTCGTTCTGGCGTCTCTGGAAATACAACAAACAAAGGATATAGCTTGTCAGCACCCTCGCTAAAAATGTGTTGATGGCGAAGCGGCATCAACCACTCATATTCTTTGTCCAGCCACACTTGGGTCTGTCGCCAGCGACTCAACAAGTCGGAGAAGTCTTCTTGGGGACGGTGGATGAAGACAAAAATCTCCACCCCCATTTTGATTTTCCATTCGGGGTCACACATTAAAATTGCTACATCACAGGGCAAGCGAATGGCTTCCCCTCTAGATGTGACAACGCTAGCGCTTTCTGCTTTAGATAAGGCATGGCGAATCCGCACCACCGGCAAAGGAATGACGATCGCGCTCTCCTCAGACCGGCGCATACTAGGAATCATCTCCAGATAAGGTCGGTGCTGCTTGAGCAATGCGATCGCTCCCGACAGGTCACTGTACTCTGCCAAGCTAGCTTCGTAATAGGATTGCTTAACAAACATATTTTGATTTTAAATTTTCAATCTTAGATTGGAGATTAGGTCATCGTTAAGTACCATAAGCCCTCCATCCCAAATCTCATTCCCAGATAAATCTGGGAATGAGAAAAATCCAAAACCTGAAATTGATTAGCCTAGCTCGTCAAACACCTTAAACATGGGGAGATACATCGAAAGCAAAATCACCGCGACCATCCCCGCTAACACTACCATCATGATGGGTTCGAGAACGCTGGTGAGTGCTTTCACCGCTTGCTCAACCTCATCTTCATAGAAATCTGCCACTTTCATCATCATGGCATCTAACTGACCTGTCTCTTCCCCAATACTAATCATTTGAATTGCCAGGATTGGGAAAACTTGCTCTTTTTGCAAAGCTAAGCTCATCATCCCACCTTGTTGAATGTCTTGCTTGGCTGCCTCCACTGCGTTGGCAATTACTTGGTTCCCCGCCGTATCTCTCACAATATCCATGCAAGTGAGAATGGGCACTCCAGAACGAGTCAAGGTTCCAAAAATGCGGCAAAAACGAGCAACACATGATTTCTCATTCAAGTCACCCAATAGCGGCATTTTCAAGAAAAAGCGATCCATTGTCACACGACCAACCGGCGTCTTGTAATACTGCCTGTAAACAAAAGAGGCAAAGATAACACTAATGATAGGGATGATGACCTTCCAACTTCTGAGGATGTCGCTGAGCCACAGCATGAACAAGGTTAGCGCAGGCAATTCTGTCCCCAAATCTTGGAAAATGCCAGCAAAGATCGGGATCAAAAACACCGTCATACAAATAAAGACAATGATTGCCAAGATGCCCACTGCCACGGGGTATGCCATTGCTCCTTTGACTTGGTTTTGCAGGCGTGCCATATCCTCTAGGACTTTGGCTAATCGGTTGAGTACCTCATCGAGGACACCACCGACCTCTCCAGCTTGCACCATACTGACGTAGAGATTATCGAAACACTCCGGATGTTTACGCATCGCATCCGAGAGATTCACACCTTGTTGAACCTCAGAGCTAATTTCCACAAGCGCTTTTTTGAGCTTGGGATTGGTACATTGCTCGGAAAGCACACCCAAGCATCGAACAATCGCCACACCCGCATTGACCATCGCAGCAAATTGACGAGAAAAGACGGCTTTGTCCTTGACTGTAACCTTCGCTAAAGAAGTTTGAATGTCTTGTAGGTTTAATTTGCTCAGGTCAAAGCTTTGAGTTTCTTTGATATTTGCAACAGAAACCCATTTTTCGCGCAGGGCGTCGCGGGCACTGCCCAGGGAGTCGGCAACTATTTTGTCTTTCTTAGCGGCTCCTTTAGAGTCCCGAACATCAGCAATATAGGTAGGCATACCTCACCTCTAAGTGAAAGAAGAATGGCTTTTTAAAGGAAAATTTGTGTAATGGGAAGGTGTCTTCCGGGGAGGTTTTTGACAATTTCTGCTGAGGGCTGCCAGGTAGTCCAGACCGAAGATATTTCGGTCTGGACTACCTGGCATCATACAAGCTTAGTGCAATAGGTTTTACACCGCCTCGAACCTACCGAGCGCCAGCTTTTGCCCCCGTCGCGGGCGATGTCCCCAGGATACGCTGTAATTCTTCAGGCTTAGATGATTTGCCCATTGCCGCCTCAAAGGAGATGGCACCAGCTTTGACATAGCCAGCTAGAGCCTGTTCCATCGTCTGCATTCCCAATTTTGCTCCAGTCTGGATAGCAGAGTAAATTTGAGCAGATTTTCCTTCTCGAATCAAGTTAGCGATCGCTGGCGTTACCAGCATGATTTCCTGCGCCATTACCCGACCATATTCACCGGGTTTCGGATTATGTTTGGGCACTAAGCATTGGCTGAAGACTGCCAATAACGAACCAGACAACTGAGCGCGGATTTGGGGCTGTTGCTCTGGAGGAAATACGTCCAAGATCCGGTCGATAGTACCTGCTGCTGAGCTGGTGTGCAGGGTACCGAACACCAAGTGACCTGTTTCAGCCGCTGACACCGCCAGACCAATGGTTTCTAGGTCGCGCATTTCCCCTACCAGGATAATATCCGGGTCTTCCCGGAGCGCGGCTCTCAGCGCATTCGCAAAGCTCTTAGTATCTTCGCCTTTTTGACGCTGGTGAAACAAGCTCTTGATGTTCGGGTAAACATATTCAATCGGGTCTTCCACCGTTAGAATGTGTTCTGCCCGCGTCCGGTTGATCAAGTCGAGCATCGCAGCCAGGGTGGTGGTTTTCCCAGAACCCGTTTGCCCCGTCACCAACACCATTCCTCTCGGTCTGTGAGTCAATTCCCGCACGACATCTGGTAAACCCAACTGATCGAAGTTCGGAATTTTAGAAGACAACGCTCTTAAGCACGCCGCATAGTAGCCCCGCTCTTTGTACACATTGACGCGGAAGCGAGCCAATCCCTTAACCCCATAAGAGCAGTCAAGTTCCCAGTTTTGCTCTAATTCCTTACGCTGCGTGTTGTTCAGCATACTGAAGATGAGTTTCTGACACTCTTGGGGAGGAAGCGGTTCGTCACCGATGGGATTGAGTTTCCCACTGATGCGGAAGTAAACCGGCGCTCCTGCCTGGATGTGCATATCTGAGCCGCCCATTTCAATGAGTTGCTCCATCAAGTCTTCAATCATTAATTCCATGAGGCTGTCTCCTGGGGTGATTCTTGATTTCTCAGTTGCTAATTTTCCGTGACTAAGGACGTAGCTTGGGTGATTGCCATTCGCCATTAGCGATTGACGATTGAAATTTATTCGGAAAAGCGAGGCGTCATGCAGTAAGGACAATCTAGCCACTCTGGTTTTAACTCAGCAGTGCAAGTGACACATTCTAGACCGCTCTTACGCTTGGCTTTGAGTTCTGCCTCAAGACCAGAATCTGTAAATGTCACCCGTTCTACTTCTTCGAGAGTGGTATAACCTTGGCGTACCAGGTCTAAGCTGTAGGCCAGCAATGTCTTCATCCCTTCTTCCACGGCTGCTTCTTTAATGCGCTCGGTGGGGGCACCTTGGCTGATTAAATTTTGCAAGCGTTCGGTCACGCGCATAACTTCATAAACACCCACACGTCCCTTATAGCCAATGCCATTACATTTTTGGCACAGAGCATTTCTGCTTTTGGCTTCCTTCGCTTCATCGGGTTGTAAAGTATTGGCTTTGTAGAAGGTAATATCCCCGTCTCCAGAAGCTGATAAACCAAATCGACCGAGTTCTTGTGAAGTGGGTGAATAGGAAAGGCGACACTCGCTACAAACACGCCGCATCAAGCGTTGCGCTAGAACCCCAATCAGGGAACCCGATACCATGAATGGCTCGATGCCCATTTCGTCTAAGCGGGCGATCGCACCGGCGGCATCGTTGGTGTGCAGGGTTGTCAGCACCAAGTGTCCGGTTAGTGCTGCTTCAATTGCGGTTTTCGCCGTTTCTTTGTCCCGCGTTTCACCCACCAGAATTACATCCGGATCTTGGCGCATGAAGGCTCGTAAGATCGAGGAAAAATCCATTCCCTTCTCTCGAATTACCTGTACCTGAGTAATCCCAGGCAAGGCATACTCAATCGGGTCTTCTGCGGTACTGATATTAATTCCCGGATCGTTCCGTTCTGCCAGAACCGAGTACAAGGTGGTAGATTTACCAGACCCAGTTGGCCCGGTTACTAAAATCAAGCCGAAGGGACGGCTTGCCATTTCTCTGACAATTTCTAGCGATTCTGAATCGGAAATTAACTTATCCAAACCTAGCTGGGTGGAAGAGTTATCGAGAATTCGCAAGACCACCTTTTCGCCGTAGCGGCTGGGTAAGGTATTCACCCGAAAGTCAACCTTACGCCCTTCAAACACCCGCCGGATACGACCATCCTGGGGCATCCGTCGCTCGGCAATGTCTAGCTCAGCCATGATTTTGAAGCGAGCTGTGACGGCTGGGATGATTTTTTTCGGGAACGGCTCGAAGGCTTGTTGTAGCACCCCATCTTTCCGGAAGCGAATGCGTAAGAATTCTTCTTGGGGTTCAATGTGAATGTCTGAAACCTGCTCTTGCAGACCCTTGAGGAGGATTCTGTTAACCAAGTTGATGACGGGAGCGCCCTGTGCATCCTCTACATTCAGGTCATCTTCAATTTCAGGAGGTGCATCGCCTAAGTCGTTCAAATTATCCAGAACGTCTGAGACATCCACAGACTTTTGGATTCGCGCTACTTCCTCTTTCCTGGTTTGCTCATCCTTGTATTGGTTAATTAGATTCAAACAGTCTTCCAGAGTGATCACCATTCGCTGCAAGGCGATGCCCTGGGGTCGTAAGATGCGGTTGAGATCGTCCTGAGCCGCTAAATTATCTGGATCGACCATTGCCACCAGTACCGAGGGGGGCTGGGTGTCATTTTTCGTTAAAGGTACCAGTTTATAGCGACTACAGATATCGATCGGAATCAGGGTTTCAATCAAAGACCCAATCTGAGAAGTGGGAATTTGGCTGATTTCCGGATCTAGAGATTCAACTCCGTAAAGAATTTTGAGTTCAAAAAGCTGTTGTTTTTTATACTGACGTAGCAAATCTGGGGGAAGCGATCGCCCAGTAATCGTTTCTAGAACCTCGGTTAAGGGTCTACCAGACTTGCGGCTTTCTACCATAGCCTGCCGCATTTGGTCGGTGTCAACATAGCCTGCCTGAATCAGCTGGTTGCCGAAGGGCGAAAACTCATTGCGGACAGCAAGGGCGCGATTTCGTGGTGAGGATTGAGTCATAGATCCGTGAGAATACCTCTTTACAAATTGTTCCCAAAACCATGAAGGAAAATTGCTATCGTCAGCCCAAAACTAAATTTTTACGATCTAGATCGCGACTTAGGCTTGCGCCCCCGCAGTATCACCAGACCGTTTCATCACTTATGCTGAGCCGTTGCGGCGATTTTAAAGGCAAAATTGACGCGATAAGCCAATTTGCTCCTCACTAGCCGCAAGCAGTAATATCCGTACAACGATGCTGTAAGTTTTAAGATTTAAGACCTGCCGGAGCCTTGGAAGACTCGGACACGACTTGGTTAATGACAAGGAGCCTGTAAAGCTGAACGTGGTAGGGAACATTCACGATAATAGCCTTAACCAAGTCTTAGGCGTAGGATTGTCTTAATTTATTTTGCGATTCATACATCGTCTACTGTCTAGATTCTGATGTCTGGCACGCCCACTCGCTCAATGGCTATCCTGAAATTCGTGAAGATGACGTTACAATCGGAAAGTAGGCAATTGCTTCTATAAAGAAAATTCTGTGCAAATGCCAGCAGATGGCATAGCTTGGCACAATGTAGGGTTGGCGTGTTGATACGGTTTTCCCACCCAAGCCTTGTCAGAAAGTCAAGCCAAAAGCTTTAAAGAGTATTGGCAGGATGCCTGGGCACACTATGATTCTAGAAAGGGGAAAGTTTTGTGGCAATGCGCCGGTTCCCTCCATCCCTAACTCAGGGAGTGGTGAGACACCAACCTGATACAGAAGGGAAGGTGGTAGTGGCGACATCGACAGGACTACCCATTAAAATGAGCGCGAGCAGTCTCTTAGCTGGGATAATAGCCCAATGAACGAGGAAGAAAATCAGCAAGACAATACTTCACCTCCAATGGTTGATAACCAGGCGGTGGCACAGGAAATGGGGAATGAACCATTATCTGAAACGGGAACCTTGAATGGAGAACCATTAGGGGAGGCGTCAGTGTATGGCACAAGCCAAACATCTGATGCGATATCAGATGCCAGTGCAACCTCCGGAGCCAGCGGAGACGAAAGTAACGCAGAAGCAGCCAGCAACGCAGCGGCTGTAGAAGCATTGACGCGGGAAGTGGAGGCTTTAAAAGCGCAAGTGGAAGAGCGCACGCAACAGTGTGACTCTTTCAAAACTCAGTACATGAGGATAGCCGCAGATTTTGAAAATTTCCGTAAGCGGACTCTCAAAGAGAAGGAAGACTCGGAGGTGCAGATCAAGTGCACCACCATTACTGAGTTACTGCCCGTAGTGGATAATTTTGAGCGGGCGCGATCGCAGATCAAGCCGCAAACTGATGGAGAATGGAGCATCCACAAAAGCTACCAGAGTGTCTACAAACAGCTGGCAGACGCTCTCAAGCGCATCGGAGTATCTCCCATGCGTCCGGAGGGTCAAGATTTCGATCCCAATCTCCACGAAGCCGTGATGCGGGAACCAACGAATGAATATCCAGAAGGAGCCGTGATCGAACAGCTGGTGCGCGGCTATTTCTTGGGCGATCGCGTCTTGCGCCACGCCCTAGTCAAAGTTGCTGCTGGTATGGAGCCCGTGGTAACCTCAGAGGAAGGTCATCCGCTTTCTGGCGAAAGTTAATGGAGTTTGATGCACTGCATCGACGGTTGAAGGCGTCAGAAATTACAATCAAATTGATGGAAATCTGGTGCCGGGTCCGAACCATTTCGGACAAGCAATTCGACGGCTACTTAACAAATCCTGTAAACCTTTACTACAGCTAGCTATGGGAAAAGTCATTGGCATCGACTTGGGCACGACCAATAGTTGCGTGGCTGTTTTAGAGGGGGGTCAACCCATCGTCATCTCTAACACAGAAGGAGGGAGAACGACCCCAAGTATCGTGGGATTTGGCAAGGGCGGCGATCGCCTAGTTGGTCAGCTAGCGAAACGGCAAGCTGTCACCAATGCCGAAAATACGGTATACAGCATTAAACGCTTTATCGGTCGCCGCTGGGATGACACCGAAGTAGAGCGATCGCGCGTGCCCTACACCTGTATCAAAGGTCGCGATGATACCGTCGATGTCCAAATTCGGGGACGCAACTACACCCCCCAAGAAATCTCAGCGATGATCCTGCAAAAGCTAAAGCAGGATGCAGAAAACTTTCTTGGCGAACAGGTAGACCAGGCAGTCATCACCGTACCTGCTTACTTCACAGACGCCCAAAGGCAGGCAACAAAAGATGCCGGTACCATTGCCGGACTGGAAGTTTTACGGATTATCAACGAACCCACGGCAGCTGCTCTTGCCTACGGCTTGGATAAACAAGATGAAGAGCAGTGCATTCTGGTGTTTGACTTAGGGGGCGGTACCTTCGACGTTTCCGTACTCCAATTGGGTGACGGCGTTTTTGAAGTCAAAGCTACCTCTGGAAACAACCATCTAGGCGGAGATGACTTTGACAACAGCATTGTCCGCTGGATGATCGAAAACTTCAAACAGCAAGATTCCATCGACCTGGGAACCGACAAAATGGCTCTCCAGCGGTTGCGAGAGGCAGCAGAGAAAGCCAAAATCGAACTTTCCAGCATGGGCAGCACCTCCATCAATTTGCCATTCATCACCGCCGATGAAACCGGGCCAAAACATTTAGAGATGGAACTTTCCCGCGCCCAGTTTGAAGAACTCGTCAACCATTTGGTGGAAGGTACCATTGAGCCTGTAGCTCAGGCGATCAAAGACAGCGGTTTGACAGCTAATGAGATTGACCGGATCATCTTGGTGGGAGGTTCAACTCGAATTCCTGCGGTTCAAGATGCGATTAAGAAGTTTTTTGGCGGCAAAGCACCCGATCGGTCGATCAACCCGGATGAAGCAGTGGCGCTGGGAGCAGCGATCCAAGGAGGCGTCTTAAGCGGCGAAGTCGAGGATCTGCTGCTATTGGATGTTGCCCCCCTAAGCTTGGGCATTGAAACCTTGGGAGAAGTGTTTACAAAAATTATTGAGCGCAACACCACAATTCCCACGACGAAATCCCAAGTTTTTTCCACCGCCACCGACGGACAAACCAGCGTGGAAATTCACGTCTTACAGGGTGAGCGGGCGATGGCGAAAGATAACAAAAGTCTTGGCAAATTCCTCCTAGCAGGAATTCCCCCCGCTCCCAGAGGCATCCCTCAAATTGAAGTGTCCTTTGAAATTGGCGTTGATGGAATTCTCAAAGTATTGGCTCAAGACAAAGGCACTGGGAGAGAGCAGAGTATCCGGATTAGCAATACCGGCGGCTTGAGTGCCAGCGAAGTCGAACGGATGCGGCACGAAGCTGAAACCTATGCCGAAGAAGACCAGCGTCGGATGCAAGTAGTGGAGCTGAAAAATCAGGCTGATAGCCTGTTCTACAGCTATGAATCGACGTTAAATGATAACGGGGATCTAGTTGCAGAGGATATCAAAACGCAGGCAAATAAGAAGGCTACAGCGGTGCGATCGGCGCTGGCTAACCCCTCAATTAGTGTTGAGGAGATCAAACAACAGATTGACGATTTTCAGCAGACACTGTTTGCGATTGGTGCTGCCGTGTACCAGCAAGCCAGCGGACGCGAGACACCGGATGATTACGAAAGCTTGGAAAGTGGCATATCCCCAGAGTTTCGTGAAGCGCCTGACTCCACACCCGATGACGATGACTTTAGATTTGATGACGATAATACCGTTCAGGCTGACTACGAGCCAGTTGACTAAATCAATTAAAAATAAAAAAGGAAAAATGAAAAATTGAAGGATATCTAAAGTTTTCATTTTTCCGTTCTCCTAACCCTTAACCCCTAAAGAAGCAGCGTTCTATGGCCCGCGACTACTATGAAATTCTCGGGGTCTCCCGTGACTCAGACAAAGAGGAAATTAAGCGTGCCTATCGCCGTCTGGCCCGGAAATATCACCCGGATGTCAATAAAGAGCCAGGGGCGGAAGAACGCTTTAAAGAAATTAATCGAGCATACGAAGTCCTTTCGGAACCAGAAACCCGGACTCGCTACGATCGCTATGGAGAAGCCGGAGTCGCTTCTGGTGTCGGAGCTGGCCCAGACTTAGGCGATATTGGTAACTTTGCCGATATTTTTGAAAGCTTCTTCAGTGGGTTTGGGGGTACCGGGGGTCAAACGGCTGCTCGCAGACGTAGCGGTCCCGTTCGCGGCGACGACCTGCGGTTAGATTTAAAGCTGGAATTTCGGGAAGCCGTCTTTGGGGGCGAAAAAGAAATCCGGATTCCCCATCTAGAAACCTGTGCTACCTGTAGCGGTGCAGGTGCCAAGCCAGGAACGCGACCGCGAGCCTGTCCGACTTGCAGTGGTTCCGGTCAAGTGCGTCGTGCGACACGGACTCCCTTTGGTAGCTTTACCCAAGTCTCTGTCTGTCCCACCTGTAACGGTGAAGGGCAGGTAATTGAGGACAAGTGTGAAACTTGCGGAGGCGTCGGTCGCAAACAGGAGACGAAAAAGCTTAAAATTACAATCCCTCCAGGGGTAGATAATGGAACCCGGCTGCGCGTTTCTAAAGAAGGAGACGCTGGTCTGCGCGGTGGGCCTCCGGGAGATTTGTACGTCTATTTGTTTGTTGAGGAAGACGCAGAGTTTCATCGGGATGGGATTAACGTCCTGTCAGAGATTAAGATTAGCTACTTGCAGGCGATCTTAGGATGCCGTCTGGAAGTGAATACAGTAGATGGGCCGGTAGAGTTAACAATTCCGGCGGGAACGCAACCGAATACGGTGCTGACGCTAGAAAATCATGGCGTACCCAAACTAGGGAACCCAGTCAGCCGGGGAGATCACCTGATTAATGTAGGAATAGATATTCCCAATCGGATTACGGCTGAAGAACGGGAACTGCTGGAGAAGCTGGCTAAAATCAAAGGCGATCGCACTGGGAAAGGCGGTTTAGAAGGATTTTTAGGAGGGTTGTTCAAGTGATCGACAATCCAGCGACTGCAACGGATGTGCCGGACGCTCAGCTGGACTTGCGGGGGACGCCTTGCCCGATTAACTTCGTTCGCACTAAACTCCGCCTGGAACAAATGGCACCCGGCACCTTATTAGAAGTGTGGCTAGATCCGGGTGAGCCAATTGAGCAGGTTCCTGATAGTTTAGCGATGGCGGGCTACACAATTGAAGAGACGCGATTCATTGCGTCTGAAGACCGCACAGGCTTTTTTGCCCTGAGGGTGCGGCGTCCAGCTTCCCTATGAGTTCTGTACCACCTCCGTCGCTACCGCCGACAGGAGAGGAGAGGGAGGAGAAATTTCCAGATCCGGTTGATCGGTTGGAAGAATCTTCGCCGTTAATTGGGACGGTGGTGGCTGTGCAGGCGAATTTCTATCAAGTGCGACTAGACCTCAGTAGTCCGGAGTTGGAAGCTGACACCCCGCCGATAACTCCCTTTCTCCTGTGTACTCGTCGGGCAAGGCTGAAAAAAATAGGTCAGAAGGTGATGGTAGGCGATCGCGTTCTAATTGAGGAAGCTGACTGGGCAGGTGGACGGGGAGCAATCGCCGAAGTTTTACCCCGCACAAGCGAACTAGATCGTCCTCCAGTGGCAAATGCTCAGCAAATTCTTCTCGTTTTTGCCCTAGAAGAACCTACGTTGGATGCCTATCAATTGAGTCGTTTTCTGGTAAAAGGAGAGTCTACTGGCTTAGAAGTCTGCCTTTGCTTAAATAAAAGCGATTTAGTGACAACTGACCAACTCAACCAATGGCGCGATCGCTTGCAAGGATGGGGCTACCAACCGATATTTATCAGCGTCCACACAGGTCGAGGTCTAGAAGAATTCCAGCATCAACTAAATCATAAAATTACTATTTTTGCGGGTCTTTCTGGCGTCGGGAAATCGAGCATCGTAAACTATCTTATTCCCAGCGTCAATCTGCGCGTCGGAGAAGTTTCCGGCAAACTCAGCCGAGGGCGTCATACGACGCGACACGTTGAATTGTTTGAATTACCGACAGGCGGATTCATTGCAGATACCCCTGGATTCAACCAACCAGACTTGGATGCGACTCCGGAAGAGTTAGTGCATTATTTCCCAGAAGCACGCCAGCGCTTAGCGGTTGCCCGATGTCAATTTAGTGATTGCCTGCATCGGGATGAGCCGAATTGTGCGGTGCGAGGGGATTGGGAACGTTACGAGCATTATCTAGATTTTCTGAAAGATGCGATCGCTCTTTCTACTCATCTGAACCAACAAGCCGATCCCGACGCCACCCTGAAAATGAAAACCAAGGGTAAAGGGCACAGTCAATACGAACCCAGGTTAGAAGCCAAAAAATACCGTCGTCCTTCCCGTCGGACTCAACAGCAGGCACTTGACCAAGTGTATCAAGACACGGATTTTTTAGAAAAGATGGAAGATGAATAAAAAAGAGGGTTAGATTTATGCAGCAAATCGATCTCGCTGCGGCATCTCAACCTCTGCCCAAATTAATTGAGGTGGCACTTCGTGGTGAAGAAGTCACGATCTCGAAAGACAAGCATCCTGTTGTCAAATTAGTGCCAGTCTCGCCCCTGAAGCGTCCTCCTCAGTTTGGGAGCGTACAAATCCTCCATCGACGGACATCGCATGTCCAATTACAAACGAAGTCGCATCCGAATCAAGCCAAAGAACCGCTTCGGGGATTTCGTCAGGCTTACTCGTTGTCACGTCGCTCTCCAGAGTTGAGCTTCCACGGAAGGTGGTCGCAAACGGGCGCTCGATCCGACGACCGCTCTCGCCCCAGAAAGACAAATCGAGGGACAAGGTGACGAATCCCTGCTCAGCCAGCTTTTGGGCATACAGATTTGCGCTCTGTTCTTTGACTGCGCCCATTGGGTGCCCGACTATGATTGCCGGATTCCTGGCGTTCTGATTCAAGGCTTTGGGGATGAAGAGAGTCCCAGCAACCTGCATGTTGTATTGGTTTTTGAATGTAACCTTCTGCACCGTCACCTTGTCGCTCCTATAGAAGTTGTCCGCCCCCTCGACCACAGGGGACTGCTACACGGGTGCTTGGGGGCTATTACGCCAGACGTGTGTTTTGTCGAGTGCAAATGCCGCCGTTGCGCCGATTGCACTCATCAAGAGGGTTGGTATTAGAACGCGGTGTTTCATTGATTTGTTCGTATGTGTGGGTTTATCTAGCGGGTTAGCTTCGGTTCGACGCGCCTGCCTTCAGCGGGGCTATGTCGATGACGAAGCGATAGCGCGCGTCCTTGTTCACCAAGCGCTCGTAAGCGCGTTTGCATTGGTACTCCTGCGAAGTTTCACCTCGGTTATTCAGATTTCAGAGAAGCCATATCAATTACAAAGCGATATTTCACATCGGACTTGAGCAGTCGCTCGTAGGCTTCGTTGACCTTCTGGATGGGGATGACTTCAACATCGGCGGTGATATTGTGTTCACCGCAAAAGTCGAGCATCTCTTGGGTTTCGGCGATGCCGCCGATCATAGAGCCAGAAAGACTGCGGCGACTCATAATCAGACTAAATGCCGCGACATCTAGAGGCTTTTCAGGCGCACCAACCAGGGTGATGTTACCGTCGAGGTCCAGCAGGTTGAGATAAGCATTAATGTCGTGCTTGGCAGCGACGGTATCGAGGATAAAATCGAAGCTACCAGCGTGCTTTTGCATCTCGTCAGCATTGCGGGAAACAACAACTTCATCGGCACCCAGGCGGAGCGCGTCTTCTTTCTTGTCGGGGGACGTGGTAAAGACAACAACGTGCGCTCCCATTGCATGAGCAAGCTTCACGCCCATGTGCCCCAATCCGCCCAGACCGACCACACCTACTTTCTTACCCTCTGTAACTCCCCAATGACGGAGTGGCGAATACGTGGTAATGCCTGCACACAGGAGCGGTGCAACTCCAGCTAGATCGAGGTTTGGGGGAACGCGCAGCACGAAGCGTTGATCGACAACAATGCTATTGGAATAGCCACCATAGGTAACTGGAGCGGTCTTGTGCTTGTCTGGAGAGTTGTAGGTGAAGATCGCATTTTGGCAAAACTGCTCAAAGCCAGCCTTGCAATTGGGACAGTGACCATCCGAATCGACCATGCAGCCAACTCCTACTAGATCGCCCGACTTGAACTTGGTCACTGCTGAACCGACTTGAGTGACCCGTCCGACGATCTCATGACCGGGAACGATCGGGTAGGTTGTGGACATGAAATCGCTCCACTCGTCCCGCACTGAATGGAGGTCGGAGTGGCAGATGCCGCAGAAGAGAATTTCAATCTGAACGTCGTGCTCAGTAGGATCGCGCCGTGCGATTGTGTCGGAGGCCAGCGGTGATGTTGCACTGACTGCGGAGTAAGCTTTGGCGTTGTACATAAATTGATGCTCCAATCTGGAAGATAAGCTGGTTTACTTCTACTCGGTCTTGAATCTGTCCCGGTATTGTTCGTCGCTGACCTTTTCCATCCAGTCTAAGGGCTTGCCGTCGAGTACCTTCTGAGTAGCGATATGAGTCATCGCCGTTGGCGGTGAAGGAGACGATGGCGACAATGCTTTGTTGTCGTGCGTTTAGGGTTCGATCTGGTTGGCGACGCACATCACTAAACCGTTTGACCGCCATCGACGACCAGGGCGTGCCCAACAGCGAAGGAGGACGCATCCGAACACAGCCAGATGACAGCGTTGGCGATCTCTTCGGGCTGGCCCATCCTGCCAATTGGTTCCTGCGAGATCACTCGTTCTCGTCCTTCGGGAGTGCCGCCGCTGAAGCGATCCATCATCGGGGTGTCGATGATTCCGGGACACACAGCGTTGATGCGAATGTTTTGTGAGGCGTAGTCGAGTGCCGCCGCCTTGGTCAGTCCGACCACGCCGTGCTTTGCAGCCACGTAAGCCGCTTGACCTTTGAAGCCTTTGACTCCAGCACCTGAAGAGGTATTCACGATCGCGCCGCTTCCTTGCTTAAGCATCAACAGGATTTCGTGCTTCAGGCACAGGAACACGCCGCGCAGGTTGATGTTGACGATGCGGTCCCAATCTGCCTCATCCAGTTCCGCAGTCGCCGCTATCTTCTGTTCCACACCAGCGTTATTAAAGGCAAAGTCCAGTCGCCCGAAAATCTCAATGGTCTTGTCCAGAGCCGCCTTCACGTCCTCGGCTCGCGTCACGTCGCACCTGATGGCGATTGCCTTCGGCAGCAGCGAAGCTCCCGCCCGCCCGTCGAGTTCCTCAATTATGCGGACTGTTTCTTGATTGCCTTGTTCTGAAATGTCAGCGACCACCACGTTAATGCCCTCACGGGCAAATGCCAGCGCTGTCGCTCGACCGATGCCGTTCGCTGCTCCGGTGACAAAAGCCACCTTATCTGTGAAGTTTCCATTCGAGTTGAGTAGCATATATTCTCCTGCCAGTTTCTCGCTTACCGACTGAGGTGCTGATTGAAAAAGGACGCAAGCTTGTCCCACGGGATAAGGTTCACCCGGTCGTACAAATCGACGTGTCCCGCGTTCGGAACGATATAGAGATCCTTTGGCTCGGCTGCGCGTTTATAGGCATCTTCGCTGAACTCCTTAGAATGGGCATTGTCACCCGTGATGAACAGCATGGGACGAGGCGAAATCGTCTCAATGTCATCGAACGGGTAAAAGTTCATGAATTTGACGTTGCTGGTAAGTGTCGGATGCGTTGTCAGTTTCGGCGACGAACTTTTGGGGGTGTATTCGCCTCTGGGAGTGCGGTAGAAGTCATAGAACTCACGCTCAATGGCGCTGGAGTTCTCATTTAGTTCATGCACAGTCCCGCTTGTGTATTTGGTCTCGCCGCCCGTGAACTCCGCATAGCGTTGCTCAGCCGCCTCTGCGATCCATTTCTTCCTTTGTTCCAGGGTCGTAGAATGCTTAAGCCCGTTGCGAGCGGCAGCACCCATGTCATACATACTGACCGTCGCAATAGCCTTCATGCGCGGGTCGAGCTTGGCGGCGCTGATGACGAAGCTCCCGCTGCCGCAAATCCCGAGAACGCCAATCCGATCCCTGTCAACGAATGGTCGAGTGCCCAGAAAATCGACCGCAGCACTGAAATCCTCGGCATAAATATCCGGTGAAACAACGTTGCGAGGCTGCCCCTCACTCTCGCCCCAGAAAGACAAATCGAGGGACAAGGTGACAAATCCCTGCTCAGCCAGCTTTTGGGCATACAGATTTGCGCTCTGTTCTTTGACTGCGCCCATTGGGTGCCCGACAATGATTGCCGGATTCCTGGCGTTCTGATTCAAGGCTTTGGGGATGAAGAGAGTCCCAGCAACCTGCATGTTGTATTGGTTTTTGAATGTAACCTTCTGCACCGTCACCTTGTCGCTCCTATAGAAGTTGTCCGCCCCCTCGACCACAGGGGACTGCTGCGCGAGTGCTTGGGGGCTATTACGCCAGACGTGTGTTTTGTCGAGCGCAAATGCCGCCGTTGCACAGATTGCACTCATCAAGAGGGTTGGTATTAGAACGCGGTGTTTCATTGATTTGTTCGTATGTGTGGGTTTATTTAGCGGGTTCACTTTGGCTCAATAGTCGTCGCAAGCAGTTTCATTTCGTACCCTCTTTACTGCGATCGCAACTCAATCGTCGCTTCTACAGAACCAGGCACATTCAATGCCTCGATGTCACCGTCAATTTTTCCGAGGATAATGAGTCCGTTTGAGTATCCAAAATCGTTGTAATACATCGCCAAATTCCCCCAGGGAGCGTAATAAGCAATATCTCCAACCGCAGGATCGCTGCCCGGAGGTGCATCTTCTGTGGATAATCGTCTTGGCAAATCACTAATTTTTTCGGTGTTTGCGTAATCTTTTAGCGCCAGTGTTAATGGCAGCAGGGAAATAAAATCCTGAGTGGTTTTGCTGTCAATCAACATGGCTGGTACAACCTTGTTTCCGATCTGGATGTTGATCTTCATCCTGTTTGTCTGCTCGGTTGATAGTTCAGTTGGTATCTCTGACGGGGCATTGCTGGTCATACTATTGTCGGCACGGCAGGCTGAGGAACTCAGGGACATCGCCAGGGCGAGAAGCAAAATCAGCATTCGCTTCTGACCGTTTTTTACTTTGGTGGGAAGCCATCTCGAAAGCATCAGGATCTCCCTTCGTACTGTTCGTCGCTGACCTGTTCCATCCAGTTCACAGGGGTGCCGTCAAGTTGTTCTTGAATCGCAGTATGGGTCATGGCTGTAGTTGCTGTGGCTCCGTGCCAGTGTTTTACGTTCGGTGGAATCCAGACAACATCACCGGGTCTAATCTCCTGAATTTGACCGCCCCATTGCTGAACCCAGCCAACTCCAGCCGTCACAATCAGGGTTTGCCCCAGGGGATGGGTATGCCATGCGGTTCGGGCACCTGGCTTGAAGGTGACACTTGCACCAGATGCACGGGATGGATCGTGTACCGGAAAAAGAGGATTGATACTCACAGAACCCGTGAAATATTCGGCTGCTCCTTCGGTGGAAGGCTGCGAACCATTCCGCGTGATTTCTACGCTCTGTGGGCGATCGCCAGATGAGACTTGCGTATGCCCTGCCTGCGCGAACCCCAAAGCCAATAAGGAAAATGCCATGACAGGTATCGTGAGCCGTTTCATTTCTGTTCCTCCAATTTGTGCTTTGTCATGCAAAGCTTTCCCACAGCGACCAATGCCTGCCGTGGATTTGATGATGCTTCTCGTGCGATCGCCAGAAGCGATTGACCAATCAAACCTGAGTTTTCTTTTGAATAAAAATCCAGACGCTTACAAGCAGCCGGAATCACATTTCATTGCTTTAACCTCATTCTAGGAATCCTGAAAGGCAAGCAATAGGACGATCGTCTAGGATCGTTGTACAATCCTGCAAACCTACAGCCATTTCTATTCAAGCCACGCTAGATTCTTATACAGGCTTAGCTGCCAACCCCTTTCTAGACCTTGATGTGTCTATAAATCGATTTGAACGGACATCAGAAATGAACGCTGCAAGAACGAGTGAAAAGTCCGATAGAGCGTTGATGAATAACCCTCAGGCAAAGCGTGAAGCAGACCGAGCGCAAGCCAACCGAGAGGAACTAAGGGAGCGAATTGCCCAAGCGATTCGTCAAGATGGAGCGATCGAGCTGCTGAAAGGATTGCACTTCTATCGCACCTCGTCTCCTTCGGAATGCTTTCATAGTGTCTCTATTCCTGCCTTTTGTGCGATCGCTCAGGGCAGTAAAGAAGTCCTTCTAGGCAGCGATCGCTATCAGTACGATCCGATGCACTATCTGCTGGGGACGGTCGAACTGCCGATTGCCAGCCAAATTCTAGAAGCAACTCAGGAAAAACCGTACCTGGGCCTTCGTCTCGATCTCGACCCTACCCTCGTTGGCTCAGCTATGGTTGAGGCAGGCTATCCCTCAGTGCAACGGGGTGCTAGTGTAAAAGCGATCGACGTGAGTCCGTTGGATGCAGACCTGTTGGATGCTGTGGTGCGGCTTGTCAGGCTTCTCGATTCTCCTGCCGAAACCCATGTGCTTGCACCCCTGATTAAACGGGAAATTATCTACCGACTCCTAATGGGAACGCAAGGAAATCGGCTGCGTCAGATTGCCGTTTTAGGTGGCTACACTCACCACATCGCTAGAGCTGTCGATCGACTTCGCAAAGACTTTAACCAGCCGCTTCGGATTGAAAGCATCGCACGCGATCTAGGAATGAGTGTCTCAGGCTTCCACCATCACTTCAAGTCGGTCACTGCTATGAGTCCCTTGCAGTTTCAGAAGCAACTGCGGCTTCAAGAGGCTCGCCGTCTGATGCTGGGGCAAAACCTTGACGCTAACAGTGCTGCCTACCATGTGGGTTATGATGACGCCTCGCACTTCAACCGGGAATACAAGCGGCTCTTTGGTGCACCACCGATGCGTGATGTGGAGCGGCTGCGAGAAGCTGCCAGGGAGACTGCTGGTTCAATATGACTCTTCAAGACTCCTAATCTTGCCAGAAGTCGCTAAAAAGTTTCTACGGGATAGATGTTCTAATTCGTTATAGGGCATTTTAACTCCCTCTTGCCGTCCTTCTTCCTAAGGTTTTCCCGATTCTCCTTTACCTTGACTCTAACTGGCACATTGCTTTCCTATTCATGCAGGAGGTCTAAGGATGACACCCTACAGACAATGTTCCGGTACGCGCCCACTGAGAAATGAAGTAGGCTAACTATCATTTCGTTAGACTGATACAATTTGTTTAACTCCTTTAATTCGGGCAATTATCGCTCTTTTGTTGCTCGCGTTAGAGTAAAAGTTAAAACTCTTGCATCAATGGCGTTTGACCAATTTAGTATTAGCGTCGGGCTGACCAGTTGCGTCTATCTACTTTGGCACCGCCTAATATATCCACGCTTCCAATAATGGTGTTGTCAGAAATGCGCCCATTAAACTGCATGGTTACTAGCTTCCCTTGCTTCGGCTGTGTAACTTTAAAGCTAAGTTGGTTGCCGGTTAATTTCGCCTCAGTAATTGGTATTTCGTCATTGCTCATTCTCACCGTTCCCGTAACTTCTTGGAACTGTTGACGTAATTGCAGCGTGTAGGGGTTTTTGCTGCCAACGGATTGCATATTCCATTGCCAGGTTCCTGTTACCTGTGCGGGAATCACCCAATAGAAAACTCTATGAATGCGAGAACCGACCCGCAACACTTCAGTGCGATCGGGTTTCCATTCCTTCATGTCGAACTGGTGAGATACAACGGGCGTTCCGGGTTTGAGTTCGCGCAGGAGTTTCGGTCGCAGTTGGACGTTCACTTTAGGCAGCAGGTAAAGCGTCACCACGGTGGCCTCGCTGAGGTCAGTTTGGAACAAATCTTGCTCGACAAACTTCACGCGATCGCTCACACTGGCTAATCTAGCTTTTTCGTTACTTTCCTGAATGAGTCGGGGGTTAATCTCGAAACCGACACCCTTCGCGCCAAATTCCTTCGCGGCTGCGATAACCAACCTTCCATCGCCAGAACCTAAATCGTAAACGACATCATCTTGAGTAACGTCAGCCATCTTTAGCATTGCTGTCACCACCTCGTTAGGCGTTGGCACATAGGGCACATCAGTCTGCGATCGCACCCCCTCCGGCAAGGGTGGAGGTTGAGCTTGGGAGACGGATAGCGATCGCCCTTCCTGCCAGATGAAGAGGCTGCTAACACCCGCACACAACACCAAAAAGCCAAGGATTCGCTTCAAACGCATAGCAACTGATGACCTTTGTGAATGTGACGCTTCTCCTTATCTTGCCAGAAGCGATCGCTTGTGAACACTTGGATTTAGAGAGAGCGATCGCTGATTATCACCCGTCTTTTGCAAATCTTACAAACCGCTATAAATTACTTTTGGCTACAAGTTGAAAGTCTCGACGCGAGATAAGACATTTCCACAATTAAAAATGAAGAATCCACGTCGCCCCTAAGAGAAATTAAGCGATCGCATCCAAGGAAGATGTCCTGCTGGTGCATCCAAGCTGAAGGTAAGTTCATCATATTCGCACCAACCTTGTTCAAACCATCCCAAGCGATCGCCAAAACTTTGCCAAGTTTTATCGCCAGCGTGCAGCTTACCACCGACACTCTGCCAGATACTCTTTTGTACGCTATAACCAAAATGCCCGTTGCTGTATCTTAACCATAGTTTTTCGATAGTACAAAAGTCTGGATAGGGAATCTTTTTAATCGCTTCTATATCTAGCCAACCTTCTTTTTCGATTGGTTATTTTAAGTACAAAAGCCGCAGTTTCTTTATCAGCTTCTTTCCATTTCCATCTGCTAGTCAATCTTGCAGTCTGCTGTAGTCCATTCCTACTGCTGAAATTAATTTCAACGCCCCAAACCATCGATTGCAATGTTGAAACGCTTGGGTTCATTTTGGCACAGTACCAAGAAATGTCCCCACAGCGCGATCGCTCACTTAAACTTTATTGAATGTTACGCCGCTTATTCTTGCACCACTTCCAACAAATCTTCAATCAATACATCAAACGTTCGCGCTAACTTTCTTAAAGCAGCTAAGTCCGCCATCACCATTCCCGGCGACACTGCATAAGTTTTGATGGTGCTGTAGGAGACTCCGGAACGTTCGGAAACCTCCTTCAGCGTCCAGCCTTCCTTGGCGGCAAACTCCCTAATCCGCAACTTTATTAACTCTGTTCTTGACATAGAGTTTAAATTTCGACTAAAATATTTTATCCAGTAAAAAGCGATCGCCCTTTGGCGTCGGAAACTGAAGAGCGATCGCTAATTCCACAAAAACTCCATGATATTGGAGTTAATTCTTATGATATCAAGCTCACAGCCTGAAGCAAGGGTTGTTCATCAATTGGCTCGGTTTGTGACGAAAGAAGCGATCGCGCTTTTGCTTAACCTCAACCCCGAACAGATATATCGGATCGATTGCTGGCAATATGTCATCCACGTTGTTGGCAAAGGCGTGAGTACGTTTGTCAGCTATGCGGATCTGCCACCCGTTTTAGGCGCAAAGACACCCACTACCAAAGATTTCCTCAGATGGCGCAAGCGTTGGAGAAAGCATCAATATAAAGCCCCCGGCTTTTGGGTGAAATTTTACGAGCAGAAACTAAACACAGCCCCTTCCTTAGCAGAAATGTATAGATGGGGGGAATTGCTGAGCGTCATTAAATCTGTGCTGTCAGAGGCTCAATTGCAGCGGTTGCGGAGTCTCTACGCCCAGAAAAAACAAGCAATGGAAAATTTTCAAATTCAACTTGTTTAAGAATTAATTTCCAGAAATCTTGCGAACCAGCTGCTTCAAAACAAAGCGATCGCTCTTGAGTTGATCCGCTTACAAATCGGGACGCGCCAGCAGCGACTCGCCAACCGTTACAAAACAACCCCAAACACCCCCCGAACCCCCGACTCGCCACCCAGGAAGATGTCCGGGGAGAGCATCGGAAGTGAAATTGAGGTCATTCCACCACAACCAAGTTTCGTTGACGCGCCAACCCACGCGATCGCCAAACGTGACAAAATCTTTCCCACACTCGTTGTAAATCCGCTTCTGGACGCTCAAGCCAAAGCGTCCGTTGCTGTAGTTTACCCAGAGAGTGTCGATGGTGCGTAAATCTTGCCCTGGAAACGATTCAATGTGTTCGTAATCCAGCCATTCTTCGTCCCGACGGGCTACCTTCAGCATAATCGCCGCCGTTTCCATATCGGCTTCTCTCCACTTCCCTGCTGCTAATAAATCCCGCAATTGACGGTAATTTTCCCCCACCTCCGGACTCAGCTTATTGTGGGAAGCGTCTGAAGAGACAAACATTGTCGTGGGAAGCGTAGTGTCAGACGTAGTAATGACTGATTCAACGTTTCGGATGGGTAACGTCGCCGCATCTTGATTCAGACTGCTGAAATTAAATAAATCCAACCAAGCTTGCACTGAAGCAGGACGATTCTCTGGTTCAAACTCCATTCCCAGGAGAATTGCCAGCTCAACGCGATCGCTAATACTAGAATTAATTTGTCTCGGTGCCTCTAAGGGAACTTTCGCCGCCCTGGCAAAAGCCGGAGTCGGGCGCTTTCCCGTGAGTAAATAATACAGAGTTGCAGCGAGGGCGTAGACATCCGTATACTCGCCTCGCCTCGCTTCCTCAGCATATTGCTCAATCGGTGCAAAACCGTGGGTTAAAGCTTGAGTATGAGCTTGGGTAGTATCCCGGATAAACTCCCGTGCAATCCCAAAATCAATCAAAACTGCCTCTAATTTCCCAGAACGCAGCATGATGTTGTGCGGCTTTACATCCCGATGCAGCAACCCTTTATCGTGAACGACGGTAAGCGCTTCACCAATCTGCTGAATGTAGCGTAGTGCTTCTGTTTCCGACAGCAGTCCCCACCTGTTCACCCACTTCCATAAATCTTCCCCTTCCACATATTCCATCGCCATACAGGGAAGCGAGCCTTCCTGAAAAGCATTGTCAATCTGTACGATATGCGGGTGACGACATAAGGCTAAGCGTAGCGCCTCATCTCGGAAATCCCGCTGAAATTTATCCCGGAAAGAAGCGAGTTCTGGGTTGTTGAGGACATCGTCCTTCAGCGTCTTGATGACAACTTGATTGCCTTTTCTGTCTTTAGCAAGATAGGTAATCCCAACACCACCCTGACCCAGGGGTCTTTCGATGATATAGCGATCGCCGTATAACCTCTGCCCAGCTGCCCAAGCCATAGCTTACGAAAGACTCCAAGACGAACCGTGTTAATTTTTGCACAGTTTAACGCAGCAACAGCAAAACCCCCTGTAACAAACCCACGACAAACCCTAAGATGCCTCCTAAATTAACAATTGCTTGCAACTCACTTTTGACGATGCCTTGAATTGCCATTTCTAATTCCGCCGCCGATGTTCCTTTGACTCGGTCAATAATCACCTGATCGATCGACAAAATCGGAATTACTTGAGCGACAATTTTTTCCAGATCCCGCTCCAAATAGCGCTCTAAAATTAAAGCCAATTCTTTGCTAACCACTTCTAAGGAAGCGTTGACAGCAGGCGATGTTCGCAGCCGACCCAGGATTAACTTAGCAATATTTTCCCAGTCCACAGAGTCACTCAATCCCTGCAACAAATCAGCGCCC
This sequence comes from Trichocoleus sp. DQ-A3, assembly GCF_039961975.1. Taxonomy (NCBI): domain Bacteria; kingdom Bacillati; phylum Cyanobacteriota; class Cyanophyceae; order Leptolyngbyales; family Trichocoleusaceae; genus Trichocoleus; species Trichocoleus sp. DQ-A3. Next base: position 17,875 of record NZ_JAMPKC010000024.1, on the reverse strand, counting down.
CGCTCTTGAATATAACTGCGGACGCTGTCGCGCATCGTTTTCCGCAACTGGCGCACCGTCGAAACCGGCAAATTTTGTAAAGAGAGATTTTGCAGCCATTCCTGCAAACGTTCTCGAATTCCCAAAGAGAGAATCAACTCTGTTATCCGCTGATTTGTTTCCTCTTTTTCATCCAGGCAAAACGTCCGCAGGCGCGTCAGAGTGTTGCGAAGACCAAACAAATTCGCCACTACCCAGTAAGTGCCACTCGTCTTTGCCCGAAAGCCTTCATCAATGACTTGAATATTGCGGTCAGTCAAAAAATCTATCAAAGCTTGCCGCACAATATCTGGCGGTAGCACCACTTGCAATATCCAGTCAGAAAGCTTCTTTGCCTGATCGTCACTCAGCTGAAATTCCAGCAAAACCTTATCAAAAATTTGGTTGAGTTGGACTTCCAGAAAATCCTCGCGGCGAGCTAAAACTTTCAGCAGGCGAGGAAACGATTCACCCAGCAAATCCCGCAGAATTCCCGCCATAATCTTAGCGGTTTTCTGCTCGGCATCGGGTTTGACCTGCTCTAGCGCTAGCCGGAGTAACCAAAGAATTGCTCCCTGCACCCGTTCTGTATGCAGCAGCCGTCGTGCCAGATTTTGCAATTCTTCTGGCGTCAGCAGAGAACCCATGATGGTGTCAGAAACCCGGTTGGCTAGGCGTTCCTGATTTCGGGGAATTAATCCAGGCGTGAAAGGGACGCGCCGCCCACCGATGTAAAGAGTCCGATAGGGGCGGAATAACATTTTAATGGCGATATCGTTGGTGAAATAGCCAATAATTGCACCAACAATCGGGGGGCTGACGTAAAGCCAGAGGTTAGACCAATTCAAGGCGGCGATCCAATTAGGCAGGGGTTACGTTTTAAGGGAAGTTATGAATGTTGAATGTTGAGTGTTGAGTTAGGGTCAATTCATAACTGATAATTCAACACTGATTACTCAAAACTCATCTGCTACCCCCTACTACCATCTTAGGCTTTGGTTACTACCAATACGCCCATGACCCCACCCGCAATCTGATAGTGGGTCGCGGCGGTAAATCCCGCTTTTCCGGCTAAATCCACTTGTTCGCTGCCCGTGGGAAATTTATCTAAGCTAGGGCTAATGTAGGCATATTCTTCAGTCAATCCCATGTCTTTGGCGGTTGGGACGACGATGGTATCGAGATACCACTGCTGAAAGCTTCGCATTAAACGATTGCTGGGACGATGGAAGTCTAGGATAGCGGCTTTAGCACCCGGCTTGAGGACGCGGTGCAATTCTTCCAGACATCGAGGAATATTGGTGACGTTGCGAAGTCCGTAACCCATTGTGGCGCAGTCGAAATGGTTGTCGGGGAAGGGGAGATTGAGGGCATCGCCTTCTATCCAGGTGATGGGGCACTCCTTTTGGGTGCCCCTATTTTCCCATCGCTCTCTCGCGATCGCTAATTGCGCCGGTGAAAAATCTACCCCAAATACTTGACCCTTCTCTCCCACCTGTCGCGCCAGTAGCTGGGCGATGTCACCACTCCCACAGCAGACATCTAAGCAAATATCTCCCCGACTTGCATGACTCCACTTCACCGTCATCAGCTTCCATACGCGGTGCTGTCCCAGACTTAAGCGATCGTTAAGCTCGTCGTAAACGGGTGCAATGCGGTCAAAGATGGCTTGAATATGCTCAGAGGTCATGATGTTTCAGTTGCTAACAGGTAAGGGCTAATGGCTAATTAGGAAATTACCATTAGCCCTTAACGATTACTGATGAGTGCGGGTCGTGGTTAGAACCAGAGCAATCTGCTGGGCGGATAAGTGAATGAATTTCAACTCATCTTCGCGTAGTTTACAGGGTCGTTTCCACTGGAGGGATAGCAACGCTAGCACGTCGCTCCGATAGATGATCGGGATCGCTAGATGCGCCTGGAGACCGGAAGCTTGGTATTGTTCGATACTTGCTGGAGGAGTCGTTCCCGGAGTATTTACCCAAACCTGAAGTTTTCGAGAGGCGATCGCATCCTGTACCAGAGGGTCTTTTTCCAGCCAGTTTTCCGTGTCGCCTACAGCACTATAAGTTCCTTTTGCCGCTACCAGCTGATTGCCATCTACCTGCTGTAAAATACAGCCATCTGCTGCGAAATTTCTGCCAAAGGCACTGGCGATGGGTTCTAGTGTTGCCTCTACATTGGGAGACTCCTGAGCCACTTGCACAATCGTTGCCAGCAGTGCCGTTTGTGCTTGAGCGCGATGCAGTTCCTCCGTGCGTTGCTTTAGCAATTCATAGGTATCTGCTGCCCGCTGGACTACCGCCTTTAATTCGTTGGGGTCCCAAGGCTTGGTAATGTACTTGTAGACTTGTCCAGAATTAATCGCTTCTACCAAATCTTCCACATCGGTAAAACCCGTGAGGATGATTCGTACCGTATCCGGGAACTTGGGCACGGTTCTGCTCAAAAATTCCGTTCCCTTCATTTCTGGCATCCGCTGATCGGAGATAATCACGGCTACTTCCCCTTCTGTCGCCAGCACTTCCAGGGCGTGAATACCGCTTTCGGCTCTCAGCACATTGAAATCTCGTCGAAAAGTGCGGTAGAGCAAGTCTAAATTATCTGGCTCATCGTCTACCACCAACATTTTGGGCTTCTTGGGGCGTTCTAGGCTCATTAACTGACGGCTGATACTATCAAGCTCTGGAATAGCATTGTCCATAACGATACAACAAACTCTTGGTCAACTTGTTAAGGCAAATTCAGATACACAAAACATCTATCTTAAGACCGATTGTTTAGTAGCGCTTTCGGGACAAATGACATAACTAGGAATTCCTGGTTTGCGTCAAACAGACCGGACATCAAACTAAACTTGCCATGTAAATTTATTCGTGACCCGAACGCGATACATTTAAAAACGTTCCTGGTCGCTTGATAGCGATGAAAAGCTTTTTGAGGTCATTATGACTGAAACACCTTCCGCAGACACTCCCGATCGTAGCCTTCAACCAGAGTCAGCGAACGTGAATGTTGAAGATTTGCTGTTCTCGCTCCGACGTAAAGAAGGAACCTGGGTTGACTGGGGACACGCCTGTGCCAAATTGCAAAAAGCCGGTTACAGTACCCAAGCGATTTTTGAGGCAACTGGCTTTGAGCCGATACATCAGAATCAAGTAATTGTAGGCTCACAGGTCTATACGTCGTTAGTGAATGGTGGGGCAGTAGAAGAAGTGCGATCGCACTATTCTCGCACTGGCAGTGATATTTTATACGAATTGCGGATTCTGACTGAGCCGGAACGGGTCGCCGCAGCAGACTTTATCCGATCCAGAAACCTCGACGCCGATGTTGCCCGTGAAGTCGCCAAAGACGTGAAAGAATTGTCCCGGATGCGGACTCTACCGCAGGGATTTACCGACCATCCTGGAGACGCAGTTGCTTATCAGTATTGGAGACGGGCAAAACAATTAAGTAATTTGCAAGAGCGATCGCGTTTTATTGCACGCGGCTTAATGTTTGCCCACAGCCAAACTGCCCGAAATCAAATCGAACAGCTGCTAACCGAAGGAATTGCCGGTGCTGCCCCTCGTCGTGCCCCCTCTTTGCCCCTGTACCGACTGGATGAGGACGAACAACTCCCTCGGACGATACCCGTCGCCGGTGCCTTGCCCTTGACACCCGCAGACTTGCAATTGGTTCCCCCAGTAGAACAGATTGAGCCGTTCCGGTTAGTGCAAACTTCTTGGAGTGGATCTTGGGTGTCTCTACCCGGTTGGCAAGTCGTCTTGAACGCACAAGACCCGGTCGTCATTCTCTGCAACAGCAGCCAGCTGCCCAGCCAACATACCAACAAACCGGAAGGAATTCTAGTTCTCATCGATCGATCTCGACAAGAATGGAATGACAGCAGCTATTTTATCGTTGACCAGTCAGGAGAGCTGCAACTTCACTGGTTCCCCGATGCTCCTACTGTGCCCATCTTGGGACAAATTATCCTAGTGTTGCGTCCGAAGAAAATTGTCGATGAAGACATGACTAAGGATTTATGGCAGATTGAAGAATAGTTGCCAATGGCTAATCAGAGTTTTGAGTTTTGAGTTACAGGAGAATTCTTTAATTCCAGGACTCAGGCAAAAACTCTCTCAAACTCTTATTCTTGTCTAAAGCGAAGATATAGCAGTCCTATTTGAGTTGTAAATTTTTTTAGGAACAGCGTTGGCGTTAGCCTCGCGTTCGCGTTAGCGCTTAGGAAGAGTAAGAAGAGAGAGCCAAGACTTCATAATCATTTAGGATTGCGATCGCGCTTCGCAAGACTTACGCGGTTCATTTTGCCGTTCCTAGTGCGTAAGTCCTAAACTCAAAACTCAAAACTGGCTAACGACACCGATATAGCTGATAAGGAACCCCGATTCGGTAGTGCTGAGTAGAGTCAATCGTACAACCCGTTGACTCGGCAAGTGCCAACGATTGGGGATAATCAACCCGCTTGAGTCCAGGGGCAACTACCCACAAGTTCAGGGGCGATTTCAAAGGAGTTTGGATGGCAGAGAGATTTTGCCAAAGGGCATCATAACTAGGTTTCGCGTTTAAGAAAGCAAAGTAGGCTTTCTCGTCCTCCGACTCAAAATCACCGACGCGGGGTGCCCGGATTTTATCGACTGCCAGGGCAAAGCTTAACCCCAAAGCGACATCCTGGGAATCGTTGTATCCCACCACAACCATTAGAGGAACGGTCGGTTCTAAGTTCATGTGGTGGGAGACTTGCAGGGGGTTAAAGGGCTTTAAGAATGCCAGGTTAAAAACGACAAAAACGCTGCTGAGAAGGCAAACTAGCAGTACATCTGAGGACTGAGGACTCAGGAGTAAGTATGGATCTTGGCTTTGGTGCTGAGTTCGTGCATTTCCATCAAAATTTTCTTGGGCATCTTCAGTGGGCAATTCTTTTGCCGCAGTCCCGATGGTGAGGATAGCTCCCAAAAGGGCGCACAAAGCTGGGTAATAGACAAAGTGATAGCGAGGGGCAATGGTGATGTCTTTGTCCAGCAGGTAGACAATGGCTAAGAATTGCAGCAGCACGCAAAAAGTGAAACTACCCAAGGCGAAAATTGCTGAGGAATAGAGGGTTTTAAAGCGACTTGGATTTACCTGCGTGTGCCCTCCAGAGGCGGTTAATTGCCTCTTTCCCTTAAAAAAATTATAAATTTGCCTTCCCAGCCAACAGCCAAACAGAAGCATCAGCAGCCCCGATGGAATCGCAATCCATAAAGGCTGACTTTCTACGGGTAGGGCGATCGCCATCAGCAGCCAACCGACCAAAGTTTGGTATAAGGGCGCAACGTTATGGGGAGACGGAAGCCAACTGGTTTCCGAACGTCCAGAATGTCCCAGTAGCACCGGCAACCAAGGCAGAAAACTGAGTACAATCCCCAAAATTGTCAGACTAAGCCCAACCCAGGTGTGAATTTTAAGCGATCGCCGCCGCCAGTAAAATATCGTCAGGAGCGTCACCAGCTGCGCCACGAAAGCCAAGACAAAAAAGTAGTGGACGTAGAAGGCAATACTGTTGACAACTCCCCAGCCAAGCCAAACGCGCCATCCCGTCTGCCGATTTTTTTCCAGGTCTTGCTGAATTTGAATGAATCCTACCAGTGCCAAGGTAATCAACAGCACCGGAAGGGTGTAGTGCCGTGCTTCTTGGGAGAGGTAGACGCCAAAAGGGGAAACCGCCATGATTGCGGCGGTCATCAAACCGACAGCGGGGAAGAAGGCGATGCGTCCCAGCCAGTAAATTGCCGCGATCGCGCCGACTCCGAAAATTGCAGGAAGCGATCGCAAGTCAGTGCTCAGAAGTAGGGGGACGGTAGCGCCGTGTCCGTACTCATGGCTGAGTAATTTTAGCCAGCCGTGCATCAGGCAAAAAAATAGGGGAGGATGGGTAGACTGAGTTGCAAGTGTATGAGCAATTTCAGCACAGCTAACATCTGGCTTCAGGGTAAAAATTTGCTTTAAGGTTGATAGGGGAAAAACCACGTCGAGCGGGACATCATTGTAAGTCCGTCCCAAACTAAATAACCCTGTAATCACCTCATCTAGCCACAGCGGTTTCAGGTCAAGATGCCAAAACCGCAAAGCAGCGCCCAAGACAATTACCCCAGCTAGCGCTAAATAATGTAGAAAGAACTTTAGGCGATTCATGTTTTTCTGTTGTTAGCTGCTAATTAGTAAAAAGTTTTAAGTGTTAAATTTTGAACTAAAAAATTCTCTTGGAACTCAAACCTCAAACGCGATAAACCGCGACTCTACAACTCAAACCTCAAAACTTAAACCTTAGACGCGACAAACCGCGACTCTACAACTCAAAACTCTCACAAGCCATTAGCCATGAATGACGATAATCTTATTCACCCAGATGGTACAGCAGCCCAAATGGTGCCGGATTTGGCTCAGGTGTCGCTAGCAGCAGTGCGCGAACAGGCAATGCAGCGACTCCGCAATGGGTTGCGAGCGGGGCAGCAAAGCATGGCTGACTGGCGAGGTGGCCCTTTAGCAGTTTCTGCCGTACCCGGTGCGGGTAAGTCTACCGGGATGGCAGTGGCGGCGGCTTTAGCGATCGCTCGTTACCAATTGCATACTCGACGCTATTTAGTCGTTGTCACCTTTACTCGCTCGGCTGCGGCAAATATTAAAGCCAAGATTCGGCAGTGCCTGCGGGAGGATTTGCGACTACCGCAAACTGGCTTTGTTGTCCATACGTTACACGGTTTGGCACTGAATATTGCTACCCGTCATCCAGAGCTATCGGGTTTGAATTTGGAAACGGTAACTTTGGTTTCTCCGAACCAAAGTCACCGCTTAATTCGGGACTGCGTAGAGCGATGGATTTCTCACAATCCTCAGCGCTACTCCACGCTGCTGGAGGGATTGCAATTTGATGGGGAAGAAACCGAGCGGTTGCGCCGTCAGGCAGTTTTACGCACCGAAGTGTTGCCCAGTCTTGCAAACACGGTAATTCACGAAGCAAAAAGCTCTGGATTGTTGCCGGAAAATTTGTGGGAACTGGCAAGACAGACGCCGGATGATTATGGAATTTTGAGCGTCGCTGCCGGGTTGTACGAGCAATATCAAGCTTTACTGCGATCGCGCGACTTGATTGACTACGACGAAATGATTCTCGGTGCCCTGCGGGTGCTGCAAAACGAAAGCGCCCGCCAACTTTGGCAAAACCAAGTCTTTGCCGTCTTTGAAGATGAAGCCCAAGACTCTAGCCCCCTCCAAAGCCGACTTTTAGAAATTCTCGCCGCTCAACCCGCCAGCAATTCCCCAGCCCTCAACTTGGTGCGCGTGGGGGACCCCAACCAGGCAATTAACTCCACTTTCACCCCTGCCGATCCGATTTACTTCCGTCGCTTCTGCGAAGCCTGCCAAGCCCAGGAACGCTTGGCAACGATGGATCGAGCGGGTCGGAGCAGTCAAACGATTGTTGACGCCGCGAACTTCGTCCTGGAGTGGGTGAATCACACCTATGGGGGCAAACCCGACCGTAGAGGAACAACTTCGTCAAAATCCTCCCAAAACCCAACTGAACTGCCCTTTCGTCCCCAAACCATTCATCCCGTTGACGCAGGAGATCCCCAATCTGACGCCAACCCGGAACCAACGGGTCGAGGGCTGGAAATCTACACCCCCCGCGACATTTACCATACCGTCCAGCTGATTGGAGAGCGGACGATCGAATTATTTGAGAAAAATCCTAAAGGTCGGGCAGCAGTTTTGGTGCGGGAAAACAGACAAGCTCGGTTTGTGGCTGAAAGACTCAGTTATCTGCAAGCTCAGCACAAGATTGAGGTGTACGATGTTTCCCAGAGCGATCGCCACTCTAACGTCCCCACCGAAATCCTTGCTCTCCTGCAATTTCTCGATCGCCCCCACTCCCCCGACTACATAAAAGCTGCACTAGAGGTACTCGTACAGCGCCAGCTGATTCCCACCCAAGACCTCAACGCCCTCGCCACCTTTCCAGAGCAATTTCTCTATCCTGGCCCGCTCGATCCTCCCCAAACGCCACCCGTGCATCAGGCGGCGCGGTACTGTCGCAGTTTGCTTCGCGCCCGCTTGGAACTGCCCCATTACCAATTGCCCACCTTTCTCGCTCTCACCTTAAAATACGACCCGTCCGAACTCGCCACAGCGGATAAATTAACCGAACGCATCGCCCAGCAAACCTACGGCAACAGTTCCATGAGTTCTACTCTGGAAGTCTTAAGCGAAATTGTGAATTCGGAACGCTTTGAACCCGTAGAAACTGAAGACACAGACGCCCGCTATGTCCGCGCCGGTCAACTCACCATCATTACGATGCACAAAGCCAAGGGATTGGACTGGGATTATGTCTTTATGCCGTTTCTGCACGAAGATAGTATTCCCGGCAGTCCTTGGGTGCCTACTGCTGCCCAATTCCTGGGCGATTTTACCCTAGCAGAGGTCGCTAGGGCACAGATTCGCGCCAGTCTCCACGGTCAATATCCCTTACCCCCGGCACCCGCCGCCTGGGAACAAGCGGGACAGCTCAAAAACGCAGAGGAATTCCGCCTCCTCTACGTGGCGATGACACGAGCGAAGCGCCTACTCTGGATGGCAGCTGCTCAAAAAGGACCTTTCCGCTGGAACACCTTCAACTGGAATAATCAAGACAATTTACAGGAGAAAAAACCGTGTCCGGTGATACCCGCCTTAAAGAGTCGCTTTCCTAAATCGGTGGTTGCTTTGTCTAGGATGCCGAGTTAGTTTACTTTTTCTGTTTGCGCTTAAGTCGTGAAGTTGCACCCAAAGCACCGAATGCCAGTAAACCCAACACAGAACCAGGTTCAGGAACCGAAGCTGTTTGAGCGGCGGTTAGATAGCTAAGGTTGTCAAATCCCCATGAACCTGAATTGTTAGTGAAATCTACAACTGCCCGTTTTACAGGGGTGCCGCTGTAAGTAAAAGTAGTGCCGGAAACACTAATTCTGAGTGGGGAAGGAAAGTCGTCTACGAATGTTTTATCCAGAATTACCTCTGTGATGCCAAGAGAAGTGAAGTCTTCGTCAAAGAGTTGGACAGTTAATTTGGGTAGAGGCTGAAAGCGAAAATCCCCTAGCTTCGCCACGTCGAACATAATATTAGAAGTAGACATGGCAAAGTCAAGTGTTAAGATTCCCGGCGCACCGATCTCTAAGACGGGGGGTGATAAATCAAGGAAATAAAATGCTTCTTCAACGCCGAATAAACCTCCGAGATTCAATTTTCTTTCAACATTGTAGGTGGCAGCAGTTGAGTTTTCTCCATTTACTTTAAAGTCAAATGTAACACCCTTAAAACTCAAATCATCCGCTGGTTGAGTCGGCAGCTCATCAAAAGTTAATGTAGTCAATGTAGCAGCCTGCACGCTTTTAGGTGCCATCAGTGCAGATAAGGAAAAGCAGGCTGTGCTGAAGACTAAGGCTGAAAGTGTTTTTCTGAAGGTAGCCATACAAGCTATTTCTCAAAAATTGTAGAAGTTGCAAGTGGGAATGGGTAAAAGTGGAATGCGATCGCTATCTATAATTAGTCGTCGATCTGCTGTTTCTGTTGACGCTGCATCACTGAACCAGCACCCAAAGCACCCAATGCGAGTAAACCCAAGCCTGAAGTGGGTTCGGGAACATCCTTTGGCGGTTTGCCAGACACTCCCGGATCGGCGCGGAAAATGCCCGTAGTGCCATCCGCAAGACTGGCAAGAAATGCCACCTGACCAGCATTATTTAATCCTTCCCGCGAAAAACTAAGGGACGTTACGGTGGAACCAAATAGGGTATCACCAGTACTAATTACCTTATCTTTTAGGGGATCGGCTCCAGTGAAGATCCCTGTCCCGCCTGCATCCAGTTTAGTAAAAAAGGCAATGGTTCCCACATCATTAATTGAGGGAACGCCAAGAAAGCCGTTCAAGGAGCCGCTCGTGTCTGCAATTAAGGTTGTTGTTTTGCTATTGCTAGCGAACAAAGCTGCATTTTTTCCTCCCACAAATGGCTCTGGCGGAGTATACCAATCATTGCTTGGATCAATAGCCGGGGGAGCATAAAAGGCAACGTTTCCTACATTATTGAGGGCAGGGGAACCAAAGCCAGAATCCTCAGGATAATTATTTCCAATGCTGGCAACGATAGTCCTTGTAGTGCCGTTACTCGTAACAATTACCGTGCTAGGATTCCCACTTTCAATTCTATAGGCTACAGTTCTTTCATCATTGATGAAGGGAGAATTGACGCTGCCATAAAAGATAGTATCGATAACTTTTCCTTCGCTGGTGAGAATACGTTCGCCCCGGTAAAGTCTCTCTACGAAAGCTACAACTCCAGCATTATTAATTGAGGGCGAATAAAAATCGCTAAAGTAGTCCTTCGCTACAATAACGTCATCATCAATCCAGGGTGACTCAACACCATTCGAGTCGGATTGAGGGAAAGCAAGGGCGATAGGAGTGGGCGTTGTTGTTCCGTTCCCCTTGAAAATACCTGTGGCTACCTGAGCTAGGACAGCGCTGAAGGCGACGGTTCCTCCATCATTAATGGAGAGAGGAGTACGAAAGCTACTAAAGAAATTATTGGTGTTGGCAATCGTGGTAATTGTGGAGCCATTGGCCGTGAAAATACCTATGCTCCCTGTATCTAGTCCAGCCAAAAAGGCGGCGGTTCCAGCATTATTTAAGGCGGGAGATGACAGAAAGGAACTGAAGCGATCGCTTGTATCCGCAATTTTCGTAAAGGTGAAGCTGGCAGCTTGCACTTCTCCCGCTGCCAAAAAGCTGAGGCATAAGCCCATCAATGCTGTGGGAATGCTCAAGTGTAATTTCATAGTATTTCTCTTTTGAAATGGAGTGACTAGCGACAAGAGGAGTTACTTGTTTTGCAATTACCAAAAATTTGCCAGAATGTGCAGACTGTAGTAAAACAGTTTATTCTGGCAAATATTGCTAATTGGAAGCTAGTTTAGGCCTGTGGCGAGGACGATAATTTTCTTTTGCGGATTAGCATAGAAGCGCCGATGACACCTAGCGCGATCGCTGCCGTTGGTTCTGGTACGGACTCGACAACATTCACGGGTTTATGGGAAACAAATCCATATCCGTTAACGCCTGGAGCCGTAAAAACCGTAAATCCTTGACATTCTTTAACTAAACACTGGGAAACAGGTTCGTCTGGTCCCTGATCAGCCGTTGCTACACTTAGCTGAAAGTCCAAATTTGTCTCCTTAACATTTAGCCTCAAAACCTCTCTGAAAGCAAAGACTTGATTTACTGGAATTAAAGATGTTAAGGATGAGTCTGATGGCTTGCCACTAAAGATATTATTGCCATTCACGCTCAAGGAGAAAAAATCAAAAGGATTTTTGACATCTAGATAATTTCCTATCCGTACATCGCTGACTAATAAGTCTAGAATTTCATCGGCGACGGTGTAAGTGCCTTCAACTGAGTCTCCATCAAGATTCCCTTGAAAGTTAAATGTTATGGCGTTCGCAGGAGCCAAATTAACTGTTCCCAAAGCCAAAAATGCTGCACTAACAGCTATTGACAATTTCTTCCACATTGTTGAAGTAGACATAAAACGAGCCTCAGTAAAGTTGAATGTTGATAAACTCGGTGCTTTTAACTGCCTATGCAATCGTCATGAATCTGCCAAATTCTTAGGGATTGCCAGCTGTAGCAAAGCAGTTAATTCTGGCAAATATTGCTAATTGAAATCTAGTTTAGGCGTGTAGCGAGGACGATAATTTTCTTTTGCGGATTAGCATAGAAGCGCCGATGATACCTAGCGGGATCGCTGCCGTTGGTTCTGGTACGGATTCGACATCATTCACAGGTTTATGCGGAACAAAGCCACCTCCGATAACGCCTGGTGGAGAGTTGATTCCACCTCCAAGGGCAAAACCCAGAAATCCTTGACATTCTTTAACTAAACACTGGTCAACCGGTTCTATCAGTCCTTCATCAGCGGTTGCGACATCTAGCTTAAAGGCGAAAAATAGGCCCCGATCATCTATAACGTCTAGTCTCAAAACCTCCCTGAAAGCAAAGACTCCATTTACCGGAATTAAAGATGTTAAAGATGAGTATGATGGCTTGCCACTAAAGATGTTATTGCCATTCACGGTAAAGGAAAAAAAATCCAAAGGATTCTCTACCTGTAGGAAAGGAGCTTGTATCCGTACATCGCTAACTAAGGTTTTGAGGATATCATCGGCGACGGTATAGCTGCCTTCAACTGAGCCTGCGTCTTCAGCATCCCCTTGAAATTTAAATGTTATGGCGTTCGCAGGAGCCGAATGAAATGTTCCTACAATCAATGTTGCACCGGCAACAGCCATTGATAACTTATTCCAAGTAGTTGAAATAGACATAAAATAACCCTCCCTCCGTAAAGCTTAATTTTGATATTGGAAATGATCCAAAGTGCGATCGCCACAATTGTCTTACCAAGGGCAACTGTGTATCTTTGGCGCTCAACAGAAGCGATAAATATTTGCGGAAATTACTTAGGCTGGTAATCTGGCGATCGCCAGGTTTTTTAGAGTGTTTTCGCTTGTCATGAAAGTTTCACATATTTTTTAGGAAAAATGCTAGTAGTTATACTGAATCTTTATCAAAACAATAAACTTTGAAGAGCCAAGAAAACGAAAAAACCCCTAAAGACCTCATGATTCGGTCGGTCTGGCTTTAAGTAGTTCTACTGAGAATTTATGAAGTTTTGGTTTAGATAAAACAAGCCAGACTTAAGGGAGATGCATAATCAATACTTTATTTAAACTCCCTTCATTTATGAGATTCATCTACCACCACAGAAATAGTAGAAAAAACTGTAAGTTCTATATCTAGAATGGATTGAAATTTTGAATCTATCTTTTGATAGATAAAGGGTGCTGTGAAGCTAATAACAGTCAAAATTACCCACACTCTCACACCAAAGACTGATTAAAGTCATTCTTGAAATTGACACGATCGATTTGTACAGGTTGCTTCAGCTCAATCGGGAGCGCAAGTATAGCGATAAACCATTTGGCACGCTAGGCGATCGCAGAGGGTAAAAAAATGATTAATTCAATGATGATTATTGGGGGCGTGACCTTATTCGTTGCGCTAGGAAGTCTCTTGTTTAGACCGCGCGATACTCAATGGGTCAAAAACTTGACCCGACCTAGTTGGCTTGTCTTTGAGCCTCTGATTCCGTTTATCTGGACGATTGTTTTTGCAGGCGGAGCTTTATCAGCAACCATAATTTGGGAACAAGATCCAGGTAGCCTCAAAACTTGGTTGTTGATGGCACTTTACCTACTCTTGGAAATTGTCACAGTCGCTTACATTCCTACCACGCTCAGACTCCGCAGCCTTACAGTCGGTACGCTATTAGGGGGATCGGGCGTTATTTTAGGGGTTCTTTTAGCATTGTTTGTATTACCGATTTCTGGATTATCGGCTCTTTTATTACTCCCCTATGTGCTTTGGAGTCCGGTTGGAACCTATACGACTTGGGAGATGATTCAACTGAATCCTGAGTCTATATAGTTAGGAAAGGCTTCTCAGCCGGTTTGAAATCTATTTGTAAAGACTCGAAACTTTGCCTCTCGACAGTCAGCGAAGACAGACTTCGTTTGATAAAAGCTCTCGCAATTTCTGCCCTCCTTCTTCTGAAGGGGGGCAGAAGTTGCGATTATAAACATCGCTAGGTACTTTCTCTCAACAAACCATGATGAATTTTCAACAAGTATTCGGTACAGAACCAGAAGTCGAAGCCAGCGCACCAGGACGAGTAAATCTACTAGGCGAACACACGGACTATAACGATGGATTTGTCCTCCCAACAGCTATCCCCCAAAAAACGACGGTACAATTGGGATTTAGCAAAGATGAACAGCACCACTTTTACTCTGCGGAACTTGACGAAAAAGTAGACGTTTTAGAAAGCACTCATACGCCGTCTAGTTTCGCAAGTTATGTATTTGGGTGTATCCGACTTTTAGAGCAGGAAGGTAACACTATCTTGCCGGTTAACGTGTATGTTACATCCTCCGTTCCTATTGGTTCGGGTTTGTCTAGCAGTGCGGCGTTGGAAGTGGCGACTCTCAGAGGATTGAGATCGCTTCTTTCACTTACTCTCGATGATGTGCAAATCGCCCAACTCGCACAACAGGCAGAAATTCACTATGCTGGCGTGCAATGCGGAATTATGGATCAGATGGCGTCCAGCCTTGCTGACACTGATTCGATGCTGTTTCTGGACACGCGCACGCTGGAACGTCAAGTTCTTCCTTTCCCAAAGGGAGCAGAAGTTGTGGTAATCGATAGCGGCGTACCTCGTACCCTGGCGGCAAGTGGCTACAACCAACGACGCGCTGATTGTGAGGAAGCAGCACGGTTGTTGGGAGTGAAGGCGCTCAGAGATATCACCGATCCGCAAGCTGTAGAATCTTTACCCGAACCGCTGCGGCGTCGCGCTCTTCATGTGGTTACAGAGGATAACCGGGTGCTGGAGGCGATACAGGGCGTCTCTCCGGAGCGCTTTGGCGAGTTGATGAATGCTTCTCATGCCAGTTTGCGGGACGATTACGAAGTTTCCGTACCGGCGTTGGATACGCTGGTGAGAATGTTGCAAGAAACCCGTGGCGTATTCGGCGCACGATTGACGGGTGCTGGGTTTGGGGGCGCTTGCGTTGCTTTGGTAGAGGTTGGGAAGGCGGAAGCGATCGCCCAAAACGTACTTCAACGCTACAACGGATCGGGTTACACCGGACGGATTCTGGTTCAGTAAGGCGAAGCTAGCGGTATACACTTTATACACTCAGGGGAAGGGCGAGCAGCCGAATCATCCTGGCATCGGCGATCGCGCGATCGCTTCTTTAACTTTCTGGGTAATTAACTCTCGAAGTTCCTCCTTGCCACGCTGACGCTGAAAGCTAGCGCCTTCCTCAGTGGTGGCATAGAGGGGTGGCAGTCGATTGAGCGCATAAGCAGCAATCTCTCCCAGATCCAGAAGGCAAGGGTTGGTTACTTCCATTTTTAGCACCTGCACGCTCGCTTCTATTAGCACCAATGCTTCCATCACATTGATAAACTGTTTTCCGGGAATCGCGATCGCTTCATCGGTTAAAAGTTGCCCGAATAAGCGATCTAAAGCGATGTAGTCGTCAACAGAAATTTCCGAAATTTCGCAGATGCTGCCAATCTCTTGTGCTAGAGATGGCATCATATATCCGTCCTGCAAAGCTTGTTCAACAATTGTTCCTATCGTGAGCTTTTCCAAACTCATCGCATCTCTCCCTGACGATCGCATTTCAAACGGCAATCCTATGATTCTGCCTTAGATTTGAAATTTATAACTTGTCTAATTAGCCTAAATAGTGCTAACTTTATAGATTGTGTCGAATTAAAGACCATCCATGCCTAAACTGAAAACCCGTAAAGCAGCGGCAAAGCGTTTTAGAGCCACCGGCAGCGGCAAAATCGTCCACCGCAAAGCCTTCAAAAGTCACTTGCTACAGCACAAGAGTTCTGACCGGAAACGGCGGATTTCTAAAATGGCTCTGGTGCATGAACGCGATGAAGAAAATGTACGCTTGATGCTGCCCTATTTGTAAGGAAGCAATTTGCTTTCTATGATGAGTCTCTAGTCAATTGCTAATGACTAATGACGAATGACTGCTGACCACCGATCAATAACAACTAATAATTAGCCATGACACGGGTAAAACGCGGTAACGTTGCTCGCAAACGCCGCAAAAAAATTCTCAAACTAGCCAAAGGCTTCCGAGGTTCTCATTCAACTTTGTTCCGGACAGCCAATCAACAGGTCATGAAGGCGCTGCGTAACGCCTACCGCGATCGCAAGAAGCGCAAGCGCGATTTCCGCAGCCTCTGGATCACCCGTATCAACGCCGCAGCACGTCAGCACGGCATTAGCTATAGCCAGCTGATGGGCAAATTGAAAAAGGCAAATGTCCAGATTAATCGCAAGATGCTGGCACAGATGGCTGTTCTCGATCCCGCTGGCTTTGACAAAGTGCTGCAACTCGCTACACAGGCTCAAGGGTAAAGGATGAAGGATGTAGGGCTTTGTCCTTCCCAGAGGGTGGGATGAATGAAGCTCGCCACTCGTTTGTTGCCAGCCTCGTTCCCAGGCGGTGCCTGGGAATGTTTTTTCTTTGGCTCTTTGCCAGTATAAAAACGCCAAACTTAGCGGTTGCTGCCGAGCTACAAGAGATTGTGGAGCGCGGCTACCTAACGGTTGCAGTGAAAGACAATGTCCGTCCCCTGGCTTTTCGGGATGGGGAAGGCAAACTGCAAGGGCTGGAAATTGACATTGCCCAGCGTTTAGCAGCAGAACTCCTAGATAAACCCGATGCGGTAAAGTTGCAACCGGTGGCGAATCGAGAGCGGCTCTCGGTGGTGGTGGATGGAACGGTCGATCTGACGATCGCGAGGGTGACACAAAATGCTTCGCGCGATCGCTTGGTCAACTTCAGCATTCCTTACTACCTAGACGGCACCGCTTTAGTCACTCAGGACGCATCCTTGCAAAGGCTTAACGATCTGCAACAGAGAAAAGTCGCCGTTCTGAAAGGATCGGATACGATTTCTACGGTGCGCTATCTTATCCCCCAAGTTCAGCTAATTGGCGTCGATTCCTACGAACAGGCGCGATCGCTCCTGGAATCGGGTAACGCCGATGCCTTCGCCGCCGATGCCAGCATTCTCAGCGGCTGGGTGCAGGAATACCCCCAGTACCGACTGCTGCCGGTACGCTTGTCAGGGGAGCCGCTAGCAGTAGTGATGCCCAAAGGCTTGCAGTACAATCAATTGCGGCAACGGGTAAATGATGCGATCGCGCGTTGGAAACGAGAAGGCTGGCTACAAGAACGGGTGAAGTATTGGGGACTCCCCCAGAGCGATACCAACCGATTTTAGAAAACTTCCGATAGGGCACCTGTGGCGATCCACCTCCGCCGCAATCACGTCCCATAATGAATAGAGAAAGCAAATTAATCTCTGTATTTGAAGGGCAATGGATAACTCTCTGGCAATTTTTTATCTCTCCTTGTTGCTGGTACTGCTTGCCGTTGCCGGTTGGGCAGTTGTGCGCCAGGTTTTCAAAACCCGCAAAGTTGAAAGTGTCCTCTCTCGGCTGCAAAATAAGGTGCAAAACGACAAATGCACAACCCAAGAGTTTTACGAACTCGGCAGCATCTATTTAGATAAAAAACTTTACACCCAGGCAATCTCGCTGCTTCAAAAAGCACTCAAAGCTGAGGATGCCGAAGAGGAAAACCTCGCGCCTATCTACAATGCCTTAGGCTTTGCTTACTTCTCCCAAGAGCAGTACGACGTAGCGATTCGCAACTACAAAGAAGCTTTGAAAATAGCTCCAAATTATGTCACGGCGCTCAATAATCTGGGTCATGTTTACGAGAAGAAGAAGTTAACCGCTCAGGCGTTGGAAAGCTATGAGGAAGCGCTGAAGCACGAGCCTGACAATGGCACCGCCAAGCGCCGCGCCGAATCCTTGCGGAAACGGTTGGTTCCCTCGACTTAAAACACCTTGTCATCCCTGAGGCTCTGCCTCCTGCGGAACTCAAATAAAACGTAACGATTGTAGGGGCGCAAACTTTTGTGCCCCTACAGCTTTATCCGTAGCAAGGTCATATTTTCGAGGCTGTAGAACTGATGGGACGCTACACAAGGCAAAGTTAATTAACGTGAGTTCGGGTTAAGTGGGCGGGAGTAAATTGTAATCAATCGCAATGGATGGCTTCTTCGGTTGGTGAGCATAGGCAATCAGTCCACAAACAACATTCACCAAGCAGT
>NZ_JAMPKC010000023.1:0-72562 GCF_039961975.1 Trichocoleus sp. DQ-A3 | reverse complement strand
GTGTTTTCTTGTTCGTATGCTTTGACTACTTTTTCTCGAAAGTCGATGGAGTAAGGTTTCATTCTACCTGTTCATGCACTGACCTCAATGTACTCTATATACCTGCAATCTGCTGTATCTAGCGTTTTACCTATTACTGGGATAACGTCTGAAGGCGGAACCTGGTATCTGTAATTAGAAGTAAGTAAACTTTGATACTTTTCCCAGCAGCAATCAACACATAGCTAGTTGATTTTCATTACAATAAGATATAAAAGTTTCTTTTTCAGCAGAATTCAAGTTACCTTTTTGCAAGTTAAGTGGAAAGAATTAAAATGTCTAAATTTTTTAAGACTCTACTTTTATATAGTCCAGCCGTTTTGGGAATGGCCTTGCTGTTAGCAAACAGTGCAGTTGCACAGGAAGCGATTCCCAATAATCCAAATTCTCAAATGCCACCTCCAACAGAGCGTTATGGGTGTCTCAGTGGAAATGGCGATGGAACTTTTCAAGGCAATCGGCCTGTAACTCGGTATGAATTTGCTGCCGGTTTAAATGCCTGCTTAAATCAAGTTGAACAACTCATTGATAATCCTGCTGGAAATCGAGTTAATCAAGAAGGGTTAACGGTTCCAAGAAGCCAATTAGAAACCTATCGATTAGAGTTGGAGCGTTTGCGTAATCGAGTAGATAAGCTGGATACCCAGACAAGAGAACAGTCGAGCCAGTAGTTTTTTAAAAACAGAAAAAAAGAACGGTTGTGATTGAGGAACTGGATTTCTAATCAAATACTTCTCGATTAGTGATGTTACATCCAAAGAAAGCCCCCAAACCCTCTTTTAAAGCTACCGTATACGCACAAGACTTCTTTAACTTGCAAGTCCCGTTTTGATCCCCCAACCCCCCTTAAAAAAGGTGGCGAATTAAGTCAAAGTTCCCCTTAAAAAGGGAGATTTAGGGGATCAATCAACTTTTTGCCCCTTAACCCAAGATGTGCGTACACCGTAGCCTTAAAAGGGGAGCTAAGACCGAATCGCAAGTGTAGGTAGCGCTAAGACAAGTAAATTATCTAACTTCGATAGGATTGAGACCGTTAAACCGCAACCATTTCTTGATGCTCAATCTTCGTTCCCAAAAGTTTCAAGAATTCTGCCAACCAGTTAGGATGAGCAGGCCATGCAGGTGCTGTTACTAAGTTACCGTCAACCATTGCCTCATCTGGTGGAATATGCACGTAAAGCCCACCTGCCCGGTTAACATCCGGGCCGCACGCGGGGTAAGCGGTGCAACTTCTGCCTTCTAGCACTCCCGCTGCCACCAAAACTTGTAACCCGTGACAAATTGCAGCAATCGGTTTATTTGCTTCGGCGAAGTGGCGCGTGATTTCTAATACTTTCTGGTTCAAACGGATATATTCTGGCGCACGTCCACCAGGAACGACTAAGGCGTCGTATTCTGTCGCTTCCACTTCATCAAAGGTAGCGTTTAAGGTGAAGTTGTGACCGGGTTTTTCACTATAGGTTTGGTCGCCTTCAAAGTCATGGATTGCGGTTCGCACCTCGTCCCCTGCTTTCTTATTGGGGCAAATCGCATGGACAGTATGCCCAACCATTTGTAATGCCTGGAATGGCACCATTACTTCGTAGTCTTCAACAAAGTCACCGACGAGCATCAAGATTTTTTTTCCCGCCATTTTCCTAACTCCTGTTTGATTGCTTGGATGTTGCAGTCTGTGGCTCCATAATAGAACCCATAAACAGCAAACTTCCAGTATCATCATCCCGAATCGCGCAGAAAAATGGGCGGTCAACCACCATGCTAAAGGGAGGGTCGGGGGGACCGAATGAGGCTTCTATACCAGTTGCGGCGGCGGCTTCGGTTCCTTCTTCGTTGACTTCGAGAAAGGTTTTATGGATGACGCTGGCAATGGCAATGTCTTGGGCAGACATCTGCTGGAAACCTCCTTCAAAAGCCATTCCCATCCCCAAGGCAATCAGGGCATCATTGAGTGCTACTTGATACTCTAGCTGAAAGCGGGGTAAAACGAATGTTCCTTCCTCTCGCCAGAATTGGTAAATCCATTGATTCCAGTTTTCAGCGTTCAGATTTTTGTGGAATGCTTGCAAGTTTGAGTTTTGATCTGGAAGGAAGATGTACATACTCACCTGTTCACTACCGTAGGGTAAATTAACCGCCTGAAAGTTCTTACCTTGGTAGTAGCGGTAGGTTCTGTGCTGAGACATCATCGGGTACTGTTTCTGCGTCCCATCAAGTAATGTAAAGGCTCTATCGTGTGTATTTTCTTTATCGAAAGGGCTTGCCCAAATACCTTTAAAATAGATAGCGTTAATTAGGATTAAAACGGTTTGAGGGTCAAGCTTTTGGAGAATTGTCTCGATTTTGCCGTGGGTGTTTTCGCTTACCCAGTTGTTAATAGTTGCCAAAGCATCGGAACTACTAAAGTCCAGGTTGGTTACTTTTGCACCGTAGAACTCTTGGGTTCGCTTCAAAAAATCCCGTTTAAATTCCACATTCTGATTCGCCCAAAGCGAATTAGCGATCGCTAACTCCACCTCGTTATCCAGATTTTCTAGCGATTGTTTCAACTGTAAGTTAGCTTCGTTGACTTGTTGCAAGCTCATTTCTTGCAATTCCAGCGCGATCGCCATTGCCGCTTGTGTCTGCCCCACACTGCCGTTATAGGTCATCGAGAGAGCGATCGCTATGGTTGCTGGAGAAACAAAAATGTTTTTGTCAGGCTCCTGCTTTGTAAGTTCCCTAAATAATTTAAAGGCAAATTGAGTATTCGCTGCGACAAGTTTGTTATTAACCATTGCATCGTTTCCAATAATTACAGCGAACCGGGAAATGAGCAGTTATCAAAAAACTTAAGGTAACTTGTAGCTAGAGACTCGCACGACTAACTCGCCATCGCGGGGATTCCGGCTAAAGATAAATGCGCCTTCTTCCTTTTCGCCGCCGGAGAGAAAGTCAATTTGTTGTTCGCCAGTTTCTTCAACTTTCCCATTAACCCGCAACTCGGCAATAATCTGGACTGATTCAGCAGTTTCTCCACCAGTATTCGTCACTTCAAAAGGGATGTAGAATTGCTCTTGAGTTTGACGAAGTTCTCTTTCCTTCGCGGTGACTGATAGAGTCGGGGGTTCATTTTTCTGGGTTGCCCAGTCATACAGCACCAGTCCTACGAGTAGCGCCACAATAGATGTCGCGATCGCAAAGGAAACCCATTCCGCAAGCGATCGCGGCGGTCGTTGCTGTTGGGATGAATTGCTATCTTGATTCGTTTGGCTCATGCTAGCAACCTTCCTGCTGCGCCACCTACAGTGGCTGGGAGTCCTAGTATCAATGTATAGCTCAACCACATTTGCCACGGATCGTCAAAGCTCAGCTGGTGGAAGAACCACAACATAAATGTGGCTGCCAGAAGCGACACTAAATAGGAGCAAACAGTTTCGCTTAAGGGACGCTGAAAAAGTCCTTGCTGTTGTTTCCGTTGTTGTTGATTAGTAAAGCCAGCCTGAAAGACAATCCCATAAGAAATTAACAGCGAGGCAACAATAATCGCAATCAGCCACGGAGGGGAAGAAGCGGCGACTAGCATGGGGATTTCGTCAGTAGGCGCAATGTTAAAGGCAATAATCGTCGCACCGATCAAAGTACCTCCAATATCTGCCAAGGTCGCATTGAGGCGGGTTTTGTCTGGTTGTGGGGGATTTTCATCGCTGTTGGGAGATTGATAGCGATCGCCACTTAAAAAAGAACGCGCTAGCGCCACACCCAAAGCAAACGGTACACTCTCGAAGATTATTTTTCCTAATGCTTCACCCAAAGAGGTATCGAAGGTGATTTCGCGCAATAAAATTAGGATACTTGTCGCGCAGACGACGCCGATAGCGATCGCTTCAATGGTATCCATTACGGCTTCACCCGGTCGAATATCCTTATATTTGCGAAAGCCTTCGGTGCGATTGAGCAGGAAAACGACGATAAACGTGGCAGCGATCGCAGCTAGCATCACGGGCGGTTCCGTGAAAGACCCAATCCACCAGACTTCCATCGTGTACAGTAGCGGAATTCCAAATAAAAACCCACCGGCGGCACCCCGCAGTAGATCATCCCATTCTTTCGACCAAATGTTTTCGGGTTTATGTTTTGGAGCGCGTTTAATCTTCATTAGGGGGCATCGACTTTTCATCCGCTTATGCCAAGCCAAAAGTCATTCTCAAGCAACCAAGCCAGAGGCAATAACAGATGAAGCTAGCGGTAAGCCGTTCGTCAACTTATTCCTTAAATGTTATCAAACCCTGACTCTTGAATAAGCAGTCCTCTTTAAGTTGTAAATTTTTTTAGCAACCGCGAAGACGCACTAGCGAAGTCATGCGCGTTAGCGCTATAGAGTGCAAAGAAAGGGTAAGAAGAGAGATCCAAGATTTTATGAATGAAAGAGGACTGCGATTGCAATCCTCTTTGAGTTGTGAAGAAACAAGCTGCTCCAGGACGCACGGCAAGATCCACGAGAACAGAGAATTTGACAACTGCTGCAAGGATTGCTGTCGAAGCTGACAAAAGCTAGGAGGAAGAGAAGATTTTGAATCGTTTGTTTTCCTAACTCCTGGCTTTTCTACCCGATTTTTAAGTTGTTTTACGCCATCTTTTCCCAAACTCATCGAGGGTTGCTTTCGGAATCTGCGTCTGAAGCCACTCCAGCGCATCATCTTGATGAGGCAAGCCTTGGTAGTATTTGCACATATTCACCAGATTAACTGGAGGCACTTGCGTGGGGTTGGTGAGCGCATTCCAGGTAGTTGTTCCCACAACTCCATCCGCCTTTAACCCTTGGGATTTCTGAAAAGCAATCACAGCCGTTTCTGTGCCCGTACCAAAACTACCATCAATGGGACCAGGATTAAAACCTTTGTCCTTCAAAAACTGCTGCAATTGTTTGACTTTTTCTCCTCGCGATCCAACTCTTAAGGAACCATCGTCTGTCGGAACACCGATTGCACTCAACTTTTGACGAACGGCTTGACGCAAACGGGGTAGTTGAGCGTATAACCAATCACCAGGGCAATCAGTGGCAGAAAAATCTCGATGCCCTTTGATATTATCAGGAGAAATTTTGCAGGAACTGCAAATTGAAACGCATAAATCGACTAAACTATTCCATTGTTTTTCACCCATCTGATGGGTCATGAATCTGCCTTCATTTTCAATTCCCGGCGATTCATTGCCTAGAGCACTGCCAGCATGAGACGAGCGAATACACAAACCTCGTTTAATTTTTGCTAAAGTGCCATTTCTTCCTTCTAGGAGAACGCCGTCCGTTGTATTCAAAAAATTATGACCGGAATCCCACCAGCCGAAAACATCCATGTGGGTATTCTGAACACTTTTGGCAAATTTTTTCGCTCCATCCACAGTTCCTTTCGATATATGGCTGGGGGGATTGGGCGTATCGGTATGGTGAACGATCACGTATTTAGGTGTGGTTTCCTCTGACCACTGTTTGGGGGGTCTGGCCCCCCACTCCTGACATGAAATAACGCTAGCGGTAAAAGGCATGTTGAAGATGTCCTGTAAAGTTGACGGCAGATGAATAATGAGCGTGATGGGACAAACCACAAACGCTTTCTCTAGCACTGCCAGCATCGTTTGTAACCTAATAACTATGCCGCAGCAAGGTAAGTAGCAATTTTTTCACATTTCTTGATAGCTCAGATTAAGTGAAATTCTTGGAGTGCGGGTAAAAAGTTTTGGTTTTCGTGACTGGGGCGGCTGAGTTTGATGAGAGCAAAGCGTTGGGCGGGAGTGAGTTCTGCCCATTGTTGGGGTGTCAGTATTGCTCCAAATTCTGCTGCCTTTTCCTGAATGTTAGCCGGTATTTTTGTAGCATCCATCCAATCTGGATGAGGTTCTATCGGAAGGTCGCTGGGAGAGACGCCTGTGTGTTCTACAACGAATTGGTGCAGTAATTTCCGGTAGGCTTGAGCTTCATCTGTTGTGGTACAGGGCATCTCTACCAGGGTTTGTCGTTCCGCTTGACTAAATTGGTGCCAGTGAGGCAATTTTAGTTTGACGCCGCAAGTGTCTAATTTCATCCGCACCTGCATCGGAATGCAACGCAAGGACTCTACAAAATCTGCTTCAAACTGAAAAAAATTATTGGTGGATTTGTCAGTCTTCATTCATTTTCTGGGTAATTAATTCATTAAAAATAACAAAAATTTTGATGAATAACTTCTCAAAGAAAAAGCTCCTAAAGGCATAAACTGCGACTACTAGGAGCATTACCACAATCGTAAAAAGCTTTCAATATCGGCAGGATTCAAGGGCTGGTTTGTGGAAAGTCACTAGCAGCAGTATATAGGGGCAGCGAGGTGGGGTTTTGCAACCCGGTCGGCGTGCGCGATCGCTGCGTTTGAATCAAGGAGACTTGGGTAGTCAACAGGAAACTGACAAAACTGGCAATCACCAGAACCGGCACCATTGCGGTGTCTGAAAGCACGCTGAGAATTACAGTGGAACTAATCGGTGTTTTTGTCACCGCCACGTTCACTGCCGCCATCATGCAAATCATACCGATTGTCGGGTGGATTTGTGGAAAAGCCAGAGAAATCGCCAAGCCAACTGCTGCACCAATGTAAAACAGCGGAAAGATGAATCCTCCCCGGAAACCGGAGTGGAGAGTGAAACTAACTGCTAGCATCTTCGCAAACGCGATCGCGAGCAACATCGTCACTCCAAACGTCGAACCTGTTTCGACAATCGTATGAATTTCCTTTTCGCCAAAAAATAGGGTCTGGGGAAACACTAAAGCAATCAGCCCAATTGCGAACCCTCCCAAAGTAGCCAGCGCAATCGTGTGGTGTTCGATGTATTGAGTCAAGTACCCAATACTCCGGAACAGAACAATAAAGATGATCGCAATCAGCGCCCCTAGCGCCCCCAGCAGTGCGCCTTGACCTAAATTCACCAGGGAAAGCTTAGGAGGTGCGACAAAGTGATACATCCCCCCAATCGTCAACCCCGTGTTAAATCGAAACACAAAAAAGCTTAAGATTGCCGAAAGCACGGCAGGAATGAGCGCTTCGTAGTATTCCAATCCCCGACGATGGGGAATTTCTAGGGCGAAGAGTGCGCCACCCAAGGGCGCACCGAAGAAGGCACCTAGTGCCGCACTCATGCCACAGAAAGTCAGCACGCGGGTTGTCGTCAGGCTCAGATTGAGCTTTTGACCCAGCCAGCCGCCAAAACTGCCATTGATTTGTACTAGCGGGGCTTCAGGGCCAGCACTGCCACCAGCTGCAATCGAAAATAGTGAGGCAACAATCATTGCCGGAGTTTGGCGTAGGGAAATTCGTCCTGGATCGTGTACCTTATCAACGACTAGAGAAACTTCACCGGGAAGTCCCATGAAGTGCAGTGTGAGACCGACAAAAAATCCCCCAATTGTGGTAGCAATCCACACGTAATTCCAGGCGGGAAATCCGCTAGGGAAGTAAGGATTCAAAACACCAGGCAGCGTGTGCCAAACAAAATGCAGGCTTAATTCCAGTGCGTAATAATAAACCGTTGCAACTAATCCTCCAGCAATTCCAATGACTGCCGAACAGAGAATAATTTGCTGATAAGTTAGTTCGCCTGCACTGTTGGAATCGTTAGGTAATGTATCAGCATATACGTTATGCTCGTTGCTGGCAGTTGTTCGATCGGGAGACGACATAAAATCTCCTCAAAGTCACTAGCAGTGTGAGTAAGAAAGCAAAGTTAACTTAATCCCAAATCACCCGTTTAGGTGTATTAAAAACAACTTTATCCAGAAAGAATGTTAATAATCTATCTAAATTGGTAAGGAAGCATGAGTAGCCAAGCATATCTCTAAACCCGCTCAACACGCCATAAAAATATAGGGGTGACTTTCAATCTCACCCCTACTCGGTTGGTTTTAGAAAAAGACAGTTATTAAACCTAAGTTGGGATAACTTTTAACACCTCATTTATTCCCAATTAGGACTTCTACCAAAATTAATTTTGTTCGCGTTCGTGCGAGAAAACGGGCGTTTTTGAGGATGTTATTCCGACTTCTTCACCTTCATGAGAGCCTTCCGGTTCTTTGAGAAGAAACGCACAAAGACTAGCCGAAATTAAGCCAACAATTCCTAGCATCTGGAAAAATATGCGATCGCCCGCAGCATCCTGAGGTAAAAAGCTATAGACGGTGAGGTAAATTACCGCTCCTACGTTGCCATAAGCACCCACGTTACCAGCAATCTGACCCGTTACGCGCCGCTTAATTAGAGGAACAATTGCAAAGGTCGCACCTTCCGCTGCCATGACAAAGAAGGAAGCAATCATGGTCACAATAACTACCCCGAACAGGGGTATATTTGCACCCAAACCGCTAAACACTAGATAGCCAATTCCTGTGCCAGCAAGCGTTGCTGCCAGCGTCCACTTCCGGCTGCCAATCTTGTCAGAAATTAAGCCACCTCCTGGACGAGCCGCCAAGTTCATAAAGGCATAAGTTCCGGCAACTCCCGCTGCTAGCGCCTCTGTCAATCCAAAGCCTCTTTGAAAAAACGTTGGGAGCATGGAAACAACAGCTAGCTCTGAGCCAAAACAGGCAAGATAAGCAATTTCTAAATTGACGACTTGACCAAATTGATAGCGCTCTTCAGCAGAGTAGCGCTTTTTACCAGTCATCAAGCTGTGATTTGCTTTCCAACAGTTATAAGCTTGGAATGCATACAAGCACAGCAGCAGAAACCAGGTGACATACAGTTGAGTGATATTGAGAAATTTAACTTGATTTAAGCGCCAAGCAATGACGCCCAAAACGCCGACTAAGGGAATGTTGCTAAGTAATAGAAACCAGAAGTCTTTCTGGGTAGTCACTTCTATTCCGGCGCTGCTTTGGGGACGTTGGTAAACCTTACCTGGAGGGGTATCTTGGACGTTTAAGTAATAAACAATTCCGTAGATAGCGGCAACAATTCCGGTGAGCGCGATCGCAAACCGCCAGTTAACTTGACCTGCCCCTAAAAAGGCAGCTGCTGTGGCAATTGTCGGGAGGGTAAACGCTGCACCTGCCGAGCCAAAGTTGCCCCAGCCGCCATAAATGCCTTCTGCTAAGCCAATTTCTTTCGGGGGAAACCATTCCGCCACCATCCGAATGCCAATAACAAATCCACACCCAACGATGCTCAGCGCTAAGCGGCTTAATACTAATTGGGAAAAATTCTGTGCAAATGCAAACATCAGGCAAGGAATCGCCGCATAAATTAAAAGGCATGAATAGGTGATCCGAGGACCGTAGCGATCCAGAATCATGCCGACAATAATTCGAGCCGGAACGGTGAGCGCAACGTTACAAATAGCGAGAGTTCTGAGTTGGGCTTCATTTAAACCTAAATCTGCTTTCACCGCTGTGGCAAAAGGGGCGAAGTTGAACCAAACGACAAAGGTTAAAAAGAATGCAAACCAGGTCAGGTGTAAGATGCGGTATCGACCGCTAAATGACCATAATCCGGACATTTCAGAACCTCTTCTTTTCAAGTAAAGTATGCATCAAAGCGGGAACTGTTCTTGGGTTAGCGTAAATTTTATAGATTCAATCGGGGATATAAATCCTAGTTAAAAAATTTACGTAATTAGGCGCTTGCCACGGGGTTCGGTCTATTTTTTGCTTGAAAGTTTTCAAACATAAAATCTCACCTTATCGAGCCGAGCTGCCGAACGTTAGTTTTTTTAGCAATAAGCGCTTCTGTTAGAGTAATGAACTGAATAATCTGAGTTCGTAGAATTTGTTACAAAAGACAGATTTCTTTTGAAATCTCTATCTTGTTAGGTATTGTATCTGTATTGTGAAGTATTCTTTCTTCTCCATTGCACATTTTGCATTCAACTCATGCAAAATGTGTAATAGAGGGATTATTTTTGAGTATTTCCTGAGCGATAACCGTTTGATTTTTTCAAGCAAATAACTTCCCTTTGATCAAAGGGAAGGTATGAGAAGTTTTTACTAAAGCTGCTTTCCTCAGCTTGGATTTTTAGACCGATTTCTCTGCTGCTATTTTCTAGTTAGGCGTTCTAGAAGCTGTCTGTATACATCTGTCACATCTTACTAAGTCAGCATTTATTAATAGGTTTTGCGGATAGTCTTGGAGCCATTAGATTGTAAGGGCTTCAAAAAATTAAATGATATTGATAAGTCTCTATATTTTCAGAATGCGATCGCGTTATTTGGTCGGAGAGCCAGAATCTCTCGCAAAATTAGATTAATCCTATGTGAGCATTTCCTGACATTGACTCCTCTCTAGACACGGATGGTGGTTGCATCCCTCAGCGGGTTCTGCAAACTTGCTAAACCTGATTTCCTCCTTTTGATAGGTGCAGTATTCGCTGAAATTCATCACTACCTAGAAAATCAAGTTCAGGCTATTTTAAACTTTTGTAAAAGAAGATTTTTGTATATTCAGCTACAGAATTTTTGCTAGATTTAAATAGACACACAATTTTTAGAAATTAATCAAAAGGTTTTAGTAATGAAAACGCAAGAACGCCCCCAAGTATTGATAGCGGAGGAAGAACCCTCTAATCCATTGATGGTAGTGCTTTTGGTTACGGTGGTATCGATGATTTTCGGTTTGATTCCGGTTGTTTATAGTTCAACGTTTGCAAAACTCCAATCCCAGACACCAATCGCGCTGGGAGAGGCAGGCTTGTGGAGCGCTTTTGGAGAAAAAGCAGATAGCGTTCGGGTTAACCCAGAACAGTAAGCTTTTGGTAGAAATTTAGGCGTGAAAGCAGATAGAAAATCAAAGCTTTTGCGATCGCTTCAAACAGGCAGCGGTGAGGACAAAGCTTTGGATTGAGTCTCTGGAAGCAAACACTCCTCAGAGATCAGATGGGCAGCAATCGGCACCAGTTGCACGGCGCAAGCTTTCAGTTCGGGTTGCAGAGAGTCGGGACAGGATGCGGAGTGAGTCAGGGTATTCGCTTCGGCATCATCCGCCCAAAGATCGCCCCAGTGAATGGGGACAAAAACTGTACCGGGAGAAATGGTCTGAGTGACTTTGGCTGGGAATCGAGAAGTTCCGCGACGGCTTCGCACTTCCACCCAGTCATTCTCCTGAATCGCCAACTTCGCAGCATCGCGGGGATGAATCTCAATGAACGGTTGCGGATGCATTTGGCGGATTTTTGCAATCCGTCCGGTACGAGTTTGCGTGTGCCAGTGCCCGTACAGCCTGCCCGTCGTCAGCACAAAGGGGAAGTTTGGATCGGGGGGTTCTGCGAGTCCCCGCGAATGCTTGGCAACAAAACGCGCCCGTCCATCCGGCGTCGAGAAGCGCAAGTCGGTGTAAAGCCTTTTAGGAGTGCCGAGGGAAGATTTTCTCGGTTCATTTTTAATTTTTAATTTGGCATTTTCAATCGGTTCGGGCCATTGAATGGGGCCTTCTTTTTTCAGACGTTCGTGGCTGATGCCAGTTTGGTCGCAGAGGCGATCGCGTGTTAGCTGCACAAATTCATCATAAATTTCCGATGAGTGAGTAAAAGCAAACTGTTCGGGATATCCCAATCGACGACCCACTTCTGCAAAGATTTCCCAATCTGCCCTCGCCTCCCCCAGAGGTTTGCGGAAAGCGGGACACAGGGTGACGACTCTTTCCGAATTGGTCATCGTCCCAGTTTTTTCCCCCCACTGCGCCGCCGGAAGTAGAACGTGAGCAAAAGCAGCGGTTTCCGTGGGATAGTAGGCATCTTGATAGACCGTAAAAGGCGATCGCTTTAGCGCCGCTTTCGTTCGTTCCAGGTCTGGCATACTCACCGCCGGGTTTGTCGCTGCAATCCAGAGAAACTCGACCTCTCCCGTTTCTAGTCCGGTAATAATTTCCCAAGCGCTGCGACCGGGAACCGGCGAAATTTTCCCGGCGGGAAGCTTCCAAAACTGCTCAACTTCAGTTCGCTGCTGGTCATTCTTCACTAAACGATATCCAGGCAGCAAATGAGCCAGACCCCCAACTTCCCGTCCCCCCATCGCGTTAGGTTGACCCGTCAGGGAAAAAGGGCCGCTTCCGGGTTTGCCAATTTGACCCGTTATCAGGTGCAAGTTGATCAAGCTGGAGACTTTCGCAGTCCCTTCGGAAGATTGGTTCAAACCCATCGTCCACATAGAGAGGACGCGCTTAGAATCAGCCCACATTTTGGCAACGGTTATCAATTCATCCAGGGAAATGCCGCAGCGTTCGGCGACAACTTCCGGTGGATAGAGTTGAATCACCTCAGCGTAGGTGGAAAAGCCTGCGGTGCAATCCTCAATGAAATCCACATTCATCTTGCCCCATCGTAGAAGCAAATGAGCGATGCCATTGAGTAAATCGATATCGGTACCGGGTCGAATGGCTAGATGCAAATCGGCGGCTTCGGCGGTGGTGGTGCGACGCGGATCGACCACAATCATTTTGACGTGATGGTTTTGTTTATGGTGTTTCCGCAGCCGATTGAAGATAATCGGGTGACACTCTGCTGTGTTGCTACCGATGATAAAAGCACAGTCGGTTAGTTCTAAATCTTCGTAGCAACAAGGCGGGCCATCCGAACCCAGGCTGTAAAAATACCCCGCCGTGGCGGAAGACATACATAGGCGCGAGTTGGTATCGAAGTTATTCGTGCCCAAGATTCCTTTAAAAAGCTTTTGGGCAAGGTAGTAGTCTTCCGTCAGGAACTGACCCGAACCGTAGAGACATAGGGCATCTGGGCCAGTGGAGTTTAGGATGGAACCAATGCGACTGACAATTGCATCTAAGGCTTCCTCCCAGGAAGCGCGACGGAAGGGTTCATCCAGAGAGTCGCGCATCATCGGGTAGAGGAGACGGTTTTTATCAATCGATTCTGTAACCGTCGCTCCTTTGACACATACCATACCTTGACTGGAGGGATGAGAGCGATCGCCCCGCACTTTCCAGATCGGATTTCCTTGGCTATCTCGATTTGTCTCCCGATTTGCAGCCGCTGGCGGCGAAACTTCTAAGCCACAGCCAACGCCACAGTAAGGGCAGAGGGTTTTTGTTGAGTCACTCATGGCATTCGTTATTAGTCATGGGTCATGGATCATGGGTCATTAGTCATCGGTCATCGGTCATTCGTAATTAGCAAGTGACTAATGACGCATGACTAACGACTAACGGCAATCTCTGCTTCTAGCTTTTCTTGTGGCTGCTTGGGGATTGCCCCAAAGTGTTCGATCAGCAAGTCTCGCAGCACTGACTTGAGATCCTCGCAAGGAACCTTTTTCATAATTTCTTTGCCTAGGTGTGCATCTTTCCCGACCTTGCCACCCATCCAAATATCGACCGCTTCTACGGTTTGACCATCTTTGCGCGTCTTCGTACCGATGAAGCCAATATCTGCAACTTGTGGTTGACCGCAGGAATTTGGGCAACCTGTCCAGTGAATGCGAACCGGATGCGGTTGAATTAACTCTTCCTCCAGTTCCTGAATCAAGGCAAGCGCCCGGTTTTTCGTTTCAATCAGCGCAAAGCCGCAAAACTCGCTACCTGTGCAAGAAACCAGCCCCCGGTTCAGGATTTCTGGATCGATAGACAACCTTTCTTGAAGCAGTGGTTCTTCTAAGAAGGGACTTAAGCGCGTGTCGGGGATATTGGGGATAATCAAATTTTGTTCGACCGTCAGACGAATCTCCCCGCCGCCATAAACTTCCGCCATTCGCGCAAGTTCAAACATTTCATGGGCATACAAGCGACCGACAGGGACGTGCAAACCGACGTAGTTCAGTCCGGGTTGCTTTTGGGGATAAACGCCAATATGGTCGCGCTTGTCCCAGTCAATTTCATCTTTTTCAGCCGCCGATTCCAGCGAATGCCCTAGTTGTTTTTCCACTTCCGCCCGAAACTTTTCAACGCCCCAGCCCTCAATCAGGTACATAATCCGGGACTTTAGCCGATTCTCGCGGGGACCATTATCCCGGAAAACCTCCAGCATTGCCTTACTTAAAGAGACAGCCTCTTCAGGAGGAATCCAAACATTAAGGGGAATGGCTTCTACATACTGATTCGGCGCAAAGTAGCCGCCGACGATGACGTTAAATCCAATGGTGTGGTTTTTGTATGCGGGGATAAAGGCAAGGTCGTTGATTTCGGCATGAACGGAGTTATCCCGACCCCCGGCAACGGCAATGTTAAATTTTCGGGGTAGGTTGCTGAGTTCGGGATTGCCCTCACCGTTATTGGTAATCATGTCCTGAAGGCTGCGGACAATCCCCCGCGTATCAATTAATTCAGCCGCATCAATGCCTGCAACTGGCGAACCCGTGATGTTGCGAACGTTGTCCATTCCTGATTGAATGCAAGTCAGACCGGCTTTTAACAAACGGTTGAATATCTCTGGGATATCCTCAATCCGAATCCCCCGCAATTGGAAATTTTGCCGAGTCGTAATGTCAGCGTTTCCCTGGTTTTGAAATCCCGAACCCGTGCAGTAGCGTTGCACGATTTCAGCCAGTACTCGCATCTGAGTGCTGGTCAAAATGCCGTTGGGTATCCGCATTCGCATCATGAACTTGCCGGGTGTCACCGTGCGATGGAAAAAACCCAACCACTTTAGCCCTTGGTTCCGTTCAAAGTCGTCCATCGCCTCCCAGCCAATTTGGGCAAAATGCTCCAGTTCTTGCTTCAGCAATAGGGGATGTTTTGCAGCTTTGGCTTTTTCAATCTTATTTAGTTTTTCTGTAGGCTTGGTTGCCTTGATTGCTTCTGTAGGGGTAGTTACGTTAGTCACGGTTCCTCCTTGCGTACCTGTATCTGGCGCAATTGCACGTGTAACCGTACAGCTATTGCTCTCGCTGTTAAATACTGCTTTTTATGCTAAGTTAGGCGCTTTTAAAAATCGAAACGGTAGACTTTGTTACAGAAGCTGCTTATTGCTAATAAAACCTTTCTTTTGAAACATTTTTAATTTTAAAAGTCTATCTTTATGGTTACTTGCCAAATAGGATCTTAGTAGGTTGCTGAAGATTAAATTTCAAGCCACACCTGCTTGTAACCTCTATTTTTCAGAGTTTTGTTTTCTCTCCCGGTATTATTCAAAATAGCTGTAAGCTTTAACGGGCAAAACTTATGAAGGGATTAATCTGAAAGCAAACCCGTTTAAATAGGCATCATTTGGAACCTTCAACCAGTCGCTTTCCTTCAGATACAGAGGGGCGCAAGAGAAGGGGTGAGGTTCTCCTAGAATACTGAGTAATTAGCAAGATTTATATGAGTAAATTATTCACCATTTTGTAAAAAAAAACTGGCGCATTTGATACATTTTTAAAATCTTAATCAGTTTGTCTAGTTGAAGATTCTTGAGCGCTGCCTTATCGGGTCAAAATCCTCAAAATCCTTGAAGCGGAGACATTAAGAATTTTTAAAATTTCAGCCTTTCCTGGAATATATAACAGTCTTCTTTAATTTGGGAAAAACGAACCGCAGAGGACGCAGAGAGCGCAGAGGAAGAGAAGAGAGGAGCTTATCGAGGAAATAGACTCGGTAAACGACCTACACTGCATCAAGCTCGTAAATCGCTACTAGCTCTTCCTTGCCTTTCACCCGAACAAACTTATCGACTAAGCGCAGGGGGAAAGTGTCGGGGTGGCGCAGCGCTTCGACGATTGGCTTGGTGACGAGGATGGTGCTGTCGTAGTTTTTGGTGAGGCTTTCGACACGAGCGGCTACGTTTACGGCATCCCCAACAACTGTAGACTCGATACGGGAGCTAAATCCAACGGTACCCATGACGACCTCGCCTCGATGAATGCCAATACCGATGTCGATGGTTGGCAAACCTTGATGCGATCGCTCTTCATTCAATAGTTTAAGTCGCTGTCGCATTGCTAACGCTGCGTGCAGAGCGTTGTCCGTCGCTTCATCATCGAAGAGCGCCATAATCGCGTCGCCGATATACTTGTCTATGAAACCGCCGGACTTGTCAATCACTTGTCCCATGCAGGCGAGGTAGTCATTCAAAAATGAAAAGGTTTCTAAGGGCGTCATTTGTTCTGACATTGCCGTGTAGCCCCGAATATCGGCAAATAGGATCGTAATCGTGCGCGTCGAGGCAAAGCCGACTTGGATGTTCTCGATGCCGTCGGGTGCAATCACCAGAAGAAATTTCTCTGGTACGAATCGATGAAAAGACTCGATAGTTTTCTGTAGTCGGCTAAACAAACCTTGTAGCGCCGCCGACATATCATTGAACGCGATCGCTAAAGCGCCGATTTCATCTTTGCGGTAAATTTCAGCCCGATGGTGTAAATCGCCTGCGGCAATTTTGGCAGCACTCACTTGCAACCGCCGCACAGGACTACTGAGTTCTGTTGCCAACAGGTAGGAACCGAAAAGACCCAAGGAGAGAGCAAAAACCCCCACAAACAGCGCTTTTTCGACAGCGATCGCGACCGCTTGATTGACCTGCCGCAGTGACATCCCAATCCGCAACGTCCCAATTTTTTGCCCCGAAGAGTTGCGAATCGCGGCGGCAACTTCGATGGCAGTTTCACCTTGGCGTGCCCGCACTTTGCGGTTGAAAGTAATGTCGCGTAGGAGGAATGTCTCAACAACACGGGTATCGTCATATACTGCCAGCGCCGAGTCCGTTACCCACACAGGCACAATATCGGGAACATACTGTTCCTGAAGTTCGCTTTCGCTGGCGGCGACGATTTGATTTGACAAGCGCACATCGGAGATCAGAATGTAAACAAAATCTGGGTTGCGCTTCAGTAGGAGATTGAAACCGAGCCGAATCTGACCCCAATTTTGGTCTTCAAGTTCGTTCGTCCAGGTATTGGATAAGGCGATCGCTAGCTGCTGGACTTCACGCCGTTTCTGTTCGCGGTAAAGTTGTCTCTCGTTCTTTGCCCACAGCCACACTACAGAACCAACAATCGCCACAATCAAGAGTGTCGTGGCGGTCATAATTCGTGTATGAATTGAACGGAACGCGGCAACTTTCATCAGGGTTAATTGGTAATGGTTACTTGGTAATTTCTAAAAAGTTTGAAATTTTAAATTTTTAGTTTTGAACGAAAAAATCTTCTTGAAACTCAAAACTCTCAAAAGTTAAAACTTTTGAATAAAATAATTTTCTTGGAACTCAAAACTCAAAACTCAAAACTCAAAACTCAAAACTCAGATTAACCATTCGCCATTATTTACTAACCTCCAGTTGTTCCACAAAAGTGAGCCAGCGCTGATTCTCGGATCTCGCTTGACAATTGCTGGGGAAAGCCAGCGTTATCGGACCACCCATTTTGGCAGGAATCGGATTGCGTTCGTTACCCCAGTGCGTGGCAAACAAAATATCGCAGTCTCGCACCTCGTTAGCTGCCAAACGAATTGGATTCAGGGCATTGCGAGAGACGGGCGCTTTTCCCCGAATGATAACCATACGGTTTTCTGGCAGGGTAACACCGGCAGCCGCCAGAACGTCCCGCACGCGCACGCCCGTGAGCTTGACTTTACCAATCGGCCATCCAATCGGGTAGCCAACAGCTTCTTCGATGGTGACTTGTGGCAGTTGGCTGATGGTTTTGGCATCAAGCGGGGTTTCGCCAACGCGCAGTTGCACTGGCTCGGTACCGACAATCAAGTTGGTCACGTAAAATGCCCAAAAACGGTCGGGATACTTTTGCTCAAGCTGCGGGTACTCGGTGTAAGGAAATACCAGAGAAAGCGGGCCGCCTTCGCTGCGGGAAATGGGCATTCCATCGCGCTCTAAAGCAATGATAATCGGGTACGCACGCAAGTCTGCAATGCTGACGGTGGCACGGTAGGAATCGAAAGCGACAAGCGTTACTTCCTTACTATTAGTGATGCCGAACTTGTCGAGCAGTTTAGAGATAGCAACACCCCGAAAGTCAAAAATCCGATCGGGGTTGTTGCTGGTATTATGGGGCGATCGCGTCCGTATATGGGTGGTTGCGATCGCGTCTAGTTCTTGCATAGTCAACCGCACGGATTTTCCCGCCGCCGTTTTCCCCTGAATTTCTAGATTCCACTGTTGCCGCTGTCGATTGTTCGTATGAGCAGCAACCATTGCGGCGTTTTTTTGCATCGCCTCATTTCTCCACGCCTCCATCTCGGTATTCGTTGGTTTCTGATTTTGACATCCGCTCATGAAGGCAAGCAGGAAGAGGCAGCTGGAAAGAGGGAGCCGGGAAGGTTTCATATCATCTTTATAACCTTCAAGCTTGATTCTGCACCCTTCCACAAGTCTCTGTTGCTGCGATTAATGAGGAAAATATGTCGGTTCATTCCCCGGCTTCCACTTGATGTTGCAGCCGATGCTAGGCTTCTGGTCTGAGGGGATTGATTGACCGGCTAACACCGCATCAATTGCGGCTCGTAAATCGTTGCCGTTGACGGGTCGATCGTTACCAGGGCGACTATCATCTAATTGACCGCGATAAACCAAACTTTGGTTGGCATCAAAGAGGAAAAAGTCTGGGGTACAAGCAGCGGTATAAGCTTTAGCAGTTTCTTGAGTTTCGTCGTAGCACAAAGGAAAGGTGAATCCCAGCTCATTCGCCATTGCTTTGAGTGAGTTAGGGGCATCATCTGGATAGTTGCTGGCATCGTTGGCGCTAATTGCCACAATTCCAATTTCTTCTCCGACGTAATCTTTGCCAAGTTGCACGAGTTCTCCCTGGATGTGTTTCACAAAGGGGCAATGCTTGCAGATGAACATGACCAGTAATGCCTGCTTATCGGCAAAGGTGGCAAGGGAAACGGTTTGACCAGATACCACATCCGGCAATTGGAAATCTGGGGCTGTAGTGCCCAGCGCCAACATGGTTGAGGCGGTTCGCACCATTGTATGCACTCCTTAGGTTTTGGTAGACTGCGCTCCCACTTATATTGCTCTACCACTGAAAAAAAAACCAGAGTAAGTAGCGATCGCCTCCCGTTATAGTACAATTGTACTGATTGCGTCCGCATCCAAGTCGTTAGGTAGCCATCCAGCCATCGACATGACAAAACTGCAAGCCAGCCTCAAAGTAGTCCAGATGAAACGTGGCGAAGACCGCCAACCCGTAAAAGGTGATGCCAAACACAAGCGCGTTCCATCGCCAGCGATCGCCAATACTGAAAGACGACCTCGAAAGACAGGCGATTCCAGAAGGTTAATTCCGTCACTACGGGTGAAAACCTATCAGGAACTGCTACAGGAACATCTGAATGAAAAGTTAAAACACCTAGAGGCGCAAGCAACCCAAGTCAATCGGCTTTCAGCGGAGCTAGAGGCAGCAATACAGGAACTCAAGGCAATCTCAGCTCAAGTTAATACAGACTTGAAATCCCTTCGGGGTAAAGCTGACATTTGCGAGTATAAAGCAACCAGTCTCCCCTACGTCGGGCAAAAGCTTGATGGATCGTTAGTGCTGACGGCTCGATCCATCGATCTCTACAAAGCCGAACGGGAAGCTTCGTCGCTGGCACAGAAACTGCGGCGACGAACCGGAAAAAAACGCCGCTGAGAGCTTTAATCGTTTAAAGCAAATATAAGCCCCAGGCTTCCATCCTGGGGCTTATTTCAATGGCTATTGCATTTGCGATCGCTGATATTTCCCAAACCAGTTAAGAGCGATCGCGATAAACTCACGCGATCGCTCTTAACTGAAATTTAGGAAATCGTATTGCGGTTACTACAAATTCTTAGGCTTAGCGCTATTATTTGAATAATCGAAATATATCCTAAATAAATATTTAAGGATGGTTCTTCCTTATCAAAATTTATAATATTATAAGAACTTGAGTAAAGTCTAGATTTCAAGATAAAAAGTTTCTCTTTATCTTGAAGAGAGAACTTTGTTTACATTCTACTAATAAACATTTAGGGAAAAATCAACAAAGGTGTAGGTAAAGGAGTCATTATTTTATAATTAGAACTCCTAAAAAAATGCTAATTTTATTGTTAATCAGACCTTTTACGTGAAAAAAATAAACTAGAGTAAAGAAAGAAACTTTTATTCTTTTTTTCTGGCCTTATACCGAAAATCGTCAAAATTTATTAGTGAGTGACGCTGGTGAAAGAAAATAACTCAAAAGACACGCCGTTGCACGCAATGAATCCACTGAGCCGATTTTCCAACCGAGCAGAGGATTACGCCAAGTATCGACCGAACTATCCAGACGCCGCTATTGATATTATCCTGAAGGGATTAGGAAATCCTTCACAACTGGTCGCCGCAGATATTGGTGCAGGGACGGGAATTTCCTCGCGTTTGTTAGCTCAACGGGGAGTGAATGCGATCGCTATCGAGCCAAACGCCGCAATGAGAGAAGCTGCATCACCGCATTCCTTGGTAGAGTTTCGCGATGGGACAGCAGAAGTCACGAATTTACCCAACGCATCTGTTGATTTAGTGACTTGCTTCCAATCTTTCCATTGGTTTAATCCAGAACCAACATTGCTAGAATTCCGCCGCATTCTCAGGCCAAGGGGACGACTAGCGGTAGTATGGAACGATCGCGATCAAAACGATCAATTCACAGCAAATTACAGCCGCTTAGTTGAGATTGCATCAAACAATCATCCAGCAGAAAAGCGGATGGTTTCAGCTACTCCACTGCTAACCAGTCCGCATTTTCCTGATGTCCACTCCCATAGCTTTGAGTACTGGCAACAGTTAGATTTAGAGGGGCTAATTGGCAGGGTAAATAGTGTATCGTACATCCCTAAAGAAGGATCGGCATACGAGCAACTGGTGGCAGATTTGCAAGAACTGTATGCAAGCGCTTGCAATGAGCGCGGCTATGTATATTTAACCTATACCACGAATGTTTACCTTGCAGATAATGGGTAATCAGAAAGAGTAACTGTAAAGATGCGAAATTCCCTATCTTTGCAAGAATCACCCATTATCCATTACCCATTACCTATTACCCATTACCCATTACCCATTACCCATTACCCATTACCCATTACCCATTATTATCCTTTCGCCCAAGGTCCCCAAATAGCAAAAGTAATGCCAGGAGTTTGGATATTCACGAACATGGTCTGACCATCGGGCGAAAAACAGGCACCAGCGAACTCATTATCATTGATAGCATTCCGAGCAAATTGGTAGAGTTCGCCCTTTTGAGTGACGCCGACTACAAATTGCTCGTCGTCACCATCTTCACAGATGATCAAATCGCCAAAAGGAGCCACAACAATGTTATCAGGACTATCTAATACATTTACATCATTTGGTTCAACAAAAAGTTCAAGAGTGCCGCCTTCTTGTGCTGTTTTCCCAGGAACGTAGCGCCAAACTTGACCGAGTCCGGCAGCGCCACCATCTGTGCAACAAAAGTAAAATTCACCGTTGCCGTACCAGATGCCTTCCCCACGTGTAAATTGGGCTGCACCCTTACTAAAGCCTTCGACGCGGACAGTATCTGTATCCGGGTCGGGATTGTCGATGCGAACCCATTCAACTTGCATTGGTTGACGCACCGGGAAGTTAGTTTTAGTAATTGCTTGGGGCATTCCTTTAATTTTCAGAGCTTCCAAAACACCGCCTTCTACAAGTTTGCCCGGTTGATTTGGAATGAAGCGATAGAAGAGACCATTGCCTCTATCTTCAGTTTCATAAACAATTCCAGTTTTTGGATCGATTGCAACCGCTTCGTGGTTAAAACGCCCCATTGCTTTCAAAGGCACGGGAGTCACAGTTGTTTTTGCATTCGCCGGAACTTCAAAGTTATAACCGTGACGTTGGTTGACATTTCCCGTAATATTAACTGGATCGTTTGTAGCGGGAGTTGATGTATTTTCTTCAGAGCTAATCCACGAACCCCAAGGAGTCGTGCCACCTGCACAGTTGCGGTAGGTTCCTGCTAGGGAAGCAAAATGACTTTGTATTTGGCGATTCGCCCCTACAATTAGAGTTGTTGTGCCACCTTTACAGAGATTATCGTATTTGAGTCCGACAACTTGCGTGGTAGAATTCGGGCTTAATTCGTGATTGCGAATTAAGATAGTTGTGTTATTAGGACCGGGAAAAGCACCCATCCCATCGTGACCACCCGGTACTGGATTGCCATCGTTCATCATGTCTCCAGTCCGAGAGATAGCGCGATATTGAAATCCGCGTGGTAAATCCAATAAACCATTGGGATCTGGAATCAGTGGGCCATAACCTCCCCCATTTACTAATTGACCCCTGGCTGCTTTGGTATAGAGCGCTTCTAGAGGGGACATTAATACAGCACCCGCAGCACTCGCGCCTGCCAGGGTGAAGAATTGCCGCCGTGATAAAGACATGGTGTTCTCCGCGTTTATGCGTTGAACAGCTTAATTGGCGTTCATCAACCTTCGGCAAAGCTTTGATTAAGGCTTGGTTAATTTTTTATTCAGAAAATATTATTGCTTGCCTAGTTTATTCCGTTTTTACTAAAAAATTATGAACGTAGAAGTACGCTAAGAATATTCGCGAACCTTTGCGCTTAGCTTAGCGTAGCTTTGCGTTAAAACACTCATTCATCTTCAGGATTAATCGCAGAAAATAGCGCCGAATAATCCTCATCCGCTAAACCCATGTCCTGTGCCATTTCTAAAATTTGGCGAATACCTTCCAAACTGCTGACATTCAAGCCATTTAACTTAGCTTCATTGAGAAATAAGTTAGTATCTTTGAGCAGATGTTTAGTTGGGAAATTGGGATTTTCATAATTCCTATCTAACATCCGCTGCAATTTCTTATCAAAAGTGGGAGCAAAAAGGGCGCTTTCCCGTAAGATTTGCATAAACAGCTCAACGTCGGCACCTTGACGTTGAACAAAACCTAAACTAAGGGCAAAAGCACTGGTAAGGGAAGCGATTAATTGATTTAATGCTAATTTGACAGCAGCGGCAGCACCGACTGAGCCAATATGTAGAGGTTCAGAGCTAAAATGTTTTAGAAAATCCGACCACTGTTGAAATTGCTCATCGGAAGCACCTACCATGACAATTAATTTACCGGCTTCTGCTTCCGAAATACTGCCCAACACGGGTGCTTCAATATACTCTGCACCCGCTGCAACAATTTGGGAAGCGATCGCTTTACTTTCTGTGGGTGAGATCGTCCCCATTTGAATGACTGTGCGACCTTTTAACTCTTGTCGGGAAGCCTCTGACAACAAAATCTCATCAATTGCTGTAGCGTTTGTCAGCATCAAAATTACGCACTCAGACTCGCGAATTGCCTCTTGTGGAGAGTCGGCAATTTTAGCGCCAGCGTCCTGCAAAGGTGCTAACTTTGACTGAGTACGATTGTATGCAACTACTGGAATTTTAGCGTCTAACAGCCTTTTAGCCATCGGCTGTCCCATCAACCCAGTT
Source organism: Trichocoleus sp. DQ-A3 (assembly GCF_039961975.1). NCBI lineage: Bacteria > Bacillati > Cyanobacteriota > Cyanophyceae > Leptolyngbyales > Trichocoleusaceae > Trichocoleus > Trichocoleus sp. DQ-A3. The sequence continues at coordinate 49,186 of NZ_JAMPKC010000023.1, read as the reverse complement.
CCTAAAAATCCTACTTTCACGATTGCTTTGACCTCTCTAATTCTTGTTGCTGAAGAACCTCACGCCGTCTGCAACACTCCTCAGCGTAAAGAGGGTTGGGAATGAGGCTCAGGAAAGATAACGGCGATTCAAGCGGATTTAAGAGGGATCAACCCAGGCTCGTTCGGCTGTCCAATGGCGATCGCTCGATCGATAAACTGTAACACCCTCCAAACCAGCTTGTTGCAAGAAGTCTTGCACTTCATCCAAGGTAAACGCAGCGTGGAGAGAGTCGTGAAATAACATCTTTTGATGTTTGTTGTAATTTGTACCGATACTTTCCACCAAATTATTCATTATTTCCTCGCTTGGAGGACGAATTAAATCTCGGATGAGAATAGCACCCTGCGGCTTTACCACTCGTTTCACTTCTTGCAAGAATGGCAGTGGATTGGGTAGGTGGTGAAACAGGCTATTGGAAATTACCATATCAAATTTTCCGTCTTGATAAGGTAACTTCTTGGCATCAACAAATTCCAGAATGATTTGTTTTTGCAACCCAGCTTTTTCTACATTTTCTCTACCAAGTTGCAGCATTGATTCTGCCATATCAATGCCGAAAATTTGCCATTCAGGGCGTTGCTGTGCAATTAAGATAGGAATTCGAGCGGTTCCGGTTCCGGCATCCAAAACAGTTGCATTTGTTGTTCCTAGCTCAATTGCCCGTTGAGCAAATGTCCCATTTATTTCTGTAAAGTCCATCGAGTCATATTCAACAGCTTCTTCCAAACTGTCCATGACTTCGGGTTCTAATACTCTTTGCATGGCTTAATGGCTAAGTAGATGGATCTCGTATTTGTCGGATAGATCGAGCAGACGCGGAGGCGCGTTCATGCCATAAGGCTTTATCCTTCTAGGGATAGTACCCCATCAAAGCGTTGTCAATGTTGGGTTTCGTTCCTGAATCTAAGCTACATCAAATGTTTAGGTTGATCGTGTCCACTCGCTGAATTGCTAATTGCGATCGCGCTTTCGTTTGCGTTCTTTTTCCTTCTTCTTTGCCTCGTCGAGAATTTTCTTCACTTTTGCCTTAATTTCGTTGTGTCGCGCTACTCCTTCATAGGCATAGCGGTTGTAGCCGTTAGTCTGAATTAAACTTTCTAAATAGCGAGTCCGCTCATCGGTGATCGGGTGCGTGGAAAGCCAACTGAAGATCGGGCGATCGCGATCTTGCTTGCTTAGCGTCACCATCAGATTCCGCATCCCATCCGCCGCATAGCCGGTAGCACTGAGAATACGAGTTCCGAGAATATCCGCCTGACGTTCCATGTCGCGGCTGTAGTCAAAAACAATCAGATTGGTGACGGTATTTCCAGCATAAGGAATAAATCCGGTCACGCTAGCCGTCAGATTTCCTTGCGTTACTAATTGAAACCCATGAGAGAGGACGGCATGAGATAATTCATGAGCTAATAAACCGGCTAATTCTGCCTCAGAATGGGTGCGAGCGATCGCCCCCGCATTGACAAAAACCTTCCCTCCTGGTAGAGCAAAAGCATTGAGATCGTCATCTAGAACCACAAAAAATTCATACTCAAAATCTTGGCGTCCCGCTACCGTTGCTAATTTATTTCCTATCTCCCGAACGTAATTCAACACCTCTTCATCTTCAACCAGTGGCAGTTCGCGTTTGGCTTGTTTTGCCACCGATCGACCAATCGCAGATTCTCCCCGCAGCATCAGTGCGGCGCTTTCAACGGCAGTCAGAGGGCCAAACAAACTGCCAGTGACAGCATAGGTTAAAGCACCCGTGATCGCATTAGCGATCGCATTCCCTCTCAATTCGGCGCGTAAATGCGATTGATAACGTTTTAGATTCTCTTCCGCTAGCGTTGCAAACTCCGCCGCTTCTGGATGATTCGGGTTAAGCAACGCAAATTGACGTGCTGACAGCGAAGCTTCCAACCATTTTTTATTTTGACCGTATGCTGCAATTTTTGCTTTGAGCAACATCGGTTCGGCGGGATAAAGAGTGCTTGCCCGTTCCAAAACTTGTAAAGATTTTTCTACCTGATTGTAATCTCGCAGCGCTTTTGCATACTCTACCTGACCGGGAATAAATTCAGGATACTGCTCTACTAAAAATTGCAGCGGCACAAAAATTTTGCTTTCCAGTTTTTGTTGTATACCCGCTTGAGCCTCGCGCCAATAAACTCTCCCCGCTGGTGCTAACTTATCCGCGTCAGTAATGGCTTCTTTTCGCTCAGTTTTCTCGGTTGCATTAGCAAAAGGAACTTTTGCCTCCCGGTAAAGCTTTTCAGCCGCAGCAAATTGTCCCCCCAGATAAAGCTTATCCGCTTCAATTATTTTCTCTTGCTGAGCAATTTCTTCTGGAGTTAGTTTCTCCTCCTCAGCTTTTTCGTCTGTATCGGATTCTGGTTTTGTTTCCGGCTTTTCACTTGCTTCCGGACTGGGTTCTGGTTTTGTTTCCTCAGCAGAGGGTTTGACTTCGGGGGTGCTGGTTTCTTCCGTCTTTGGCGTTGTCGGAACTGGAGTGACGATTACCGCCGGAGGTGAATCCTTTTGCGTGTTGGTATCCTCTGGTTGAGGCGTTGGGGTTTCAGTTTTCTTGGGAACTGGAGTCACGATCACCGTAGGAGGCGATGTCGGTTCTGCCAGCACTGCTGCGGGGGAGGCGGACAATAGCACAAGCGTAAAAGCCAAGGAATTCCAGACAGGTTTCATGGCAGAGGAAGATGGAAACTCTAGTTTTCTATATTATGTTTAGAGTTTACCCAACCCATCTCGCTACGACTAGAGGAGCAGTAAGGCGAGGTTGTACCATTTTACGCAGACTTATTTTAGAAACGCGATCGCATTTCCTGTATTTGCGTTTTCGTTAGCGCGATCGCATCCTAAAACAGTTCTGAGGAAATTTCGGTCATTGAGGCATAAAGTTCGTTTATCTAATTAATCTGCCGAGTTTGCGATCGCCTTGGTGCTGGCTATCTCTTGATAGAATGCCATGCTACCCATTCGTCCTCCGTTTTTCCAAATAAGCAGCAAATTCTCGACCTTTCGTCCCCAGTTCCTCGATATCCGTATCGAGCATATCTTCAACCAAATAACTAGCATCGTGGTTAACAAAGCTATTTGGTTCAAACATACTATCGGGCAAGCATTCAAATTGTGCTATCAGGGTATCGATTACAGCCGCAAAGCAATTAGAATTTTGAGAGATTATTCTTTCACCTGCATTATAGATGGATAGAAGTAAGTGTTGCCAGCGGTTAAAAGCTTGTGCATCTCCATTATTTTCGGAATTAACCAGCCAGCGCACAAAAGAAAACTGAAGTTCCCCCAAAAACGCTTCTTCATCGCCTTTATGAGTATCAAATAGAGCTAGTTCAAAGCGAGACTTGTGATGTTGTTCCATCCAGTCAGATAATTCTGCTATTGGCAGATTGACTGGTGGTTCGCTAACTATCTCTTGATGAAGTTGCGGCGGAAAATCGCTGGAATTAATATATTGGGTCAATTTCCTCCACTTTTCCCACTGTTCTTGGGGATAAGGAAAGAGTGCTGTTCCCATAGAACCGTTGATGGCTAATTGTTGATAGGTAGCGACAGATTCGGAATTGTCATCCACAAACTGTTGTAAAGTATAGTCAAAAACTTTAACAACTACCTCATCTGGATGCAGATAGCACCAAAATCCTGGATGTGTTGCCTCAGCCTGAACGCTTACATAATGAACTCCAGGCGGAACCAAAGAAAACCCCCGAAAACCTCCTTTAAGCGGATATTTAAATAAGTCAATCTGAGCAGACAACTTCGGCACATCGCGCAAGACAATTGCAGTGAAAAGACTAGCCATTAAATCCCCCACATCTGACGAGCTAGTTCGACCAAACCAGCAAATTTGTCTTCTGCTTGTTCAATATTTTGTTGCATTTCTGCCCCTACAGAATTATTGCTATCTGCTTTTGGTCGTTGAATTTCATCAAGATTAGGTTGTTCCTCGACTTTATTCTTCTCGGCTGCTTTTTTCGCTTCCTGGTTATTTTGATAGGTTTTTTCAACATCTACCCCAAACTGAAGGATCAGATTGCGGAAACCGGATACGCTATCTGCCATTACTCCAGCAACCGGATTGAGCCTACTCTGTTGCGTTTCACTATTTGCGCCTTCATCCTTGAGCGCGATCGCGATGCTACCTACCTCTGACAAATCATTAAACCGTGCCACTTGAGACGAACCTACTAAAGGAGCAGCAGATTTGAGCATACGGTCTATATATTTACCAGCTTTATATGCAGCTTTCCAAATTTCTGCTTCACTGTACTCGTGCAATACCTTAAGCGTGTCTCCTACTTGTTCTCGGAAGGAGTGGAGATATTCTTCGTCAGATAATTGAAGTTCGACTTTATTATATCTTTCACCTTTTTCATTTTTAATGTTTTTACCAATCTGCTGACCAATTACGGAGAAGTGAACTGCACCCTGAGTAAAATAGGCTTCATTGGCATAAACAATCGAGTGTGAAAGTGCTGTTTTAAGACGCACGGAGTATTGATCAATTTCTTTCTGAAGAGCTATAGTATTTTTGCTTTTGCTAGAATCTTTAAGGTCTTGCAAATACAGACGAATTGCTGCAACTTCATCCAGTTGTTCCTGGTAAATTAGGTTAGCTGCTGCCATCTTCTTCGTATCAGCAGCTTGATGCTTGGAGAGATACTGTTTACCAGCTTCGAGATTCTTCCGCAGGGTGACATAAACCTCATTAGTGCTGGTGTTTATTTGGAGAATCTTCTCCTGAAGTAAACACTGATACTCGTTGTAGTAACCTTCAGCTTCTGCAAAGCGTATACGGAGTTTTTGTTGCTTATGGTATGTTTCTACGTCCATCCCTTCTTGGTACTGAGCGCCTTCGTCGTATGGCTTTAAGCTATCTCCTACAATAGAGGTTTGATATTGTTCCCATTCTTCTTGGGTCATGTGGATTCGCATCTTTAAGATCGACCACATATCTTGATCGGCAGCAAACTTAGTAAAGACATCACCTTTTAGCTCGACTTCCTGTTGCGGAATAATTTTTGCGGTATTCTCGTTTTCGTTCTTATCAAGCGTGAATGGCTTCTTTTCCATGAAGTCTTGAGCATAGACGTTGACATCAAAGACTGTGCCAGGTTCGTTAGGCCATTTGAGTTCTGTCTTGAACAGTTGATTGAACAGCGTGACGGCTGCGATTGAGCCTGCACCTTTGAGATTGACATCAATGTCAGAAGTTAGTGTCTCGCTACCCGCACTCGACCACTTCAGGCGATCTTCCGGTTCTAAGTTCTCGAATTCACCAGTTGCGAGTTCATTATCTCGTATATGTGTTAGAAGCTTGTTAGTCTCCGTCTGACGCAGTTTGATGAAACTCTCCAGCATTAGCTTTTTGAACCAAGGCTGCTTTCTCGAAATCTCTGCTTTCTCCTTGCCTTTCCATTTACCCTCTACCAAGTAATCTCTCACAAGAAACCAGTTTGAGTAGAAATCATTCTTTAATATCTCTTTGGCTTTTTCCTGACTAATGTTAACGTCCTGCTCGCTATTCACCGCGTTCCAAAGGTCATCCGGCGTGCGCTGAATTAACCTACCTTGCACTGCTCCGAATAGCGTACCGCCACTCTGCTGTACCACATGAGTTAACTCGTGGGCAATTAACTCTTGTCCCTCCCGATTTCCAGGTTCGTAAGCTCCCTGACGAAAGAAGATATCTTGTCCTGTAGTAAAAGCTTTCGCTTGAATTGATTGATTGAGCTGGTCAGATTGAGAATCGGTGTGGACTTTAACGCTACTAAAATCAGCTCCAAACGCCCCTTCCATCGGTACACGGATGCTATCTGCCAGTGGCTGTCCGCTACCCCGCGCCCCTTGAATTGAGGCTTCCACATCTTGCGTAACCGTTCCTCCGCTGGCTTGCAGACGCTGCACCATTGGCTTCATCTGAAGTTCGTCTTCCTCAGGAGGCATCTCTTGCCGCTGGACTGGGTTACTCTGACCTGACGACTGAGGAGAGGGCGCATTTATCTGCTGCACTACCTGCGCTGCCATCTGGTCAGCTTCCTGCTCGTATTTATCTCCTGGCTGCCCTATCGTAAGCTTCGTCTGAACCGACAGTTTTTCCTCGCCTTCGTCTTCCAACTCTTGCTGGCGCTGGATAGCCTCCGCCTCGGCTGACATCTGGATATTGTCTTCAACAGTGGACTCAGACTCAGATTGTAGTGCTTCTGCCCGCTCCTGCATTGGCTCAGCCGAATTCAAACTTCTCATCAAAGGATGAACGTAGTCTGCTGGCAAGGGGGTGTAGCTGGGCATTTGCGACTCTGACTGATGCTCGTCAACAGGTTGTTTTGCCTGCACGGTCATTGGAGGTGGGGCAAAGCGAGAGGCTTTCGCCTGGGTTTGCGGAGTCCAAGAGGAAGATTTTTGCACTCTTTTGTAGGTCATATTGAGCCTCTCGTGCCAGCGTGGGAAATTTTTAAGCCTTTAGATCATATCTTTGCTTAAATCGTCAAGGACGCATGGGAATAAATTTTAATAAAATAGATACTCCTCTAGATAGATAAAATCTGTAAATTAGGCGATTTCGGGTAAAGGTGGAAAAATCAATGGATATAGCAGCCACTTCTAACTGGCACAAAGCCAACCCTCACTATGTGATGACCGCAGTGGCAGGGATACATCGAGCATTAGAGACCTAATAGTTACAGCTTCTTTCCATCTTTCCCGGAGAATTACTGAGAAGTATGAAAAAATAAAAATCGTAAATTTGCTGTTGTGCTTTGATAGCCAAGCTGGTTCTAAAAGCCTTTTTCCCTTATCCCGAAACTTTAGCCAAACGACTAAAGTCGCGACTATACAAACAAAGCCTGCCTACGCAGGCTGCTATGAAAAGGAGCGGAACCACACAAACAAAGCTTGCCTACGCGGGCTGTCATGAAAAGGGGCTTAGAATAACCGAATTTGCTACAAAATAAATTAATGATTTTTTAAGCTTAAATACTTAACTTTACGATTTTAATTTGCCACTAAATATATTCATCAATCCAGAGAAATTTGAAGGTGTTTAGTTCTAGAGGCTAAATCCGTAATTTCCTCATGGCGGTTTGAAGTCAGAAAACTAATGAATATCACAACCACCGACCGCTGGTATAAAAGCAATTCCCACTATCTGATGACCGCAGTAGCGGGAGTGCATCGGAAATTAGAGCAGTACATCGATCGCCAGCAGAATCGAGCCGTTGAAGCAGTTGCGGACGAGCAATTGAATTTAGATGCGATCGCTGCCTCTATGTCAACCCCCTCAGCATTAGAGCAACTCTGCACTACCTTCAACCTGTCTCCCTTCGAGCGCAATATTTTGCTGTTGTGCGTCGGTATGGCAATTTTTCCTAATTTCTCAGCCCTGTGCGCTAACGCTCAAGGAAATCGGGAAATGGCTTATCCGACCTTTGGTTTAGCTTTGGAAGTGTTTCCCCAAAGTCATTGGAGTGCTTTTACCCCCCAAGCACCTCTGCGTCACTGGCAATTACTGCAAGTCGGTACAGGTCAAGTCATTACCTTCTGTTCTTTGCAGATTGATGAGAGCGTGCTGCACTATCTCTTTGGCGAACCGTATCAGGACGATCGCCTGATGAGTCTAATTCAGCCCTTGCCTGTAGAAGCGTATTGCCATACACCCCTACAACCGTCCCACCAGCAGTTAGCAGACAGGCTAGCAGCTATCTTGTCTGAAGCGGGAAATTCTTCTACTTTCTCTATCCCGCAACTGTGTGGTTTAGACGTAGGCGACAAATGGGCAATCGCTGTCGCTGCCTGCGCCCTCATGGGGCATCCCTTAAAACTCATATCCGCCCATCGCTTACCAACCGATCCGGACGACCTGATTCATCTGTTCCGACGCTGGGAACGCGAAGTCGCTTTGACAGGTAGTGTTCTGTTGCTGGATTGCGATCGCTTCAATGCAGGTGATTCAGTCCGAGAAACCGCAATTTTGCAGCTCATTCAAGGCACCACGACCCCACTAATGATTACTACAGAAGAACGGCTGCATTCACCACAACGCCCCCTAATTGCCTTCGACGTTCCCAAACTTACCCGCAGCGAACAACTTGCTATCTGGAAAACTAATCTAGGCTCAGTCGCTGCTGAACTAAACGGACACGTAGAGGAGCTAGTCTCTCAATTCAATCTCAGCAGTCCCGCCATTCAATCTGCCTGCGAACAATTAAAAATTAAAAGTGAAAAATTAGAAATTGAAGTAGATTCTCCAATTCAAAATCAGTTATGGGATTTCTGTCGCGTCCAAGCACGTCCACGCCTAGATGATTTAGCTCAACGCATTGATTCAAATTCTACTTGGGACGACTTGGTGCTGCCAGAAGCACAACGCCAGATTCTGCGCGATATCTCCGCTCATCTTCGGCAACGTGCTAAAGTTTACGAAGTCTGGGGATTTGCTGGTAAGAGCAGTCGGGGTTTAGGTATCAGCGCCTTATTCGCAGGGGCTTCCGGTACAGGTAAAACAATGGCAGCAGATGTACTGGCGAAGGAATTGCGGTTAGACCTGTATCGCATCGACTTGAGTGCAGTCGTTAGTAAATATATTGGAGAAACCGAAAAGAACTTGCGGCGGATATTTGATACTGCTGAAGCAGGCGGTGCTATTTTGCTATTCGATGAAGCTGACGCTTTATTTGGGAAACGCACTGAGGTGAAAGATAGCCACGACCGCCACGCTAACGTCGAAGTTAGCTATTTGCTACAGCGGATGGAAGCTTATCAGGGTTTGGCGATTTTGACGACTAACTTGAAAGGTTCGTTAGACCAAGCTTTCCTACGCCGCATCCGATTTATTGTGCAGTTTCCCTTCCCCGATGCCAGCCAACGGGCAGAAATTTGGCAGCGTATCTTCCCCAAAAAGACCCCGACTGAAGGGCTAGATATGAGCAAGCTGGCAAAGCTGAATGTAGCGGGAGGAAATATCCGCAATATTTCCTTGAATGCCGCTTTTCTAGCAGCCAATGCCGGAGAGCCAGTGATGATGAAACATATTCTACAAGCGACCAAAAGTGAATATGTCAAGTTAGAGCGATCGCTCACTGATGTAGAAATTAAAGGTTGGCTCTGATCTGTTTAAGTTGAAGTGCCGATTCCTTACAGGTAGGAATGTCGATTGTGAATTTAGAAACCTGAGTTAAATCGGGACTCCAACGAGAGTGCTGGGAGGAGGTCAATGACTCAACCAAGCGATCGCACCTCGAATCCAATCTTCTGCATTCGTGCTTTTCGCTAACAGGGCATCTTGTCTGACAACTGCGATCGCCTGGGCAACTTCACTATTGCTATATCCCAAAGCCAGTAGTGTCATCTCCACATCTTCTAAAATCGCGGCGGAAGGGCCAGTAGTCGTGCTAGTTACCCCTGCCGAGTGACGCCATTCTGCCAGTTTAGTTTTCAGTTCCAGCGCCAGACGTTCGGCGGTTTTGCTACCAATGCCAGGAGTTTTCGCTAAGGTGCGAGTGTTGCCTGTAACGATTGCTTGAACTAAATCTGATAGCCCTAAGGTGTCTAAGAGGGCGATCGCGCCTCTGGCACCAATCCCGCTGACGCTGACGAGGGCGCGAAATAAATCCCGCTCCGCAGCGGAGCCAAAGCCATATAGGAGGACTTGATCTTCTCGAACTTGTTGGTGTGTAAAAACTTGCACCATTTCTCCCGCCGCCGGTAGCTCAGCCTCCAGGCGCGGCGGGATATGCAGTTCGTACCCAATCTGATTAACTTCCAGAATCAGGATGACGCGATTGGCGGTGCTTTTCTGGATGCCAGCTACCGTCCCTTTGAGATAGCCGATCATGCAAAGATGTTGAGGATGTAGGATAAGTTCATTCTAAAAAGCCGAAATGCTTCAGACCTTCTAGAATACCTCCAGCGCAATCCGCTTTTGCTAAATAGCGATTAATCGAAGGATTGGCGTAATGCCACTTTAGGAGTTCTGGCTGGGCATTCCCGACAATGATTCCTCGTTCCTCGCCGGACTGAAAGAAGGCGACATCGTTGCCAGAATCACCACAAACAACGGTTTGTTCGGGAGGCATCTGAAATTGCTGTCGCAGAAACGTGGTTGCAGTTCCTTTATTGCCACCGCGAGGTAGGATGTCCAAGTCTTTGCCACTGCTATAGACCAACTTGACATCTAGCTTGCGTTCTTCCAACAAATCTTCTAGCTGAGGGAGAACTTCAACGGCGGCTTCCTCGGCGAGGAAGTAGCTAACTTTAAAGGGGCGTTGTTCGGATGGCGGTTGGGGAACGAGGTCAGAAAAATGAGCGGTTGTGGCGACGATCAAATCGCGATCCCAGTTGTGAGAAAGTTGCTCTACCCAAGCTGGATCTGGTGTATCGCTGCCATCTCGGTAAATTTCCGTCCCAACAGAGAGAACGAGGACATCGGGTTCTAATAGCTCCTGTTCGGTCTTCAGTTCTTGGTAGAGGACGGGGGAACGACCTGTTACATAAACAATCTTTGTCCCGTATTGTTGCCGATGCTGGCTCAGGTGGCGCTTGAGTTCTTCTAGAGCCTCGTCATCGCCTACTAAGGTATTGTCTAAATCGGTCAAGAAGAGAAATGGCTTCACGTTGCTCATTGCTTGGGATTTGGCTACTGGATTATTTTCCTATATGGGAGTTCATTAGGGGGATAGAGAGCGATCGCTTCCCATCACTCCTTAGCGACAATTGAAGATAAAAAAAACCTGGGAGCGTTTTGATAACTCCCAGGCGGATTACTTGAGGTGACATGATGACGAGAATGGGAGGGAATTAATTCTAGATCAGACCCCAGAAGTGCAGGAAGCCTTGACCTGAGAAGATTTCAATCAGCGCAGCGGCTAAAAAGCCAATCATCGCTAGACGCCCGTTCCAAATTTCTGCTTGAGGAGTGAAGCCGTATCTCCAAGCGTTACGATCGTCCATGACGGGAGTGGTTACTTTCTGTGTCTCTTGCATGGTGGGAACTCCGGGTTTATCGCTACGTTTGTTAAGCAATGTTTAGCTTATGTAACTAAATGTAACGATAAGAAGCTAGGGTGGTCTCTATCTGAGGTTAGAGCTATGAGCGATCGCACCGAAAGCTTGAACCGAAAGCTTGAGAGGAATCGCGCGATCGCGTTTTTGCTTTCACTATCTTTCTTTATCACCTGAGAAAAACCGATTCTGCTCAATTCAAGCAATTCTGTATTGAAGTGGATACGCGACAAGTCCGTTCACCCGCAGAATTGCCTTCAGAAATCCCTCTAATTCCTCTCCCCCATGACATTTTTCCGCAAAGCCACGTCCTGGTTGCCTCAGCTAAATTCCCAAGTTTGGATTCTTGCCGCTGGTCGATTCTTATCAGGGATTGGCACTGGGTTTACTTTGTTTTACGCCCCGATTTTTTTTGTCAATCAAGTGGGACTCTCCGCCACGCAAGTCGGGATTGGCTTAGGCAGCGCCTCCATTTCTGGCGTAGTTGGGCGTATTTTGGGCGGTTCGTTTGCAGATTCGCAGTTTTGGGGACGCAGACACACCCTGTTACTCTCAGCAGCGGTTTCGGCAGTTGCTTCCCTGGTCTTGGCGATTAGCAACAATTTTCACATTTTCGTGGTTGGTAACTTGCTCATGGGCATGGGCATCGGTTTATATTGGCCTGCCACAGAAGCCGTAGTAGCAGATTTGACACAGGGAGAGCAGCGCAATGAAGCTTATGCCCTAACGCGACTCGCAGACAATTTGGGGATGGGCATCGGAATTGTATTGGGAGGTGTATTAATTGGCACGACGGGGGCTTATCGAGAGCTATTTGTGCTTGATGCGATTTCATTTGTGGTGTTCTTTGGGGTCGTCTATGCAGCGATCGCAGAAACTTACAACCCAGGAGAACGCCAACAACAAGCATTCAGCAGTTGGGCAACGGCACTGCGCGATCGCAGTCTGTTGATTTTTTGCTTAGTGAACATCATCTTCACCACCTATATCTCGCAAACCCAAAGTACAATGCCCCTGTACTTCAGCAATTTCTTGCGTGTAGAAGAATCTGGAAAAGGATTTTCCCCCACAACCATTAGTGCTTTATTTACCTGGCACCTTGTCTTAGCCATTCTCTTACAGCTGCCAGTTGTCAGAATATTTAAACGCTTGAGCCATCCCTACGCCTTGTGCATTTCCGCCCTATTTTGGGGATTAGGATTTAGCTTAATTTGGTTTACAGGAGTCGCGGCATCAAGTCAGTTAGTGTGGGCAATTTTAGCAATGGGAGTGTTTGCGATCGCCCTCGTCTCCTACACTCCCTCAGCATCTTCTCTCATTACAGTCTTAGCCCCCGAATCTCAACGTGGCGTATATTTTTCAATCAATTCTCTTTGTTGGGCAATCGGCTATTTCATTGGCCCTACAGTGGGTGGCTGGGCATTAGATCAACCGCCCGCTGTGGCGCATGGTTTGTGGCTAGGCTTCGCGTTAAGCGTAGCCATCACCATTGCCATTTTGCAGTACCTGAATCGAATTTTGTCTCGCTAATAGAAAGCCGCCTTAGACCGCCATTTTTCATAAAATTTTAACCCTTACGTCAACATAATCAAAATTATCAATAGGAGATTACTGATACTAAATGTAGTTGGGAAAAACCAGCGAGAATTGTTTTGAACCATGAATCCTTTTTTTTCTTTTCCTGTTGTACTCAGGTAATGTACCAGGATCACTATAAAGAGAGATAGGAACACAAAGACATAACACAAAAAAATGAATCCATCTATAAACGTTAAATATGCCACCCGTGGCAAGGCATCATTCACTGTAAAGCTAAATGCAATTACAGAAAGCATACTTGTAATGCTTATCGACACCTGTGTGCCAAATTCTTTTGGTTCAATCCAAAATACCATCCACGAAATGATTGTTAGGAGTAACAGTGGAATACCTACTTTCCAGATATAAAAGCCATAGTTTCGTTTAATATTAATTTCAAAGATCAATCGAGAATAGTAAGTGTTCTCAGGATCGAATTTTTTCTGTTCTACTCGTGTGGTTACTCCTTGAATGTACCATTCTGCCAAGGAAACGTAGCTGTCTTTACTGAGTCCACTTAACGAATTCTGTGAAACTAATTTCACTTTGTTGATATCATATTTAAAAGATTCAAGTAGAATATTGACTTTTTGAGAATCGAATGGGAATCTTTTTAAATCTAACCCAGAGGACAAATTTATTTTAAAAGTTTCTTGATAATGAACGGTGCCATTTGTTTCTACACGAACATCATTGTTAGTTTGTTCGCGAAATTCTTTAGAGTTAATAATTTCTAGACCGGGTTGCCAGATATCTTCAATATTATAATATTTTGTGTTTTCTTCATCCTTTTTTGGTTTAAATGCCAAGCGTGGATCTTTCCAAGTAGCAAATAGGTAGCCAACTATCTCAGAGCTTTCGTTAGCTTGATCGATATTAGCGAAGTTAGTAATATAAATACCAATTGAGACTTCAGTCGGCTTTTTTTGATTAGGCGGTGTTTTTAGTAACTCAGGTGCAGTTTCCAGATTATTTGAGGAATCCTGCGCTTTAACCTGGGGAGAATGTACAAGTAGCAAAAGATAGGTGAAGGCTAAGAAACTTGTGAATCGTTTAATCCGGTTACACTTTTTATTCATCAATCGCCACTTGTGGTAGTTTTGCGGGAATATCTCATTTTTGCAGAAAACTACACTTCTACAATTCAACTAAAGTCGAAGCGAACCGAAGGTCGTCCTTTGAGGACATCGCCCTTGTTTACCGCACATTCTTTATGCTCGTGAAATAATCTATTTTGACAGTACCTATTGCAGTAAACAAGCAAAACGCTTTGAGATAGATTTGCTTGTTGCTAGTTCTGTGAACAATCGTTGTTTTTGCGCCAACAATGGCTAGGCTATATCGGTCGCCAATCAATTATCGACGGCGTTCCTGCAACTTGCGATAAACATCTCTAACATCAACATGATGGTGAGCTAAAGCAACCAGGGTGTGATAGAACAAATCAGCAACCTCACCCGCGATCGCGTCCTTGTCGTCATCCTTGCAAGCCATCACCACTTCAGCAGATTCTTCGCCAACTTTTTTCAAAATCTTGTTATCTCCACCGGCAAATAGCTTGCTGGTGTAAGAACTTTCGCTAGGATTATCTCGGCGATCGCAAATCGTCGCAAACAAATCCGACAAGGTATCTGCGGGAGGCGGCGCTTTTTCCCCATCTACTTGATGAAAACAGCTGCGTTCTCCGGTGTGACAGGCAATTTCTCCCACCTGTTCCACAGTAACCAGCAGCGCATCGCTATCGCAGTCATAACGGAGACTTCGCACATTTTGTAAATGCCCCGAAGTCGCACCTTTATGCCACAACTCCCCACGAGAACGGCTCCAATACCAAGCTTGTCCCGTTTCCAGCGTTTTCTGTAACGACTCCCGATTCATCCAAGCCATCATCAAGACCGTACCATCCAGATAATCTTGCGCGATCGCTGGCACCAGTCCCTGCTCGTTGTAGCGGATTCGATCGACAGGGATGGATTGGCTTAAAGCAGAGGGTTCAGCAGCTGGCATTTTCAGTACAAATGACTCACTTGTACAAGATATCACTCCTCACCACCAACTGCTCAGCACCCGTTCTAGATGCCTCAGATATTCTTCCGGGTTGTTCGCTAAAGTGAATAAGAGGTTGCAAGAAGCAGTTCCAGGCATTTGCCAAAGATGCTATTTAAGCTGGCTAACCAGGCTGGCTGATTGACTTCTGACAGCGTAAATGAGAACCTTGTGAGCCTTGAAGTCCTCTGTCTACCATCGAAGCTACCATTGAACCGTCGAACTGAATCGCTGAATCGAACTACCAAGTTGAATGCTACCCGATCGGAACTCCTAGGCTGCCTTCCAGAAACAAGAGCAAACACTCACAGGTAAATTCTGATTCGTTTGGTAGGACATGATTGGCATTACCCTCAGTAGGATAATTGAACAGCGTAATCTCTGCGATCGCAGCTTTCGCCTATCTTGAGGCAGAGATTTTATCATCAAAACGAGGAGATAACATTGATTACTTCTACAAATTTGAAAACCACCAAGTCAGAAGAAATATTCGCCGCTGCTCAACATTTGATGCCAGGAGGTGTCAGTTCACCAGTCCGGGCGTTTAAATCGGTGGGAGGACAACCCATCGTCTTTGACCACGTCAAAGGTGCCTATATCTGGGATGTCGATGGCAACCAATATATCGACTACGTTGGCACCTGGGGACCCGCGATTTGCGGTCATGCCCATCCAGAAGTGATTAGTGCCTTGCACGAAGCCCTGGAAAAAGGCACCAGCTTTGGTGCCCCCTCCGTGTTGGAAAATGTGCTGGCAGAGATGGTGATTGACGCCGTACCCAGCATTGAAATGGTGCGCTTTGTCAACTCCGGAACCGAGGCGTGCATGGCAGTTCTGCGCCTGATGCGAGCTTTCACCGGACGCGACAAGTTAATTAAATTTGAAGGCTGCTATCACGGTCACGCCGATATGTTCCTGGTGAAAGCTGGCTCCGGCGTCGCTACCCTCGGCTTGCCGGATTCTCCAGGCGTTCCCAAGACGACAACCAGCAACACGCTCACCGCCCCCTACAATGACCTGGAAGCCGTCAAAGCTTTATTTGACGCAAACCCCGACCAGATTGCTGGGGTGATTCTAGAGCCAGTGGTGGGCAATGCTGGCTTTATTACGCCGGACGCGGGTTTCCTGGAAGGCTTGCGAATGATTACGCAAGAAAATGGCGCGTTACTCGTATTTGACGAAGTCATGACCGGATTCCGGATTGCCTACGGTGGGGCACAGGAGAGATTTGGCATCACGCCTGACTTGACAACGCTGGGTAAAGTAATCGGCGGTGGCTTGCCGGTGGGTGCTTACGGTGGACGCCGCGATATTATGTCGATGATTGCTCCAGCCGGGCCAGTGTATCAAGCCGGGACGCTTTCGGGGAATCCTCTGGCGATGACTGCCGGAATCAAAACGCTGGAATTGCTGCGAAAACCAGGCAGCTACGAGCAGTTAGACAAGATGACAAAGAAGCTCAGTGATGGCTTGCTGCAAATTGCTAAGGAAACAGGTCATGCGGCTTGCGGCGGTAGCATTAGCGCGATGTTTGGCTTGTTCTTCACTCAAGGGCCAGTCCATAACTACGAAGATGCTAAAAAGTCTGACTCGAACAAGTTTAGCCGCTTCCATCGCGGAATGTTAGAGCGGGGTGTGTATCTGGCACCTTCTCAGTTTGAGGCTGGATTTACTTCTCTGGCGCACACAGATGAAGATATTGACCGCACTTTGGCAGCAGCGAGAGAAGTAATGTCTGGGCTGTAAGTTAGTCTCGCTACGCTTTTATCCCGCCAGGAACTTAAGTTCCTGGCTAATCGCTCAAGCCCGTTTTAACGGACTGGGAAAATTAAATTTGAGTTGGATAAACCTGAATTTTGCGATTAGCCAGGAACTTGATTTTCATCAGCCATGCACGTTAGCGCTATATAGAGCGCCAGGGAAAAGTAAGCGCAGAGATCCAAGACTTAATAAATGAATTAGGATTGCTATCTAGACAGTAATTTAAAACGCGAGAAAACCTAATGTCTGCATAGTTTACGCTATCGCTTATCCATCTAAAAATACTTAATTCTGCCTACTTATAGGCGATCTAAATTGAGATAGAATACGAGACCACCCTCAGGTGCGTGGATAATTTGTTCAATAGCGACGGGTAAATCTTCGGGTTGATAAAAAGCTGGGATTTTCTCAAATTTTTCTTCTGATACTTCTAATATTTTAGGCATTTCAGAGACGGGAATGCCTAATTTTTCTTTTTGCTTGATGGTGCAAACAATTAGATAGTGGTAGTCTGTTTCGTGGGATTTTAGAAATAGCGCTGATAGATCGATAAGCGCGATCGCTTCCTGTTCGTATTCCATTAACCGGCGACCGTTGATTAGGGCAGCGTGGGGTGTAAAGGCTTTGAGAACGCGCTGAACTCGGTCAATTGCGATCGCGTACTGTTCGCTTCCCATCTGAAACGAAACCAGTTTTCGCTTGGAAACACGAGTTGAGACGAGAGCTTTAGTCCGAAATCGGCGATTCATAAGTTCTTCAATGTTTAATTAATTTAGCGATCGCTTCTAATAACTGAACTTCGTTGTAAGGTTTAGTAAAGTATTGAATCGCTCCTAACTCTAATGCCATCTGACGGTGTTTGAACCCACTCCGGGAAGTCAACATGGCAACGGGAATCGAGGCAAATTGAGGCTGGGATTTTAGATTTCGCAACAGTTCAAATCCGTCCATCCGGGGCATTTCAATATCGGCAATGATTAAATCGCAGTTTAAGCCTTCCTCTAATTTAGATAAAGCGTCTTGACCATCTTTGGCTTGCGCGACTCGGTAACGGGCGCGAATTAGCGTTAGCGAGAGTAACTGCCGAATCGTGTAAGAGTCATCGACGACCAAAATTTGGGGTTGAGAACTTCCTGTCGGGGCAAGGAGTGGCGTGCTATGTCGTGTCCCTAAATCTGATTTATTATCAACTGAAATTGTGGTGCCGCTTTGAGTATAAAATTGCCCGATTAGATCGTCCACATCTAAAATCGTTACGACCTGACCATCTCCCATAATCGTGCAACCAACAATCCCCCGAGGCTTTGAGAGGGGAAGCGGTAGGGCTTTTACCACGACTTCTTGTTGACCGATGAGACGTTCCACGACTACAGCGAGAACACCTTCACTGGAAGCTAAAACCATCACCGGGATATAGTCCTGGGCAATGGGGTCGGGAGAGGGGCCGTCGGGATGAGGGATACTATAGTGAAGTAATTCTTGCAAACGCACTAGGCGGATAAATTCTTCTCGCCACCACAACATGGTCTGCGTCCCAGCCATTTGAATCTGATGCCCTTGAATGTGGAGAATTTCCTCTACGGCGTCTAGAGGGATTGCTACCGTATTGCGATCTGCTTTAACCATTAAGGCGTCGCTGATCGATAGCATGAGTGGTAATTTCAGGATAAAGCTAGTACCTTTGCCCGGTCGTGAATCTACTTTGACCGTCCCCCGTACCTGCCGCAGATTGGTGCGAACCACATCCAGCCCCACCCCCCGACCAGAAAGTTCCGTGACCTCTCTGGTGGTGCTGAAACCAGGCCAGAAGAGGAATTCGTAGAGGTCGGCAATCGACAGTTCGTCAGCTTGTTCGGCTGCCACAAAGCCGCCTGCCACGACTTTGGCGCGGATGGCTTCCGGGTCAATTCCTCGTCCATCATCGGTAATGGTAATGATGGTTTGTCCGCCTTGGTGAAAGGCTTCAATTTCGATTTGACCGCTGGGGGGTTTCCCCAGGGCGAGGCGGGCTTGGGGAGTTTCGATGCCGTGATCGAAGGCATTTCGCACCAGATGCACTAGGGGGTCGCGCAGGGCGTCTAGCAGGCTTTCATCAATGGTGGTGTCTCGTCCCAGGAGGAGAAGATTGACTTCTTTGTTGTGCAGGCGACACAGATCCCGCAAAGCGCGAGGGAGGTGATCAACCGCCCGACTGAAGGGGACGACTCGCAGTTGCATGACACGCGATCGCAACTGGTCGGTAATGCGGCGGAGTTGATCGGTGCTGCGTTCAAATTTCACCGCGATTTCGTCAACTTTGGTTCCCGAAAGCGCGATCGCTTCGGTCGTTTCAATTACAGATTGAGCGGTAGAGTGAAATTCTGTATATTGATCTAATTCTAATAAGTCGAAAGTCGAAGGCAAAGATTTAGTAAAGGCATTTGTGGTTTTTGCGCGATCGCTTTTGCTATTTTCAGTGCTAAGGCGGTCATACTCTTCTCGCAGCTGAGTTCCAAATTGATTTAAAGCTACAATACTCTTCCGAATGCGCTTCGCTTCAGTGCGTAATTGAGCTTCTTGTAGTTCCAAATTTGTCCGGTTAATCACTAATTCGCCCACCAAATTCACTAATTCGCTTAAGCGTTCTAGATCTACGCGAATCGTCGGGCGTTGCCAACCTGTGGGGGAAGAAACAGGTGAGGATTGAGGGCTGAGTGAGGGCTGAGGGCTGAGTGAGGACTGAGGACTGAGGACTGAGGACTGAGGACTGAGTGAGGACGGAGGGCTGAGGAGAGAGGCTGGAGTTGAGGAATCCTCAACTGGTAATTCTGGAGTAGAGATGGCTGGTTCCTCAGTCCTGAGTCCTGTCACCTCAGTCCTATTACTGAAGGGTATCGAGGAATTATCAACTGGTGATTCTGGAGTGGAGAGTATTGCTTCCTCACTCCTCAGTCCTAACTCCTCAGTCCTCAGTCCTTTTAGCTCAGTTCCATTCAAGGGCTGTATAGTAATGGCTTCTCCCTGCAATAGCTGAGTGCGGGCAGATTGCAAGTTTTGGGCAATTTCCCATCCCTGTTTTTGGAGGAGTTCTACACTCAGATGGGGGGTGTCAATCAAAGTTCTCAAATACTCAACAATTTGCCCAAATTCTGCCAGTTGCAGCATCCCAGCTACCCCTGAAAGTTGGTAATAAACTTGGTTAAGCGTCGCTATTGTTTGCTCTAAAGTTTCTGGTTTAACTTGAGAAAGTTCCGTCTCCAAATGGTTAAAAACCGGAAGTAAATCTTGTTCAAAAATTCTTTTAATAGTTTGCAGGTTTGCCCGATTGTTAAGGCTAGAGCCATTACTGGAAGCAGCGGGCTTAGCATACTGATTTTCTAGCTGGGCTAGAATTTGGGCGATCGCTTCCACTTCAGCTACAGAGGTTGCCTGCATTGTTGCTCCATTATCCTTGCCTTCCGGCTGACAGACTTGGTTGGCGATGGTTCTCAGGAGATCGACCCCTTGCAGCAAAGCGGTAATCGTCGTTGGATTGATTTGGGATAAATCAGCGCGATCGCGCAGAATTGCAAAGCTATCTTCCAGGCAATGAGCCGCTGTCGATAAGGTTTCAAAACCAAACATCAAAGCCGAACCTTTTATCGAGTGGGCAGCTCGAAATAGGTTTTGAACCGCTTGCGATCGCGCTTCAACTTCACTGCTGCTTTCTATCAATAAAAGATTGGCTTCTAGGGATTGCAGGAATTCTTGAGTTTCAGTTACAAAGATACCTATTAGCTCATTGAAATCATCCGAATTCATACTTTTTTCCTTTAAATAAGTCAGCCTTTAGACGTGACTTTGGATTTTATTTAATTCATCCCCATCTTTGTGACAATGCTACCTATCAAATATGCTAATTATTGCTTAATTGTTAGTTAAAAAACTTGCCTGGTGTAAACATAAATCGGAATGGTATTAAATAAAAAAAAGAAGTTATTAATTTTAATTACTCCATTTGATTTGTCTGGCATTTTTCTGTTTCCCTCCGGCACCCCTCGCCAAAAAGCGATAAGGGGTGCTGGAGTGAGGTTCTGAATCCTTGACTGCTTATTGCGAGCGGAAGTTTGTCACTGAACTTTGGAGTTTATTCACGACAACAGCTAACCCACCAAGTGAATTCGTTACGTCTTCCGCTTTTTGGGCAGTGTTGGTAGAAATAACGTTCACCTGCTTCACACTGCCTGCAATTTCTTCTGCCGAAATTGTCTGTTTTTGAGCAGCACGAGTAATGTTTTGTACCAAAGCATTAATTTCGCGGCTGACTTCAATAATCGCAATCAGATTCGTCTTGGCAGCTGCGGCAATGTGCGTTCCTTCAACAACTTGTTGAGTACCGGATTCCATTGCCCTCATCACCCGACTAATTTCATCTTGAATTGTTTTCACAATCTCTGATATTTCTTCGGTTGCTGAGGCAGAGCGTTCTGCGAGCTTGCGAACTTCCTCCGCTACGACTGCGAAGCCTTGCCCTTGTTCTCCGGCGCGTGCTGCCTCAATTGTGGCATTTAATGCCAGCAAGTTTGTTTGAGAAGCAATTTGAGAAATAGATGTTACAATTTTGCCAATTTGTTGCGACCCTTCGCCTAGACGTTTCATCATTTTTGAAGTTTCGGCAATCGTTTGGCGGAGTTCGTTAATTCCATCAACTGTACGGTCTACAGCTTGTCCTCCCATTTCTGCTGTGGTAGCGGCTTGCTGTGCCACTTGTTCGGCTCGTTTTGCAGCATCTGAAACATCTTTAATCGAGTTGAGCATCCGCTCAATTTGTTTTAAGGTGGACTCAATTTGCAAGGCTTGGGTGCGAGCTTGCTGTGCTAGTTCGTTAGTATTACCAATCGATGCAGTTGTGGCTTGATTGGCTTGGGCCGCTGCATCTTGGATATTAATGACTACTTTCCGTAAAGAGGTGACAAGGTAGTTGAAAGAGTCTGCTAATGCTCCTAAGATGTCATTGGTGACTTGAGCTTTAACCGTTAAATCTCCCTTGGCTGCACCCTTAATTTCACCCAAAAGCTTGACGACTTGTTGAGTTAGAGAATCTGCCTCAACTTTTCGCTCTTCTGCTAATTTGATAAGTCTATCAGCCGCTTCTTTTTGCTGGGTAATGTCGAAGCGAATCCCGATATATTTGATGATATTGCCATTAGTGTCAAAGATTGGGGACACTGTAGTGTCAACCCAATACAAAGAACCATCTTTGCGCTTATTTTTGATTTCTCCTTTCCACACACCGCCCCGATAAACTGTAGCCCAAAAGTCTTGGAAAAAGGATTTCGGGTGGTAGCCAGAGTTAACGATGCGATGGTTTTGCCCCATTAGTTCTTCCTGGGTGTATCCAGAGATTTGGCAGAACCGCTCGTTAGCATAGGTAATGGTTCCTTTTAAGTCGGTTTCGCTGACAATCGCCGATTCATCAAGGGCATTTTGCCGGTTTTTCAGTTCTTGCAGCAGGCGTTCCTGCTCCTTCGCGAGTTGTTGTAAACGTTCTTGGGCTTGCTTGTCGCTGGTGATGTTGCGACAAACAATCGCCCCGCCTTTGAGGACACCGTTGTCGTCTTTCAGCGGTCTACCGTTAATTTTTGCCCACAAACCTTCTGGTATACCAGCATGACGGGTAAACATCTCTACGTCGTCAACAGCTTCGCCTCGGATTGCCTTTGTCATCGGTAAATCTGCGGTTGGGTAAACGGTCACGGTATCGGGCAAAAACAAGCCATACTGCGTTGACCATCGATCGGGGGGGGCATCTCCTGAACCCAATCCGAACATTTTCTCCGCAGCGGGGTTGAACAGTAAAAACTTTCCGGTTTCATCGGCGACGATGACTGCCTCACCCATGCTGTTGAGTACCAATTGCAAGATACTGGTTTGCTGCCGAAGTTCAGCCGAGGAACGAGCCAAATCTGCTGCTGTTCGCTGTAAATCTGCTTCCGCTTGTTTGCGATCGCTAATGTCGGTGCAGACGCCAACCCACTCGCGGATACTACCATCTTCTGCTAAGACGGGAATCCCGCGAACCCAGAAGTATCCATAGCTGCCATCTGCGGCTCGGATACGATACTCAACCTGATAGAGACTCTTCGTTTCAAGGGCTTTATTCCAAATACGAGCAGTGGGATCGCGATCTTCTGGATGCACGGCGTCCATCCATCCCCAGCCTTTCACTTGTTCCTTGCTTTGACCTGTAAGCGCTCTCCAAGCTGGCATATCAACCACTTGTCCTTGGGCGTCTGTCGCCCAGACTATCTGCGAGGTGGCGGCGATCAATGAGCGATACCTTTCCTCGTTCTGACGGATGGTTTCCTCAGCAGCTTTGCGCTCAGTAATGTCATTGTTGATTTCTAGGATTGCTTTGGGCTGACCGGATTCCTCCCGTTGCAATGTCCAGCGACTCGCTACAACGATCTGTGTCCCATCGCGCTTGGTGTGGATGAGTTCTCCTTCCCAACGTCCATCCCGCAGACACGCGGCTTTAATTTCCTCGACGGGTTGGGGAAAGATGGTTTTTAAAAATGCGTGGATGTATTGTCCTACGGTTTCTTCCTTTGTCCAGCCGTAGAGCCTTTCTGCGCCTTGATTCCAGTAAGCGATGCGATCGTCGAGATCCCGAAGCATTATGGTGTCATTGGCTAAATCCAGCATCTGCACCTGTTGCTGCAATGCTTCTTCTGTCCGCTTGCGATCGCTAATGTCGGTGGAAATCCCGCAGAGGGCGTAAGTAGTTCCTGTCGAATTCCTTAAGAGAAACTTCGTGGAAAGGTAGGTGTGGAGTCCATCGTCTTGAGGTGCAACCTCTTCCATTTCTAAAGAAGTTCCGGTTTCAAATACCTGGCGATCGTTGGCACCATAAGCATCAGCGATTTCTTTCGAGAAGAAATCGTAGTCAGTCTTGCCAATAACCTGCTCTTTGGTCGTGTGGAAGAGGCGTTCATACTGGCGATTGACCAGAATGTAACGACCTTCCAAGTCTTTGAGATAGATGACAGCGGTGTAATTGTCGATGATTGCCTCTAGGCGTTCTTGACTTTCCCTGAGTGCAGCTTCTGCCTGCTTGCTGGAGGTGATGTCGCGGGCAATGCAGTACATCACTTGATTTTCAGTCGCCGCATTCGCAGTCCACGCTAACCATCGGTAGGAGCCATCTTTACACCTGTAGCGATTTTCAAAATACAGTACCTGCGAACCAACAGTCAGTTTTTCGGCTTCGGCTAAGCTCTTGTCTCGGTCATCTGGATGGATAAACTCAATAAACGGTTGAGCCAAAAGTTCCTCGACCGCGAAGCCCAGGATTCTTGTCCATGAAGGATTGAGGCGCTTAAAGGTGCCGTCAAATCCGATAATACACAGCAGGTCAAGAGAGAGAGTAAAGAAGCGATCGCGTTCTTGATTCGCTTCCGTTAATTCTGCCGTGCGCTCATCAATGCGTTGTTCGAGTTCTTGATTCAGGGTGCGAAGTTCCGTTTCTGCGCGCTGGCGTTTGATATCAATGCCATTCAGGTTTCGAGAATTCCACCAAATCAGAACGGCAAAAACAATAATATTCAAGCTACCTAAAACCGAGATGGCGATCTCGGTTTCCAAAGACTTCGCCCGGTACCCGGCTAAGATTATCCAACCTAAAAGTGGCGGAATTCCAAGTACAGCCGGTGACATCCGCCTCGCCATCATACCCCCTGCATTCTGACTGGTGACAACTGCCATCACCCCTCGATCTGGACGAGCAAACAGAATGCCGGTGCTAAGAAGCGCAAATCCCACTGCTGCGTGCAAGGCCATTTGGGTGTAAGAGCTAATCCCATAAAGGGATTTCACACCATAAAGGTAGCCCAGTACCCCCAGCAAGGCGACTGAGAATGCCGCTAAGCTAAGAATTTGAGCGGCTTGATAATTAATATAGGGGCCGAGAAACAGCAGTAGAGCCACCCCCAACATCAAAAAATTAAGGGCAGTATTGGGAGCCATCCGACCAGGGGAGGAAGTGCCAAAGGTGTCTGACGACGCCTTGAACAGAAGTTGGTCAATGCCGAAATCCCACCCCAGAACATACTGCATCAGCGTGAGCAAACCGACGACCATAACGATCCCGGCAAACCATTGTCCCCAGCGGCGCTTCGACTCGTCAGCGGGATAACGGTGCCACAACCACAACGATGTACCGCTGAGGATAAAACACACCGCTGCGTTTGCTTTCATCGTTACCAGACCTGGCAAGATGCTTTTCAGGATGGGAATGTTAAACATCCAACCTAGTAGTACCGCACAACCGATTGCAATGACTGCTATAGTGGCTTTTTTAGAAAAGGATTGAAGTGTCCCGATGAGGTCGGAAGACTGAGGCACCTCTATCGGCTGATATGAACTTTCCATCTTATGGCTCCGGCAATCTATGATTTACCAGCGATCCGAATGCGCGATCGCTTCTACATCCACAATCATGAGTAAGCGTCCCTGACAGTCATATAAGCCTCGCAAAAAAGGAGCCAGTTCCTCACTCACCTCTGCTGCCGAGACAATTTGATCGGGATCGAGAGATAGCACACCCTCGACATGAGAAACTGCTAATCCCATCCGCATCGATGGGAGATTGATATCGCGCGGGTCGGGCGCTTCTACGACTAAAATCCGACTCCGAGCTTCGTGACTTTCCACAGGGTCGGCACCCATGAACCGACCAAAATCTGCTACTGCCAGAATTTCCCCTCGCAGATTGGTTAAACCCAATAAAAAAGGAAGCGTATTCGGAACAGCGGTAATGGTTTGATCGCCCAAAACCAGCACTTCTCTGACTGCCGTTAGTTCGACTGCAAACAGGCTCTTGTCTTGACCAAAGAGAACGAATTGGCGAGGCATAAACAATTAAAAATGTAAAATTAAAAATTATAATTATTGATTAATTTTTAATTTTTAATTTTTAATTCTTAGAGAAGGCGTCGCACCAGATTAATAAACTGTTTCGCCTCAAGTGGCTTACTTACATAAGCATCGGCTCCCAGCTCGATTCCCCAAGCTTTATCAATCTCTGTATTTTTTTGCGTACAAAACACGACAGGTAAGTGTTTAGTTTCCTCGTTCTCTCGTAACTCCCGCACCACTTCAAATCCGTTCATTCGTGGCATGACCACATCCAATATCACGAGGTCGGGTGGCTTCTCCTGGATGCGAGCGATCGCTTCCTCTCCATCACTCGCTCTCACCACTTCCATCCCCGCTTCTTGTAAAATTCGGCAAATCATCTCTAGTTCAGTCGGCACATCATCGACGACTAATACTCTCGACATCGCAACCCTCACAAGTATTTATTGTTAACTCGATTCTATCTGAGTCTATTCCCGCTCAAAAAGCCTCAGTATTTTCACCGAAACATCTTTTAATATTGTTCTCATTTACTGAAAAATAAACCTTGCCAAAGTTCGTTTCCGTCCCAAGAAATTTAGCTGTATTGTTAAATATTTGTTGCTTCAATTTACATCTGGCACCAGAGCCGGTTCAAATAGAATTCGCAGCGATGCAAACTAAGCTTTTCTGCACCAAATCACGTTAAATCAAGAGTTTAAAACCCGCATCTCATCTGGTTCTTGTATGCCTAGATGTGATTTGAATCACCGACTTAAAAATAATCCAAACTCGTAGTTAAATATCCCATCACATCTATTGAATGCTGAAAACTTAATTAAGTTATCAGCTTGATACCCTTAAAATTATAAAACACATAAATAAAATTGCAGGATTTCGCCAACCCTGATTTTTAAACTCCTTAATTCAAAGTAAAGTTTTTTAGACTTTCAAAAACAAACTTTACGATTTTCAAATAATTTTGATTCACTTTTTTGATGCAAATAAAAAGAAAGGCACTTTTTCTAAAAATTTTGATGCTTTACAGTTTGTGCAAAAGAGGCAGCAGGCTGCTTAAGCTGGCGATAAACTTTACCACTTTTGCTAGAAGAGGGAGTATGAGGAACGGGTAGCTGTCGCCAGAGGAGGACAGGGATACTGAGGACACCTAAAATCATCACCACTCCAGCCGTTATTCAGACAAACAGACGATTTGCCTGATAATCGCTACGCTCAATTTGCCAAAAAACCTGGTTGTAGCGCCATGCAGCAAAGGCAATTAGGACAATGCCAGCAACCACCAGACTGATGCCAAGGCTCTGGGAACTGATGAACGAGTGAGAAGTGCTATCCTGACCTGTGACGGCGGTTTGCAGTTGCTGTAGAAATAAACCAAAGCGAGCTAAAGCAAACCCAAATCCAATCAATGCAATCGAGGTACGCAACCAAGCGAGAAATGTCCGCTCATTGGCTTGATGCTCTCGCTGGCGGTCGATTTTTGGTTGTTTATCCATTTCTCCTCTGGCTCAGACATTAGCAGGTTCTAGTCTTAATTTCAGCAGCTTTCCCAATTTCAGAGGCTCCAGTATTTTTCTAAAAAAGCAATATCCTATTGGACACGGGTAATCTTGATCCCCCAATTCGCAACCGCCTCATTTAATTGCTGCAATAAAGTTTGAGCGATTTCGCTTCTAGAATGAACCGCTTGCTCTAGCTTAATTCGACCAATTTCAGAGCGCAGGATAGAGATAACCAAGTTTTTTAACGCTATCTCAATATTTTCAACAGTGTAATAAGTGCGTTCTAAATTTAGGATGCGCCAATACACAATTGCATCGACTTCCAGGGACACATTATCTTTCGCGATCGCTGGCTGGCGCTCAATTTTCAAAACCTGTTCGCGGGTCGTATTCTGATAGACAATCGTATCAAGCCAAGGCAAGATAAAGTGGATACCTGGTTTCAGAGTTCGATGGTATCGACCCAAGCGCTCTACTAAGGCTTCATTACTTTGACGGATAATTTTGACAGAGTATCCCAGCACGTAACCAATGATGACTGCACCAAGAGCAGCAAGGAATAACTTCATCTGTATTGTCTTGCTGGGATATTTTCACAAAGCAATTGGGCTTTTATTTTTAGAATGATGTTAACTCAAGGGCACTGTTCACCTTAAGTTTTAACCACTCCAAAAATGCAGAGAATAACCAAAATTTTGCGTATTTTTGCAAAACCTCCGCGTTATTTGCGTTTAAAAACCGTTTAGCGATAGTTATTAAATTGCAAAGCAACCGGATAATCTTCCTGCTTCAAGCGTTGAATTACCAGTTGCAAGTCATCTTTGGATTTAGCAGAAACTCGCACGGCATCACCTTGAATTGAGGGTTGCACTTTTTTAATTTCGTCCCGAATTAGTTTGGTGATTTGTTTAGCGATTTCCTGGCTGAGTCCTTTACGCAGTTTGATTTCCTGCCGAATGCGACTACCACCCGCTGATTCAGGTTTGCCATAATCAAAGATTTTCAAGCTAAGGTTGCGCTTGGCGGATTTAATTTGCAGGATGGTATGAACAGCATCCAAGGTAAATTCGCTATCGGTGCTAATTGTAATAACGTCGTCGCCTAATTCGAGGGTAGTTTTAGTGTCTTTGAGGTCGAAGCGGCTTTTTATTTCCCGCTCAGTTTGGTCTACGGCATTGACCAATTCTTGCCGGTCAAAATCGCTGACAATATCAAAAGAGTATGTAGAAGCCATAAAGAATCGTTAGTGGTTGGCTAAATTGATATTAGAAAAATCGCTAATTGCTATTGGCAGAAAGGAGGCTGAGGGCAAATAAGGTGCTACTGCTCAGAGTACCGATGCCGAACATTAGCGATCGCGCGATTGGGACATTGAGAATATAAAAAACGGAGTATAATGACCGGGCAACAACGAAGGCGATCGCAGCGATCGCTGCCAAGGGCGAATCTACACCTGTCACATAAGCCATCAGGGCTGCCGCCGCAAATATCATAAATGCTTCAAACGAGTTTTGGTGCGCCCAAGTAGCTCGTTGTCCGTAGGGAGGCAGCTTATCAAACATGGCTCGCGGAGCCGCCGTGTCATACCCCACAGTCACACGGGCGTAACCCACCACCAAAAAGGGGATATAAATCAGAACAGCGGCTGCGGCAATGCAGTCGAGCAGAATAGCAGGTACTGGGATCATAGCTTTATTGTAGAGACGCCAGCGGTAGCGCTCTTAATGCATCGCGTCTTTTTAATCAAAGTAGAACAGAGTCACCACTTTGCGTTGTTCTTCCGCATCCTGACAAGTTTTGAGCAGGGTGTGGCTGTCGTGAAACGCAAAACAGATTAGCTGCTGACACCGAGAAACTATCTCTTGATTGCATAGAGCGCTGGCTTCAGCCAGCGATAAATTGTCGTTTTCGGGATTTTCTACCAAATGCATTACCTGTTCCAACTGCTCCCGCGATTCCCGTGGCTGACGCTCTAAGCTTTGGGGCAAAATTACAGTCAGCAGGCTAGAATCGGCTCGCATCGCCCCTCGGATGGCGGCAAAATTGGTTCCGGTAGCACCAGAGGTGATGAGTCGATTCCCGGTTAAAACCAAGGCATAGCTCATCATCTCAATGAGATTTTGATGGGTGATCGGAACGTGACGCGACCCCAGCAGGGCAATCCGTTTGGAACCTGTTTGCTGGATAGTCGCCAGTTCTTGCGCTAAGGCATCAAGCTTAGGAATGTCAATGGATTGGCTCAATGACGATTTCTGTCTGAACAACCTCGCTATTTTATCAGACCCGGATGACAACAGCGATGGAGTTTCTGCATCTTAGTTGCCGAGTTCTAAGTTCCATTGCTTAGCGAGAATTATTTGCACTTTTATAAAAAGCTATGCTATATTTATAAATCGTCGGACGGACGCATAGCTCAGTTGGTTAGAGCACCACGTTGACATCGTGGGGGTCACTGGTTCGAATCCAGTTGTGTCCATTATTTTTTTTGGTGCCGCTATAGGTGGCTGTCATTTAAAGTTTGATTTTGCCGGAGCGGCAAAATCAAACTTTAAATGACACTTACCTTGGATAACGCTCCACGATTCCCAAAACAGGCTTTACTTCCGACTCTGCAACCTTCGGAACTAAAAATCCTCCCGCATAAATCTGGGGATTCATGGCTGCAATTTGGGTATAAGATTGGCGAACCTGAGCATTCACTGCAACAGTTTTGACATCGTACATTTGCATACCCATATTCGGGTATACGCCAAGACCGATAATCAGCACCAGAAAGCAAGCAGCAATAAACACTTCACGAGGTCTGGCATCGATAAATGCTGCATCGATAGGTAAGCTACAGTTTGTACCAAAGCAAACCGGCTCCTGATTTCCCTGATTCTGCAAATCTGCATCCATAATGTCGCAGGTCGGTGCAATGTCGCAGGTCGGTACTTCACCAGAATTGTAAAATACCTGTCGCAGCATCGATAGCAGATAAATCGGCGTCAGGATAACACCCACGGCAGCTAGGAAGACAGTCACGGTGCGGAAAGTTGAGCTGTAGATATCGCTCGTTGTCACACCGACGAAAACCGACAGTTCGCTAGCAAAGCCGCTCATTCCCGGTAGAGCCACTGATGCCATCACACCCATTGTAAACAGGGCAAACACAGTGGGCATTGCCTGAGCAATCCCGCCCATTTCTTTCATCGACATGGTGTGAGTGCGATCGTAAGTCACCCCGGCTAAAAAGAATAGTAATGATGCAATCAAACCGTGAGAAATCATTTGCAGCATTGCGCCGTTGATTCCCAAGTCGGTGAAGGACGCAATCCCCAATAGGACAAATCCCATGTGAGAAACCGACGAATAGGCGAGGCGACGCTTCATATTCGTCTGGGCAAAGGAATTAAAGGCACCGTAGATAATATTGACAACACCCAGAATTGCTAAAACAGGTGCAAAGTAAACGTGTGCATCAGGCAGAAGCCCTAAATTGAGGCGAATCAACCCGTATCCGCCCATCTTCAGCAGGACGCCTGCGAGTACCATTGATACGGGAGAAGATGCCTCGCCGTGTGCATCCGGTAGCCAGGTGTGCAGGGGGAAAACAGCTAACTTGACACCAAAGGCAATGAGCAATCCTGCATACAGCAGCAGTTCTAAAGCCAGCGGGTAATCTTTTAAGCCGAGTTCGACCATATCGAAGGTCAGATTGTCGCCGTAGAATGCCATTGCCAAACCAGCAACCAGAATAAAGATGGAAGCGGCGGCGGTATATAGTAAGAACTTCATCGCGGCGTACTGACGCTTCTGACCACCCCAAATCGAGACGAGTAGGTAGACGGGAATTAGTTCGACTTCCCACATAATGAACAGCAGCAGCACGTCCTGGGCGACGAATACCCCTACCTGTGCCGAATACAGCACTAGCATCAGGAAATAGAAGAGGTGGGGTTTGAGATTGACTTGCCACGCTGCAAACATGGAGAGTGTCGTCACTAATCCTGCCAGAAGCACCAGCGGGGCTGAAACTCCATCGATGGAAACTGCCCAGTTCAAGCCTAAATGAGGCACCCAGGAATATTTCTCTACGAGCTGAAAAGTCGCGCTGCTTGGATCGTAATGCTTCCAAAAGACGTAGCACATCAATATAAAGTCTGCGATCCCCACGCCGAGTGCATACCAGCGCACTCGCGTGCCGTCTTTATCCGGCAGAAAAGGGATCAGCAGTGCAGCAACGAGTGGGAACAGGACAATCGCGCTAAGCCAAGGAAATTGATCCTCAATCATGGCAGTAGGAAAAAATACTTATTTCTGTATGTGATTATCTTATTAAACTTTGTAAACACTTAGTCATAAATCTTTCTTGCAGATCACTATAGACGGATCTCTAGGTACAGGCTGAGCGACTTGAGCCTATGGTATAGGGTGGCAGCAGATTCAACGCGATCGCTCTTTTCTCGTGGAGTCTAACTGGGAAGATGCAATCGCCTTCGCCCCATTTCTAATCCACAAAATGCTGCTTTTGTCAAGCGCATCCAAGAAGAATGGGAAGTGTGAAAAGAAATTCTAGATGGCGGAGAATTTGAAGAGTTTGAAGCAAATTTTAGGACGTTGTATGGAAGCACAAGAAATTCTAGATTGGTTGGCTCCCTGGCGGGATGCTCACAAGCATTCGGCATGGAAACCAATTGTAGAAGAGGGAGATGGGAGAGTCGATGATTCTAAGTTTTCTGGGATACCTTGGCTAGCTGAAAATGAACCCTACCCTAGCTGCGGGACTTGTCAGGCATTAATGCCGCTATTTTTGCAACTCGATCTCAATAAACTGCCAGAAGAACTATCAAGTCGATTTGGTAGCGGATTGCTGCAAATGTTTTACTGTACCGACTGCGACAGCTATATGCCGTTAGAAAATACCAAGCTAGTTCGCCTTGTACAGCCAACGGTTCATCCTCAATCTTTGCAAGGTGAAAACTATCCTTCGTTTCCGGCTAAGACGATTGTAGGATGGACGCAACTGGATGACTACCCTAGCCCTGAAGAGCATGACGAACTGGGACTAATTTTCAATTACGACTTTTCAGCTAATACAGTACGAATTGAGTGTCCGTTAGCGGGGTTAGCTACTGAAGATTTACCAATGGATTCTGCCCCTGAAGCTGAAGAGGTAACGACTGCCCTGCCTGGTGATAAACTGGCTGGCTATCCAGACTGGATTCAAGGTATAGAGTATCCTGAGTGTCCTCAATGTAACCGCAGAATGGAGCTTGTTTTCCAGATTGATTCTGAAGACAATCTACCCTATATGTTTGGCGATGTGGGTTGTGGACACATTACCCAATGCCCAGAACACAAAGAGGTATTAACCTTTGGGTGGGCTTGTTCGTGATTACTGAATACTGAGCCAATGAAGTTAGAATTATTTTTTGATAACTGTTGAGCAACGTGCCAAATGCGATCGCTTGGCTTAGCCGCTAGACAAGAAGTCTATTGATGTTAGGATTTAGCGCAAATTTTCAAAAAAGGTATTTAAGAATAAATGGTCTTGCTACTTGATAGAGCAGAGCCAGGATAAACGGGATAACGATTGGGAGAGCCACGATTAGTCCCCATTTGCCAAATCGAAGCTCTTGATTCTCGGATTTTAGGAGTGCAATCACTGCTGCGACTCCCATGAGTATCCAAATACAACCAAAGATAATGAAGAGAGTATATGCTGAGTCTTGCATTTTTTCCCTACTAGCGAAAGTAGTCTAGTTTTAGGTTAGCTTGACCTATTTGTGCCGTTAACTTCCTTTAGTTGGGTTATTCTGATTGACTAAAGTTGGTTATCGTCATTTAGCCGACAGCGCCCCTGCATCTCGCATTCAATGCGCTTCTGGCGCTTGCTAACAATCGTGGCTAAATTGGGTCGTCCAGTGAGTGCAAGACGCCAATCAGCCCAAATTTCATAGAGCATATCCGCAATAGAACCGATAATCGGCAATTTAGTCACCGCATAGATCCACCCCATCCCCAGAATCTCATAGACGCGGCGGAAGACTTCCACATTCTTGACGACCGTGCCATCAGGAAGCACGGCATGAATTCGCCCCATCGCCGTTTCAAAATCAACACCGCCATGCGCTTCTGGGGTATAGCGATCGCTTGCAATGTCCACAAACGCTACCAAACCTCGACCCGCATCCCGTCTCCTCAAAAAATTGACTTCTCGCACGCACAAGGGACATTCACCGTCATACAGCAACTCTATTTGCCATGATGGTGAAGAAGACTGAGGTGGAGTAGAAACTTCAAGCGATTCGGGGAACGGAGTCTTAGAAGAGGACATAGGTGGTTCTCAATTAACGGATTCCTCACATGAGGAGAACAAGCACACCTTAATATTGTAAAGAAACTTAAAGATATGAGCTTTCTTCTGGGATGTGCAGTTTGGGGTTATAAAGGCTGGATCGGCGACCTTTTTCCGGCTGGAAGTCGTTCTAAAGATTTTCTGCGCTTATACAGTCAGCGTTTCACGACCGTTGAAGGAAATACGACTTTCTATGCTGTACCTGACGCCGATACCGTAGCGCGTTGGGCACAAGAAACACCAGCAGGGTTTAAATTTTGCCTGAAGTTGCCTCGGACTGTGACGCACAATCGCTTGCTACAACCGTCGATTCCAGAGGCATTAAAGTTTTTAGAACAGATGCAAGGTTTAGGCGTTGGTGCAGCATCTTCAGAGGAGAGTCGCCTTGGCCCCATTTTTGCCCAATTGCCTCCTAACTATCCCCCGGCATATTTGGATGACTTAACCGCTTTTTTGGAAGCATGGCCTCGCAATGAAGCGCCTTTAGCGCTGGAAGTTCGTCATTCCGACTGGTTCAAAGAACCCCACAGCAGCCATCTGACGGCGCTTTTACAGCAGTTGGGTGTGGGACGGGTACTGCTGGATACTCGCCCGGTTTACACGGCATCGGCGAATCCTCAAGAGTATCCAGAATCGCGAAAACCCAACGTGCCTGTGCAACCGATTGTCACCGCTTCCTTTAGCTTAATCCGGTTTATCAGCCATCCAGAGCTGTCGGTGAATCAGCCTTTTATGGAAGAGTGGGTGAGTTTGCTAGATGGGTGGTTGCGTCAGGGGACAAAGATTTACTTCTTTGTCCATTGTCCTCTAGAAGAGCGATCGCCCGGAAATGCCCGTCACTTTCAGCAGTTGCTGGAACAACATAACGCACCCGTTCCACCCCTTCCCTGGAATGCGATTGAGTCGCCACCTACCCAGCTAAGTCTCTTTTGAAAGTGTTGTTTTGAAAGAATTATATCTACCGATTCCTCGGTCTAACGATTGGAACTTGTTTAGGAGGAACAATGGTTACATCGGTCGAACGAACTCTAGAAGCAGTAAGCTTCTGATAAAATAACCCTGCTGATTGCGGAGTCGGAAATGGGCCAACTTGGATGCCATCGACTCGATTATTCGTGTCTCTCCAGTAACAAGAGCGAACTTGGATACTTGGGTATTCTCTAGTTATCCGTTGCAGAACAGTTCGATTAGAATTTTTAACTCGAACTAACCATTTTCCGGCAAAAGAAGGACAGTTTGTTGCATTTGCTTGAGCGCTAGCAAAGCGGTGTTGGTCTAAGCACAATGTTTGGATGCCAGAAAACGAAAAACCCAGGACGATGGCTAGAGTGAATTTGGCGCGATTGTTCATAAAAGATGAATTTACCCTCTAGAAGTTAAAGAACGGCGGAATATATCTTTGGCAATCAAATACATACTGGAAACGGTTAGTAGAATTTGACCAAACTGTAAAATTGGATCGAGTCGCCATCCCTGAAAAAACAGAATCAACCCGCACAGTAAATAAACTGAAGCCAGAACACTATCTTGAATTAGATTTTCAACCCGAAAAGGTCTGCGAAGCAATATTCCTAAAGATATAAGGAATAGGCCAAACAGTGTCAGTACAATCCCAAGAATGCTGGCTGAGTTGATACCGAAGTTAACCATAGTAGTCCTATTTGATTGGCGATTAAAACTTTTCTAACGAACCGCGAAGACGCAAAGAGCGCGAAGGAAAGAAAAAAAGAGAGAGTTTAGAAATGATTTAGAATTGCTATATTTTTGTCATCAATAAATTTTCATGACTATTGTTTTTATAATCTACAAAATTTCCACCGTTCCCTGCTGACCATCAATTCGTACTCGCTGACCATCTTGTAATAACTGAGTGGCATTGTGGATGTCCATCACCGCTGGGATGCCATACTCGCGGGCAACAATCGCACCGTGAGAAAGACGCCCTCCCACTTCTGCAATTAACCCACCCACGCGAGACAGCAGCGCCGCCCAACCAGAATCCGTGTAAGGCACGACTAAAATCGTGTCGCGGTCAATATCTGGAATTGCTTGTAAACTGCGGAGAACTTTGACTTTCCCTTCTACTTGCCCTGGACTGGCACCAATGCCTTGCAATTGCTTTTGACTGATTTGCCGGTTGGCGGTGTTGAAATATGTAGAAGGTGGCGCATTACCGTAGACTAAAGGCGACGCACTCGCCATCTGACTATCTTGTTCCAGTTGAGATCGCCTTTGTTTCACTAACTGTGGTACTCGGTCAATTAATTGTTGGTCAGATTGTTGAATGATTTGCCTAATTTCGTGAAATTCTAAGAAGAAAATATCTCCTGACTGAGATAGTAAACCTGAGTTCAACCAAAGCTTTTCTAACGCTACAAAATTCCAACGCACTTCTGCCAATAAGCGACTATAGATATCTGTCACCTTACCCTTCAAATTGAGCCGTCGCTGCACCAACTCAACTTTCCTTCCCCGATTTTCTTTGTGTTCTCTGCGCTTGGAGTGTTCTATTTCCCCAAAAAACTGCGTCAGCAATTCCCGAACCGCATGAGGATCTTCCTTCCAAGTGGGAACCGCAATATCTGTTGCTACATCGCTCAAGTATCCATAACGGTCAAGCCATCGCTCGAACTGTTCTAGAATACTTTGCCCATCTGGCATTTCAGCCAGCATAGTAAATAAAGAGGATGAATTTTCAGGTGATAGTAGCGAATGAGGAAGTAACTTCCGAGCATCCAGTGCGATATCTTCGAGCGATCGCAATGAAGCAACTTCCGGAGTTTGGCTGTTATCTAATTGTGAATCCTTTATCTTTAATAACGCTTGCCGCAACGCAAAGCTCAAGGGAGCGAGAATACTGTAATACGTCGCCCGTTTCAGCACTTCTAGCAAAGTATCTATCCGTTCCAGCAGCGCCGCAGGTTGACTGGTAGAGACAAGAGCGATCGCGTCTGACTTTTGAGTGGAAGCATCCAGTCCCGCATCTAAATAAGCAGATTGCCGTTCCAAGATGGGGATGAATAAGCGCCGTTCATCCCGCGCAAAATCCTTTTCTAAACTCAATTCGCGCCCCAATAATCGCAGTAACCCCGGCACATTTCGCAGCGTAGAAGCCAGAGGAGGTTTTGAGAACTTAGCACCTCTGGTTAAAAACTCTAAACTTTCCGGAGGTAAACCCATACGACGGAAAGTTTGTCCTAACAAGGTTGCATTAAAGTAGGCGCGAGAGGCGTGCAACGTCGCCATTTCATTAAAATCTAACCCAGCGGCTTCTTTGCCCAAAACTAAAGTAAAAATTTCTCCCCAAACACCGCAAGTCAGAGGACGATTAATCGACCACGTCAGCGGACGAATTAACCCCGGAATCACCTCAGCAGCAATCTTGCGCGTCCAGATGGGTTGCAGTGTGGTAATCGCCCGCGATTGCAACAACCACAGGGTTTGCCCGTCGTAACTCCATTCAACATCTTGGGGAATGCCGTGATACTGACTTTCTAACTGCCGCGCTAAGTAAGCGACTTGCTGAATCAACGCCGGAGGGACATCGCCGCTACCTTCCACGGGTAAAGACGCGACATCCTGCGCCTGGAGATCGTCCACAAACACCCGATATTGCTCTGGCGTCACTTGTCCGGATACAATCCGCACCGCGTCTCCCGGTAATGCCTCAATCACGACTGCATTACCTTGCTGGGCAATCGGATCTCGGCTAAAAGCAACGCCTGAAAAGACTCCCCGGACTTGTGTTTGAATCAACACCGACATCGAAGCTTCTGGGAGATTGCGATCGCGCCGATAAGTCTTTGCCGCCGGGTTATCGTAAGAAGCAAGAACGCGAGTAATCGCCTCCTCCAACGCTTCTGCACTCGTAACATTCAAAATCGTCGCGTATTGTCCCGCCGCCGAAGACTGTTCCGAATCTTCCCCCACAGCAGAAGAACGCACCGCGAGGGGTTGTTGTTCGGAAGCTTGGAGAAACTCAATCATCATCCCTGGATCGTCTCCAGGCGTCAGCACCCAGCCCATCGGCACCGGATAACCCCAGCGTTTGAGCTGAGATAACGTTGCGGCTTTTTGTCCAACCTTGCTGGCTTCTAGCGCTTGATTGAGAGAAACAATCGCTTTATCACCTCGGAAAAAACGAAACACAGCTTTATTCCCAGTTTGTGCTTGTTCGGATGGAAGGTCTAAATCATCGGGGATTTTCTGATAAATCCAGGCGATGATCCCACTGAGAGCGATCGCGGCGACAACTTGCGCTGTTGAGTGATTGGGCAATAGCGCCATGAATACGGGCAACAAAATTAAAACCAAAATGCGCCCCTGTTTCCTCTCCCGCACCAGTGTAAAACTAACTCCCCCAATTACAAATACTAAGACTGCCACCAACGGAGCATGAACGACCATACCCCAAACAACATTGGTGGTGCCAGCACCCCGCCCCATCCAATAACGCCCCAGCACCAGCGCAATCAGCGCGATTAACTCCCATTCGGGGTTCGTCGAAAAGAAACTACGCGCCAATAAAACGGCAGCAATCCCCTTAGAAGCTTCCGACAGCACCGCCAAAATACCCGCAAGCCTTCCCCCGTGGTAAAAAGCAGCAGAGACGGACACATTGCCCGTGCCGAGTCTTGCCAGTCGCCGCCCAGTGAGGGCGCGAACAATCCAAGCAATGAGAGGCAATCCGCCCAAGAGAGGACAGACAATAAAAATGAGGAGAGCGCCCCAAACTTGAGTCAGAGTCATGGCTGGGAGTAGCAGTACCAACACATGAATTGTAGTAATGTTTCTCAACGCAAAGAGTAACAGAAGTTCACAAAGTTGTAGAAATGCCCATTTATCGCGTCTCTCCTTTGCGCCCCTTTGCGCTTACCTTTGCGTACCTTTGCGTTAAAAATCTAAATTTATGTCATCTTCCCGAATTGTCACTTACAGCCCCGCTTACACAGTTGTGCCCACCTACGAGTGTTTTAATCGCTGTAGTTACTGCAACTTTCGCACCGATCCTGGTAAAAGTCCTTGGCTCACCCTATCAGAGGCTGAGAGAATCTTGCGATCGCTTGCCTCTCAAAACGTCTGCGAAATCCTCATCCTCAGCGGCGAAGTGCATCCCCATTCCTCACGCCGTCAGGCATGGTTTCAGCACATTTATGACCTTTGCGAACTAGCCCTATCAATGGGATTTCTCCCCCACACCAATGCAGGGCCATTGAGTTTTGAGGAAATGCAAAAGCTGAAGGAGGTTAATGTTTCGATGGGGCTAATGTTAGAACAGCTAACACCGCAGCTATTGCAAACCGTTCACAAACACGCTCCCAGCAAAGTCCCAGAATTACGTTTGCAACAGTTAGAGTGGGCAGGAGAATTGCGGATTCCCTTTACAACCGGATTGCTCTTAGGAATTGGAGAAACCGAGCAAGATTGGTGGGAAACACTGGAAGCGATCGCGCTTCTCCACCAACGCTACAATCACATTCAAGAAGTCATCCTCCAACCCCACAGTCCCGGCACTCAACAAACCTTTGACGCCCCACCTTTTGACCCCCATCAGTTACCAGAAGTCATTGCCAAAGCCCGTCAAATTCTCCCCCCAGACATTACTATCCAAATCCCCCCCAATTTAGTTCCAGATTCGAGTTGGTTACTCGCCTGTGTAGAAGCTGGCGCGAGAGATTTAGGAGGGATTGGCCCAAAAGATGAAGTAAATCCGGATTATCCTCATCCTCAGTATCATCAATTAAAAGAAATTTTAGAACCTGCGGGTTGGGAATTAGCGCCGCGATTGCCCGTTTATCCTCAGTATGATGATTGGTTATCAGATAGGTTGCAAAGTGCCGTCAATCAATGGCGGAGTGCTACGTTCTTAGAAGAGAGCATTAAATAGAAGTGATCGCGTCCTCACTCACCCTAAAGCGCGATCGCGCACTCTATCTATGCATGGATAACATCCAAAATTTATCTTTAGATAATTATTTTACATCGTTAAACAATGGTAATTCTAAAAAATATATAATCTAATGCAGTATTTAGTCGGCTTACTAGTTTTTTCAAGTATCGCTTACTTTTTAATCGTAGATACAACTATTTTTTATAATGATCTAAAAATAAATAGTAACCGAAATCAATTACTAGTAGATTTTGGGAGGCTTTTGATTTTAGCAGCAATGGCAGGAATTGGATATAAGGTTGCTTCAGAAACTTTTCAACAACCGAATGATTCGATAATCTTTCTAACCAGAGGCATAATCATAGCTTTTATAATACGTTTAGTTCGTTCAATCAGCTAGCTCTTTGGCTCCATCAGTAGATTGAATAACAAAATTAATGGTTGAATTAGCCAGTAAATATAGCACTTATCGCTTGAGTCAAGTACACTCAGGCCTAACCCCCAACCGACTTCCCGGAATCGGGAAGAAGGCTAAATTTCAAAGCCTCTCTCCTTGTAGGAGAGAGGTTTGGAGAGAGGTCATGCAGCGTAGCTCAGTTGCTTAGAAAGCATATAAAGTGCCATCAAAAGTTTTGATTTTCTAAGTTGGGCTAATGGCAAACGAGTCACTGGTGAAAGGTAGATAAGTGTAATGTGCGACGCAAAACGCTGTGTGTCGCATTCCCACTCACCGCAAAGTGCGATCGCTCCCATTCATCCCCTCGACGACTAACCGCATTTTTGTACAATAGATTCACTCATTCAGAAGCTAAGTTTCTAGAGTAAAAATACCTATGCGTAGATTAGGGCGCTACGAGCAAGCGATCGCTAGTATCGATCAAGCACTGGGAGTTGACTCCAGCGACCACAAAATCTGGTACAACCGAGGCGAAGCGCTAGCGAACTTAGGTCGCTATCAAGAAGCACTGGTCTGCTTCGAGCGAACTGTAGAAATTGCACCATCAGACCACGCTGCTTGGGTATTTCGAGGCGTTGTGCTAATTCACTTAAACCGCTATGAAGAAGCCCTCTCTAGCTGCGACAAGGCGCTAGAAATTGCACCAGAAGATAAAGAAGCTTGGACATTCCGAGGTGCAGCGCTGCATGGGTTGGGACGCTATAAAGAAACTTACGCTAGCTACGACAAAGCTTTGGGAAACCCAAAGACACCACTATGGCGAAAACTTATTCAGAAATGGGTAATGGGTAATCGGTAATGGGTAATTGTCCATTCGTAATTGCCGCTTTCCAGAGTCCCTTTGCCCGCTCCTTTTCATCAGGGATGAAGTCGGTAAAATAGAGTTATCGAATTCAGGAGCCAGTTTACTGGCATAAAACCCCTATCGAGACTATCTACGGCAATCTTCAAGGTCTTAAGTCCAGCCATCTGAAGCAGCTACAGCGACTGTATCATCAGCGGCTACCGGGCGATTGTCTGACAACGCCAGAATTTGCCCAGAGGCTGGCAGCAATCAGCACGGAAATTAACCAGCCAATGTGCGCCTACATCAATCGCCGGGGACAGGTGATTCGGGTAGGAGTGGGAACCCCCAGGCAAACGCAGATTCCCCCTCTAGAATTACCTCGCTACGGTGCAGAACGACTGAGCGGCATTCGCTGCATCGCCACCCAGTTAAAGCCAGAAGCACCTAATGAAGCCGCCTTAACTGCAATGGCAATGCAACGTCTGGATGCGCTAGTGGTGATATCCCTCACTGGGACAGGTTTTGAGCGTCGTGGCGGCGGAGCTACAGGTTATATTAAAGAAACTTATATTGCTCACCTAGTTCCTCACCCCGAAACTCCCTGGAGTTTGTCGCCGCCGATGAGCCTAGATGTGCTGGCGAACCAGGACTTTCTGGAACTGGTCGATGGACTAGAAGCCGAGTTCCAACGGGAATTTGTTGCTCGGCAAGTAGACATCGACCACGACCGGGTGCTGCTGGTCGGGTTGATGACGGGTGACAGGACGCCTCAGCAGTTCCAAGACGGATTGCAAGAATTAGCGCGGTTAGTGGATACGGCTGGCGGACAAGTATTGGAGACAATGCAGCAGAAGCGCCCCCGTCCCCATCCTCAGACAGTCGTGGGTGAAGGAAAAGTACAAGAAATTGCCCTCACCGCCCAGACTCTCGGAGTGAACCTAATCGTCTTTGACCGCGACCTTTCACCCGCACAAGTCCGCAACCTGGAAGTGCAAACTGGCATCCGGGTGGTAGACCGCACTGAGGTGATTTTGGATATCTTTGCCCAACGCGCCCAATCCGGTGCTGGTAAGTTGCAGGTAGAACTGGCTCAGTTGGAATATATGCTGCCCCGCCTGACAGGTCGAGGTCAAGCGATGTCCCGACTAGGCGGCGGTATTGGCACTAGAGGGCCAGGGGAAACAAAATTGGAAACCGAACGCCGTGCGATCGCGCGCCGCATTGCCCGACTGCAACAGGAAGTGAACCAGCTGCAAGCACACCGTTCGCGGCTGCGACTTTCGCGGCAACATCAGGAAGTTCCTTCTCTGGCTTTAGTTGGCTATACGAATGCTGGGAAGTCAACCCTATTGAATGTACTGACAAATGCCGAAGTTTACACGGCTGACCAACTATTTGCGACTCTCGACCCCACCACGCGACGCTTAACGATTCCTGACGCTGTGACGGCTGAACCTCAGCAGATTGTGCTGACAGATACGGTGGGATTTATTCACGAGTTGCCGCCTTCTTTGGTAGATGCCTTTCGCGCCACTTTAGAAGAAGTGACGGAAGCTGACGCGCTGCTTCATGTCGTGGATTTATCTCATCCGGCGTGGCAAAGTCAGATTCGTTCTGTGATGAGTATCTTGTCGGAAATGCCTATAACACCCGGCCCAGTGCTGGTTGTGTTTAATAAAATCGACGAAGTTGATGGCGATACGTTGGTTCTGGCACAGGAAGAATTTCCGCAAGCGGTGTTTATTTCAGCGAGTCAGCGCCTTGGCTTAGAAACCTTGCGTCAGCGCATGAGTCAACTGGTTCAGTATGCAGTTGCACAGGAGTAAATCACTTAAAAATAACTTCTCCGAAAAGTGAAAACTTACGTAATTCTCCGTTAGCTCTGTTTTCTAGCGGAGAATTACATATTTTCTTTTTGAAGTTTTGATAAAGCAAGCCCCTATATTCTTAAAGAGTCAGTAAAAACCACTACCGTACTCTAGACACTATCTACCGAAATCACTTACACATATATTTACACACCATAAAAATGTCTACGGCTAGTTAGATAAATCAGGCAAAAATACAGGAAGTCAATATAATGGCAAAAATCCTCTCAAAACTAAATATCGGATTACCTGTTTTATCTGCTGTTGGTAGCCGTTCTGTTTCGATTTTCGCTTCGGTTGTAGTTGCCGCAGGAATTGCCACCGCATCTTCTACCTTCTCCCCTGCTAGCGCCTTCACAATCACTACAAAGACAGGAGCCGATAGTACAGCGGGAAATCCAGCCGGTCAACAACTGTACGATGTTGGTATTACTAAAAATGACATTGGTAATTCCTTTTTAGTTGACTGGTTCCTCGCCAGCGGTACTAAAAACACGGATGGTAAAAGCACTCCGGTAGATTTAAGCGCTACAGGTATCTTTAAGGTGCTTGACTTCACGCAAAATCTGCTATCTTTGGAAGTCAAAATCACTAATACAACCTCTGCTAATTTCCAGGCAGCGATACTCAGTACTGGGTTTAGCGTAACTCCTGATGCAACTTCTGTGTCATTGATTAAACCAGGAAGCGTTTTTGACAATGCTGAGGTTCAAAAGGCTGAGGTTCAAACTGTTAAGCCCAATAAATCTGGTAAGTCTGGTAAGCCGCCTGATAATTCTAGTAATCAGCAGTTTCCTGGGGGCTTTAAAGACATTGATGTTTGCATCTACGCAGCAAATGGTTGCAATGGTGGCGATGTTAAAAATGGTCTACAATCAGGCGGTAAGTCTGATACGATTAAGGTCAACATTACCGGAAATTTTGGCGTAAATTACGCTGCTACTTTAGATTCTTTTCCCATCAAGTTTCAAACTCAGGATGGAAGTTACGAGCTAGCTGGCAAGCCCAAGCCTAAGCCACCAAAGCCTGTGCCTGAGCCTGGTACAGCAATGGCTTTAGGATTGGTTGCTGCTGGTGCTGCTAGAGCGTTAAAGCGGAAAAATGTAGTGCAGCCATAATTCGCTTTTTGTTGAAGATTGAGGATTCCTTAATCTTCATATATACACTCGGAACCTCACCCCCAACCCCTCTCCGTTCACGGAGAGGGGAGAATATTGAACCCAGTGGTGTTTACGGGAGGGCAGGGATAGGGTTAAACCGTACTCTATTCAATAGAGAATGGCTATAAATGGAAATTTAATCCCCACTCCTGCAAGCTATTAATCCCCGCGGCATAGGTCAGGTTGTATTGCAAAGGTGTCACGGTGATGTAATTTTTGCGAATCGCCTGAACATCCGTTTCTATATGACTGGGTAACAGGGGATTTTCTGGTTGTTCTACCTCCTCCAAAGCCTCACCTGCTAACCAATAATAAGTTTTGCCACGAGGATCTACTCGCTTTTGAAAGATATCAAAATAGCGACGA
Organism: Trichocoleus sp. DQ-A3; assembly: GCF_039961975.1. NCBI lineage: Bacteria > Bacillati > Cyanobacteriota > Cyanophyceae > Leptolyngbyales > Trichocoleusaceae > Trichocoleus > Trichocoleus sp. DQ-A3. The sequence continues at coordinate 5,508 of NZ_JAMPKC010000023.1, read as the reverse complement.
ATTCCTTGGCGAGTCAGAGCAACACCAGCAATCTCTTCCCACTTCACAGGCGGCACATTGACGTTGAGCAACATTGCCTCTGGTAGCGGCTGCTTCGATAACTGAGAAAGCAGAATTGTGGCAAACCGGGCAGCGGGTTGAAATTCTCTTAAAGTGTAACTGGTCAGGCTAAAAGCAATGCTGGGAATTCCTTCAATCACGCCTTCCATCGCCGCCGAAACTGTGCCGGAGTAGAGAATATCGGTGCCGAGATTAGAACCGTGGTTAATGCCAGAAAGGACAAAATCCGGAGGGGCATCGAGCAAAGCACCTAGCGCCAGTTTCACGCAGTCGGAGGGGGTTCCCGAACAAGACCAAGCTTTAACTGTGGGATGAAAAATCGAGTCAACGACTTCGGCGCGAATGGGGTCGTGGAGGGTAAGACCGTGACCAGTGGCTGACCGTTCTCGGTCGGGACAAACTACGGTGACATCGTGACCGGCTTCTGCGAGAGCATTGGCGAGGGTGCGAATGCCCAGAGCGAAGATGCCATCATCGTTGCTGATTAGCAATTTCATCAATTCAATCAAGGGGTGCTATCGAGGAGTTCACTCTATTGTGGATGAATTTGCATCGCAGTCTGTAGCAGCTTGTGGCAGATGGATGAGTCAAAATCACGCTAAACTCAAGCTTACTGCCACTAAAAATGACCCTCTCTAAAATGACCACGATGCTCAACGAGCTTGAGGCTCAATTAGCCGCGCTCAAACAGGAAGCAACTCAAGCGATCGCTGCCGCCGATACCCTGGAACGCCTAGAGGAACTCAGAGTCGGCTATCTGGGCAAGAAAGGGCAGCTCTCGAAGGTACTAGGGGGTTTAGGCAAGTTAGACGCAAGCGATCGCCCCCGCATTGGCGCTTTAGCAAACGAAGTTAAAGAAGCGCTACAACAAGACTTGGATCGCAAGCGGACAAACTTACAGGAAGCACAGATCCAAGCAAAGCTGGAGTCAGAAACCCTGGATGTCACGATGCCGGGAGTTTATCGTCCCCTCGGTCGCAAGCACCCCCTCAACAGCACGATCGACCGGGTTGTAGATATCTTTGTCGGACTCGGCTACACGGTCGCCAACGGCCCGGAAATGGAGACAGACTACTACAACTTCGAGGCGCTGAACACTCCCGCCGACCACCCCGCCCGCGATATGCAGGATACTTTCTACCTGCCGGATGGTAATCTGCTGCGGACTCATACTTCTTCGGTGCAGATTCGCTACATGGAAGAAAATGAGCCGCCGATTCGGATTGTTGCACCCGGACGCTGTTACCGTCGGGATACCGTCGATGCGACCCATTCGGCAGTCTTCCATCAGATCGAAATTTTGGCAGTAGATGAAGGACTGACTTTCACTGACCTCAAGGGCACGATTAAAGTGTTTTTGGAGGAGATGTTCGGCGCAGAGTTGCCAATTCGCTTCCGGACGAGTTATTTCCCCTTCACTGAGCCTTCTGCGGAAGTGGATGTGCAGTGGCAAGGGAGATGGCTAGAAGTGATGGGCTGCGGGATGGTCGATCCCAATGTTCTCAAGAAAGTAGGTTACGACCCAGAAGTTTATACTGGCTTTGCTGCTGGCTTTGGTGCTGAGCGCTTTGCGATGGTACTGCATCAAATTGATGATGTGCGCCGGATGTACAGCAGCGATTTGCGCTTTTTGCGGCAGTTTTAAGTAGAGGGAACCTCACTCTCAACCCTTCTCCGCAGGCGGAGAGGGGGCTATTTCCTTGGGTGATATGGGGTGCTATTTTTTCGCCTCCCTAAAGAGCAGGTAGGGGTTGGAGGTGATGCTTCCGGTCATACCGCATCCTAAGGTTCAATACTCCCTCCCATCAATATTCTCCCCTCTCCGTGGAGGTCGAGGGGCTGGGGTGAGGTTCCGAGTGTATATATTTCACTAAGAGTGAGAACCCCCGGATAAGTTTTAGAGATTTTCCCGACCTAATATTTTCCCGGATGAAGGGATCTAACTGTGTTAAAAAGAATTAAGTCGCTGCACCTGTAAGAGCGATCGCTAATCAGCCAAGTATCGAAAGAAGTATTCTTTTAAATGCGGTTGAATCCAAACCTAGGGAAAAATTTGGCTTTAGTGCCGCTAGCGATCGCGAGTATCTTTTGTGGAGCTTGTACAGATCAGCCAACAGACAAGCAACTGGAAACATGGCGAACGGAAGCGATCGCTCTCAATGCCCAGAAGGTAAAAGCCAATTCCCAAGAGCCACAGGAAACTGAATGGAATCTAGAGATTGGGGGGCAAATTGCTCAGAGGGAATCTGTGCAATTGAATTGGCAACAGCTACAAGCATTGGCAACCGAGCGTGTAAAAACCACAGATCCGAATTTTGTACTCAACCCAAAAGAGATTTTTGACTTTCACGGCATTCGTGTCTCTAGCCTCTTAAAACAGTTAGCGATCGCCTCCGATGTCAGGGATGTTACCTTTGTCTGCTTTGATGGCTACCAAGTGACAATTGCCGTCAAGGATTTGCTTGCCTACCCGATTACATTAGCGATCGCCAGAAATGGCAAACCAATTCCTCGCGCTCAAGGCGGCCCAATTTATTTAATATTTCCGTATAGACGATACCCAGAATTGAAACAGAAGTATAACGAATTATCTTGGGCATTTTACGTTAGCCACATGATAATTGGTACTGAACCCGTAAGATTACGTGTAGGAAAGCGCGAACTAGATTTAGCGACTCTTGACAAACTGCCCCAAGTCACAATTTCGGACAATGTTGGGTATAGAATGGGCTGGCCTACTGGCAAAGTCAAACTTCACGGAGTGCGCGTGCGCGATGTTTTAGCCTTCGCGGGTGTTCAGTTGCCCGTTAATGGCGAAATTGTGGTTCAAGGGAAGGCACCCATTTCCCGTGACCCCTCTAATCCAGTCCGCTTGGCAGCCGCCGACCTGCGCGACTGCGACATTTTGCTGGCAACTAGATGGGGCGATAACCAAGAATCTATCCCCGCAAAAATGGGTGGCCCATTGACACTCGCTTTTGGTTCTAAGTGTCAAGATAGGGAAGAGAAATCTTTCTCTTTGAGCAAACAGAGATGGGTGACATTCGTGGTTGAAATTTTGTCCAATTTTTGATAGAAATTAATACACAACTATCACAACCAAATTTCCAGAAGATATCAACTGTTTTTAAGGATTTTATATGAGCAAACCATTAGATGAAACTCTTTCAACAGAACTGTCTAAACGCATTAAAAGCAAAGCGAAAACTCCTTTTGATAATGCCTATAAAGCAGCCTTGTTAACTGAAGGGTGTATGTATGTTCAAGGTTTTTTAGTTTGGGATGACCAGCCATACAAACCAATTGAGCATGGTTGGCTGGAGCTGGATAATTGTATTGTCGATCCAACTCTGCCACATTTCAATAAAAATCCTCAAGAACTCTACTACTTTCCGGCACAACGTTTAACCATAAAAAAACTGATTGCAGCGGTAGAAGAAGCTCAGGAAGATTATCCAGAAGATGACGCACTACCTGTTTATGATGCTTTACCGCATGAGTATTACGGCAATGTGATGATGGGTGGGAAAAACTATTCGGAGGCATATAACGAGGCTCAAGCTAAGTGCAAAGAGTTGAATAAACCCAAAAAGAAGACTAACTTAGAGAGCGAACCTACTTGAGTCTAGAAAGAATAACTTATTAACAGTCATCAGACACCAAGAATATCAGTGTCTCAAACCGACCTACCAATTTTAAAACTTAAACCGGATGCTAGATGACGCTAGTGGGATGTAATAAAAATGAGAATCACGAGCGAGCGATAAAGCACCATGAAAGTGTTTGCTTTCCACTCAATCCGCACCCAGATTATGACTGCGACAACGCTGTTGATAGTCACGCTAGTTGGCTCAATCGTTTGGGTTTGGGCAGAGACCGAGAGTAACCTCTACCGCCAGCAGCAGAAGAGTCAAGCAAAGTCCTTAGTCAAGCTATCAGCTTATGCCTTAGCGAACGAACTTTCTGAAGATAACTGGAGTCAAATCCGCGTGGATCTGGATTTGCTGATGAAAGAAAATCAGGATTTCCTATACATTCTCGTCTCTGACGTTCGGAAAAAAAATCAGATCCTCGCGTCGTCTCCTAGCGATTTCCAAAACCAGTACATTCCAGATATTGTGCCAGTAAAAGTGACGAATGCCGCCCTAGATTTATCGCAAAAGTCTTCTGCTGTAGAAACATTTGCTTTGCGGGATATCAAGTTTTTGGAGAGCATACGCGCGAAGCGTGGCGAACGAATTATAGAGGTAAGTTCGGATGTCCAAATGGTATCTGGTGAAAAAATCGGCACGTTGCGGATTGGGATGTCGCTACGACAAATTAACCGCGCTGTTGTCTATGCGGTAAATCAGGCGTTACTGGTGGGTACGGTGGGACTTTTCGTTGGTTTAGTGTATGCGTATATTTTGGCAAAGCGGTTGAGCGATCCAGTGCAGCGTTTGCAGGTAAGTGCTGCCAGAATTGCTGCTGGGGATTTGCATCATCGTGCGGAAATTAACTTGTCTGATGAAATTGGTGCTTTAGCAAAGTCTTTTAACGAGATGTCAGTCGCATTGCAGACATCGTTTAGTAAGTTACAGAAAACTTTGAAATCGTTTGAACATTTCGTACCGGACAAATTTCTTGCAGTTATTGCACCAGAGGGAATTGAAAACATTCAGGTGGGTGTATCGGCAACGCGAACGATGACGATTTTGTTTTGCGATATCCGAGGTTACAGCTCAATGGCGGAACAAATGACGCCACAGCAAACATTTTCGTTTTTGAATGATTTCTTGGAATGCATGGGATTGCCGATTGAAGAGAGTGGTGGCTTTATTGACAAATATATTGGCGATGCAATCATGGCATTGTTCGATGATGAAGGAACTGATTCCGCTGTGCGTGCAGCAATTTTGATGCAACAGACGCTTTCCCGCTTCAATGAGGCGCGGATGCAAAAAGGTTTACCAGCGATCGCTATCGGTATTGGTATCCATCGCGGTGAGGTAGTGATGGGTACTGTGGGATTTACTTCCCGTATTGACTCTACAGTGGTTGGCGATTCAGTGAATCTAGCTTCTCGCCTTGAGGGTTTAACGAAGCAATATAACTGTAATATTTTGGTAACAGAGTCAGTAATGAATAGTTTGTATTATCCCGAATCGTTCTCCTTGGAATTAGTAGATAAATCGGTAAAGGTGAAGGGGAAAGACGAAGCGATCGCTATTTACGAAGTCAAGATATAAATGATTTAAAATTAATCCTTTTATAATTAAGCTTTTAAGAACGAAAAACAACGCCAGCAGTTCAGAACCCGGACTTCTTAAAGAAGTCCGGGTTCTCGGTTGTACAAGTTATCGCTCTTTTGTCACTTTAGGGAGAGGATAATAGGCTAAAACGGGTTCAAAGCCAGAATTTACCTATGACAGAACCACGTCCAGCCCAAGCCACCGTGAAATTTGTGGA
>NZ_JAMPKC010000022.1:0-74745 GCF_039961975.1 Trichocoleus sp. DQ-A3 | reverse complement strand
AATCATCCACAAATTTCACGGTGGCTTGGGCTGGACGTGGTTCTGTCATAGGTAAATTCTGGCTTTGAACCCGTTTTAGCCTATTATCCTCTCCCTAAAGTGACAAAAGAGCGCTAGAAACGAAGACAATTTTGTAGGGACATCCACAAGAGGTACCCCTACACAATTTCAATTGTCAGCAATGCTAAACTTTGAGCATTAATTTTGGGCATGAAATCTATTCGTGTTCTACCACAAATATATTGGCATAGAGGTTTGCTAATATCTGCTTTCCCTCTTGCGTCAGCTCTAAGTAGCGTAATCCATCCTGGATGTAAGGATAAACGACATTCCAGTAAAACTTCGGGTAGTTTCTTCGCAAATCTCCGGGAGTTTTGTAACCCAATGTTTTATTCACCCCGGTTTCTTCAAATTCGTAGAACAATCCACTAATTTTTTGCAAGTAGCGCGGATCGCTAAGTTGACCAATTAAATCGGCGGCGCGAATTAAGCCTGGAAAGTTATTAGTATCTTGATGATCTGCATCTGCTGGCACAGGAAAACGAGTTAACTCAATATTCTTCTTGATCGTTTCTGTATCTATCAGTTTGTGACCGCCAAAACGCTCCTCAATAAACAGTTTTCCGCGATCTACATGATAAGGTGTAAGGCTGGCATCGGTTAATCCGGTTGGCAGCGAAATGAGCAAGTTGTCAATACCTGTGGCATACACCCTTTCACTGGGTCGATCTTGCAGGCAAACTCCTTTGACGTAGCCAATATCATGGCACAACAAAGAAATGATACAGTGCAACCAATCTTCGCAATAAACTCCCCCAAAGCGGATATGTTTGCCCCGCAGAATTGCTTGTCCCACTAAGGTGACAAAGATGGTGTGTTCGACGTTGTGATAAAGGGCGTCGCTGTTAGCAATATTTTCCAGAGCCATGTTTCCAGCCCAGACGATGATATCAGGGTAGTCTGGTTTAAGACCGCCGTAAGTGCGGCAATAGGCAGCTCGCAGGCGTTCAACGAAGGTATCGATCATCACCATTGTGGGATTAAACATCTCTAGTCCCCTGATAAAATTGAGAGCGCATTTAGAAAATTCAATTAAAGAAAATCAATTGTTATAAATTGATTAAAATTTTGAAGCGTCTACTGATTGGCCTAAAACTACTCTTCTAGGGCGTTTAATTTTATTCATTTTCTAAATTAAAACACGCTTACTTGCTACTTCTATCAGTAGTTTCACTTACCTTTATGCAGACCGCAACCAGGAAAGCTCAGAAGTTCTGAGTGTTTTTCAGGCTACAGCAAAACTGAAGACGCGAGAGCATTCAGTTTGGCTAACCCCTGTTACACATCAGACCTAATTAATTCAGGAAACCCCAGGAAAGTTCAGGAAATCTCCAGTCTTTCCTCTGTTATCTGCTATAGGAGATTGTTTTTGCTTGCACCTTCCCAGGGTTTCTTAAGGTGGTGTAATACCATTTCAGTAATTGCCTGCAACACAGCCGACGAATTGCTGCGATGGGAGCACCGCTACTCTAGTAACAAGGAGGAGAAAGAGAAAATCGCCAGTATAGTGCCAGTAAAGCCAATAGGATTTCTGAGAAGTGTCAAAAGTTGCCCTTTTTTCTAGCGTTAGCGTTCGTGTAGCGGCGCGGATGCGCGATCGCACATCCCTTTCGCGCATCCGCGCTGCTTCGCGGGGATGCAAGGGATATCTCTACCGTTTAAGCGTCTCAATTAGGACTTTTCAGACATTCTCTAATAGGTGTAAGAAGATTAATAGCAGGAGACCGTCACGCTTTAGACTCAGCCATCAGGATTCCCTTAGAGCTTAGAAAGAAGGAGTCCCTGGCTCAGGGGAGTTTTGTCCGCTTTATTGCCATCGACGGGCTGTGGCAGCTACATTTTTATAATAGGAAGTAATCCTAGGCTTACTGTTTGGTTGCACTTATAAAAAGTTATCAAATATACGCAAGGTGCAATTTTAAATAGGCCCTTGATTCCATCAGTTTCTATTTTCAGATAAAGACTGATCAAGATTTTTATTGGCAAGAGGTGAGAACGCTATGTAAACTTAATCGATCGATCTCTTAAAATGAACCTTCCTATGTAAATCAGGTTGCAAAATTTATTAAATGTTAAATATAGCAAATTTGCTCGATTTTTAATCTGTTTCTAAGAAACCGCGAAAGACGCACTAGCCTTAATTGAGCTATACACTTTCTTCGCTAGAGCAAAAAGAAAACGATAAAAAAGAAGTTTCTGAACACCTAAAGTTGTTATCAAATAGCCCTTTCAAGCAAGCATGGAAATTAACGAAGCATTAAGATTTATAGACGATTTAATTTTTGTTAAAACAGGAAAGCACTTAAACGATCTGGAAAGGGAAATATTTCTAGGATCTTGGGAAGGAAAAACTTATGAAGATATTTATCCTTTGAATCCTCAATATGTAGAAAAAGATGTTGGCTATAAATTATGGAAGAAGCTTTCGGTAGTTTTGGAGGAAAGAGTTAGCAAAAAAAATTTCAAAGGAGCCATAGAACGCGCTCAAAAGCAGGAGTCGCACTCAGCAGAAGTGCCACCCCTGAAGGACCAGAACCATTCCCAAAAAGAAGTAGAGGGATTTACGAAGAGAATCTTTATCTCGCACCGCGCACAGGAGCCAGATAGGGGACTAGCGACTCAATTTTACGAAACCCTGAATGCTTCTGGATACACAGCCTTTATGGCGAGTGTAGGCGCACCTACAAGGGATGTCCAGAAAGGCGAGGGTCAGAGACATTCCTCAGAAAAAATCGGATGGTCAGCGCCGCCTCTTCTTTCTCAAATTGATACAGAGTTACAGCAATGCGACTACTTTTTGCTGCTAATTTCTCCCCAAACGGCGGTAAGTGAAATGGCGATCGAAGAGTTGCGACGAGCGAAGGAATTGCGCTCTATTCAGAATAAGCCAGCCGTGCTAACAATTCGCGTTAATTGTCCCTCGAATACTCCGCTAAATCACGATTTACGCAGCTATCTTGATGGAAATGAACAATTTGAGTGGAACTCGCCTGCTGACACTCCAAGTATTGTGCAAAAAATTCTGAGTTTACTGGCAAGAAGCGTGGAGTCCGGCGTTGTAGAGGCAGATTTAACTAGGATATCCGTGGGGATACCTGAGGAATCAATCGATTCATCTCTAGAGAAGCCTGAACGCCTAACTCCTTTAATTTCCCAGGAGGATGAAGGGACATCCGTCATCCTGCATTCTTCAGATGCACCCCTGCCAGTGGCAGAACCAGAGTTACCCAATGGTCAGGTGCGTCTGGCTTCTGCGTTTTATGTAGAGCGAGTTCCTTATGAAACGCAGTGTTACAAGGAGATTTTGCAACCAGGCGCTTTGATTCGAATCAAGGCACCGAGACAGATGGGGAAAACTTCGTTGATGGCGAGGATTCTTTATCGAGCAAACGAGCAAGGTTATCGGACGGTACCGTTGAGTTTTCAGCACGCGGATACGGCAGTTTTTACAGATTTAAATCAACTTTTGCGGTGGTTTTGTGCCCGAATTTCTCGAAAGCTGCGCCTTCCTCATCAATTAGATGATTATTGGACGGATACTTTTGGTAGTAAAGATAATTGCACGATTTATTTTGAGGATTGTTTGCTGTCAGCATCTGACAGTCCGTTAGTATTAGGCTTAGATGAAGTGGATCGGGTTTTTCAATATCCCAAAATTGCTGACGATTTTTTTGGGTTGTTGCGGGCTTGGTACGAGGAAGCTGGCTATGGGAATGGCGATAGCGATCGCTGGCAACAACTCCGGCTGGTGGTGGTACACTCAACGGAAGTTTATATCCCTCTGAATGTCAATCAATCCCCGTTTAATGTAGGGTTGCCGATTGAGTTACCGGACTTTAGCCCGGAACAGGTGCAAGATTTAACTCAGCGGCATGGACTGAATTTGAATGCAACGCAGGTTGAGCAATTAATGAGGCTAGTTGGTGGACATCCTTATTTAGTCCGATTGGCGCTTTATCATATCGCGCAGCAAACGATTACGCTGGATCAACTGTTAGAAACTGCACCCACAGAGGCGGGACTTTACGATGATCATTTGCGAAGACATTTATGGAATCTGCAACAACATCCAGAGTTAGCAGATGCTTTCGCTAAAGTAGTGATGGCAGACACACCCATTGAATTAGAGTCGGTGCCAGCATTTAAATTGCATAGTATGGGGCTGGTACAGTTGCAGGGCAATTATGTCACGCCGCGCTTCGATTTATATCGGCAATATTTTAGCGATCGCTTGTCAATTAAAAATGTCAATTAAAAACTAAAAATTAATAGGGATTAGTTGAGTTAATAGTTGAGCTATCTCTTAGGCAAATTTTAGATAACTGTTAGCTAAAAGTATAGAGCAGTTATTCATTACTCACAAAAAACTCATTTGTCAGAAGCATGGTGTTTTCTACCCAATCAGAAGCCCTTATGAGTCAACAGCCAAACCCAGGCTATAACTATAAAGTCGGTGGACATTTGCCTCTTGATGCTCCTACTTATGTAGTGCGACAGGCAGATTTTGACCTTTACGAAGGGTTGAAGGCAGGAGAGTTTTGTTATGTGTTAAATTCTCGGCAGATGGGGAAAACTAGCTTGCGGGTGCGAACGATGCACAAGTTGCAAGCGGAAGGATTTGCCTGTGCAGCGATAGACTTGACGAAAATTGGTAGCCAAGATATTACGCCGGATCAGTGGTATGCCGGAGTGATGCGGCGGTTGGTGACGAGTTTCCAGCTTTCAGACAAGATTAACTTACAGAGTTGGTTGCGCGATCGCGCTTTTTTACCTCCGGTACAGCGCTTGAGTGAATTTATCGAACAAGAGCTGCTAACATCAGTCAGTCAGAAAATTGTTATTTTTATCGACGAAATTGATAACGTCCTTAGCTTAAATTTTAAGATTGATGACTTTTTTGCGTTTATTCGGGCTTGCAATGAATACGAACGTCTGACTTTTGCCTTGCTAGGAGTGGCGAGTCCCTCTGATTTGATGCAAGACAAAAACCGGACTCCTTTTAATATCGGTCGGGCGGTTGAATTATATGGCTTTCAATTACACGAAGCGCAGCTTTTAGCAGGGGGGTTAGCCGGGAAAATTAGCAATCCTCAAGAAATGCTAAAAGCTGTATTAGATTGGACGGGAGGACAGCCGTTTCTTACCCAAAAACTTTGTAAATTAGTCCTTCAACAAGCAGAGCAAAACTTATTACCCATTAGCCAAATCCCAGATTGGGTTGAGAGATTAGTGCGCTCGCGGATCATCGAGAGTTGGGAAGCGATGGATGAACCACCGCATCTAAAGACGATACGCGATCGCATTCTCCGAATTGGACAGCGCAGCCGTACGCTACTGGATCTCTATCAGTTAATTTTGCAACAAGATGAATTAGCATTTGACGAAAGTCCCGAACAAATCGATTTACTACTATCAGGAGTAATTGTCAAGCGGCAAGGGAAGTTAAAGGTATGTAACCGCATTTATGCCTCTGTATTTAACGAGAGGTGGGTAAACAAGGCGTTAGCGGATATGCACGCCGACTTCATGCAAGTTGTTGCTACCCAAGAACAAAAACTTCTATCGATGCTTAGCGTGATGGAAGGCAAAACATTTGATGATATTCTTTCAGAAATATTAGGTTCTATTACTTTAAAAATGGGCGAACTACTGAGTGTAGATCGCACAACAGTTTTCTTTATAGATGAAGAAAAAAGTGAACTTTGGTCAATTATTGCTAGGCATGAAGACGGAAATCATCCCGAACTTCAGATTTTGTCAAATAAAGAAACTAAAGGACGATTAACTTATTTCAAAAAATTTGTCAGCACTCCCTTTAGTTTTTGCGACGATCCCGCTGAGTTGGAAGCGGAGGAATCAGATACAAATAAGGGATATCGCACCTACAACGAGTTGATTTTACCAATATTAAATGAGCAGGGAGATTTAGTTGCTGTTGTTCAATTACTGAATAAGTTAAAGCAGCCGAATAATCCACAAGCTCGCTATTCAGAAAGAATTGATAAATACGGTTTCACAGAAGCCGATCAAAAACAGTTTGCTGACTATGCTCCGGCAATTCGACGAATTCTAGAAAGATGTCAGTATTGTTACAAATTAACCCAAAGACTACAAGCCTCAGAAGCACTGACAGAAGCAACGCGATCGCTCTCTCAAAGCAGCCTTGACTCTGAAGAAGTCTTGGGTCGTGTCATGGATGCGGCAAAAAAACTGATGAATGCCGATCGCAGCACGCTTTGGCTAATCGATCGAGAGGCAGATGAACTATGGACAAAGATTCCTTTTGAGGACGGTTCTGTTCGAGACTTGCGAGTCAAAGTAGGGCAAGGTTTCGCTGGCAAAGTTGCTGCATCTGGAGAAACTTTAAATATTCCCTTCGATCTGTACGATCACCCTGATTCGGAGACAGCTAAGAAAACAGATCAAAAGACGGGTTATCGAACTTGTAGTTTACTCTGTATGCCCGTTTTCAGCCCTGATGGTGAATTATTGGGTGTTACCCAATTAGTGAATAAAAAGAAACCGGGTGTTTTTCCAGAATATAACCCAGATCATTGGCCCGAAGCCCCCGAATGCTTCAAAGCTAGTTTTGATGGGAATAGTGAAAAATATATGCAGATTTTTAACTCTCAAGCGGGGGTTGCTCTGCAAAATGCCCAGAAATTTGCCAGCGTCAAACAAGAGGCAGAATCTCAACAAAAAAATGTGGTCAGTCAAACTCTGGCGATGCTCAATAGTGTCATGGATAACCAGGGTTTTGATGATATTTTAGATAGCACCTTGCGTTCGATTACTCTAAAAATGGGCAAATCTTTGAGTGCCGACCGCACGAGTATCTTTTTATTAGATGAAGACAAACATGAATTTTGGTCAATTATCGCCGAAGCCGATGGAGATGGTTCTTTAGAAATTCGGATACCTGCTAATAAAGGAATTGTGGGCGAAGTGGCAGCCCGCAAAGAAGTTATCAATATTCCCTTCGATTTCTATGACGATCCTCGCTCTGATGCAGCAAAAGAGCAAGACAAAAAAAACGGCTATCGCACTTATACAATGTTGGCGTTGCCACTCTTAAATGAGCAGGGAAATTTAGTCGCAGTTATTCAGTTACTCAACAAATTAAAGCGATTTGGCGACCGGACTACATCCTTAGCAGAAAGAATCGATCGACAGGGCTTTACAAAAGCAGATGAAGAAAGATTTGCGGAAAATGCCCCAATGGTTCAAATGATTTTAGAAAGCTTCCGCTCTTATCATAAAACGGCTAGAGGGCAACGAGTGGCAGCCGCATTAATGGCAGCAGCTCGTTCAGTGAATCAAAGCAGTTTGGATCTTCAAGAAATTCTCAAGCGGGTGATGGAAGCAGCCAAGAAACTGATGAACGCCGACCGCAGTACTTTATGGATTTTAGATCAAAAGCCTGGTGAATTGTGGACGCAGATTCCCTTTGATGATGGTTCGGTAAAAGAATTGCGGGTGAAAGTAGGACAAGGTTATGCTGGCAAAGTTGCCGAATCAGGAGAGCCTTTGAATATTCCTTTTGATTTATATTCTCGCCCAGATTCGGAGACAGCTAAAAAAACCGATCTTCAAACAGGTTATCGCACTTGTAGCTTACTCTGTATGCCAGTTTTTAGTCCCGATGGTGATTTGATTGGGGTGACTCAATTAGTGAATAAAAGAAAGCAAGGAGACTTTCCAGAATATGAAAGTCCCGATCAGTTGGCATTTCTACAAGAGGAAGCTCCGGAATATTTTAGGGCTAGTTTTGATGACAGCGATCAAAAATATATGCAAATTTTTAATAATCAAGCTGGAGTCATCCTCCAAAATGCCGAACTTTTGGCAGCAGTTAAAAAACAAGAGCGATCGCTTCGAGACAACCTGAGTGAATTGTAAATTTAAGGGTTGGTTCAGTACTTTGGGAATAACCCCATTCCGCCTTACTAAGAAACAGTATTGAAGTTTTAAATTATCTAAAATTATCTAAATCCCTGCCCCGTCGAGGAACTCCGTAATCAGCCGATTAGAAGCATTTGAAATTATCGCCTTCTGAAGGCTAGCGTGCATGGCAACGGGTACCTTTCTTTGAATTTTTAACGATTCAATTTCCTCCTCTAAAAATTGAATCCGGTCAAACAAAGCCCGTATTACTTCCGCTTCTGGATCTTGCAGGCTTTCATTGTTAACGGAAGCATCCAAATTATCTTTGCGGCGGACAATTCGACCCGGAACGCCAACTACCGTGGAATGAGACGGAATATCCCGCAAAACAACGGAACCGGCACCGATACGGACGCTATTTCCAATGTGAATATTTCCTAATACCTTCGCACCCGCTCCTACTACGACATTTTCTCCTAAGGTTGGGTGGCGTTTGCCTATTTCTTTGCCAGTACCACCGAGCGTTACGCCTTGGTAAATCAGGGCGTTGTCTCCCACAATTGCAGTTTCTCCAATCACAACGCCAATGCCGTGATCGATGAAAACGCCTTTGCCAATTTTAGCTCCCGGATGAATTTCAATTCCCGTGAAGAAACGAGCCAAGTGGGAAATCAAGCGAGGAATGAAGGGAAACCCAAGGCAATAAAGCCAGTGCGCCACCCGATGAAAGAAAAGTGCCTGTAAGCCTGGATAGCAGAACAGCACCTCCAGCCAATTGCGTGCTGCTGGGTCGCGCTGAAAAATTATTTGGAAATCAGCGATCGCAGTTTTCAGCAAGAGGCGCTTCTCCCTTCAAGTGTGAGATGGACAGCAAGCAAATTGAATCCCCCGTAATTTTGTAGGGATACCGTAATTTTGCTCCTAAGTAGGAGTATGTCATAGCCTATCTACAAAAACAATCATAAAACTGCATAATTCCTATCGACGAACCGTAGTATACTGGAAAACGTTCTTGGCTTGAGAGAATCCCATGCGATGGACTGTCCTGTAAGGTGAGGTACGCTTTCCTGGCTCTCCTAGAACTAGCCAGCCACCACAAGCCGCGAGACTTCCTGCAAATAGACCACATCGCTGCCGGTCAACAAATACCAGACCGCTATTTAGCGCAGGTGTTGATGACGTTGTGGCGCTGCGGTTTAGTCCTCAGTCAACGAGGCGCTTTCATCAGGTTATTTGTTGGCGGAGGAACCCCAGCGAATTACGGTGTGACAGGTGCTGGCTTGTTTAGAGGGGACAGAGAAACTGGAACCCTTGAGTCTAACTGCTTCGCAAACCCTTGAAGACTTTGCGATTAAGGAAATTTGACAGGAAGCACCGACAGATAGGATTCGCCACGGGCGATCGCTTCACGCCGTCTTGCAGTGCGAGACGTTACAGGATCTGCTCTCGAAATGGGATGAGAGTCAACAGTTGAGTCCATGTTTTACATCTAACTTTGGCGGAGTAGTAAAGATGCGAATTGCTCATAATGTCACGGAATTAGTTGGTCATACGCCTCTGGTTGAGCTGAATCGGATTCCGCAATCTGAAGGCTGTGTAGCGCGAATTGTTGCGAAGTTGGAGGGGATGAACCCGACCGCTTCAGTAAAAGACCGCATTGGTGTCAGCATGATTCAAGCTGCTGAGGAGGCGGGTTTCATTCAGCCGGGAAAAACGATTATCATTGAGCCTACTTCTGGAAACACTGGCATTGCGCTGGCGATGGTAGCGGCAGCGAAAGGCTACGCCTTGATTTTGACGATGCCAGAGACGATGAGCCAAGAACGGCAAGCGATGCTCAAAGCTTATGGTGCCCAGCTGGAACTGACTCCTGGAGCTGAAGGCATGAAGGGAGCGATCGCCAGAGCCGAACAAATTGCGGCGACAACTCCGAATGCTTTTGTACCGCAACAGTTTCGCAACCCAGCCAATCCCCAAATCCATCGGGAAACGACAGCCGAGGAAATTTGGGCTGATACTGACGGTGAAGTAGATTTCTTGGTTGCGGGAATTGGGACGGGTGGCACGCTGACTGGAGTGGCTGAGGTCATCAAGGCACGAAAACCGAGTTTTAAAGCGATCGCTGTAGAACCAGTTAGCAGTCCAGTTCTCTCTGGAGGTCAGGCGGGAGCGCATAAAATTCAAGGGATTGGTGCTGGATTCATCCCAGAAGTTCTCCGAACAGAGCTAATCGATGAAGTGATTGCTGTTACGGATGAGGAGTCGATTTATTACGGTCGCCGCTTGGGTCGAGAAGAAGGATTGTTGTCGGGTATCTCTGCGGGAGCTGCTTTAGGTGCTGCAATTCGGATTGCTAAACGTGAAGAGAATGCAGGTCGTTTGATTGTTATGGTGCAACCCAGTTTTGGCGAACGTTATCTGAGTACACCGTTATTTCGAGAACTGGAACCTCAGGAAGCTCAGGCTTCTCCAATTCTGGTTTAAACCCACGGTTGGAGTGGTTGTATCGCTGCATTAGTGCCAATACGTTGATGCAAGACGCGATCGCATTTATTTTGTTTGCGATCGCGCAGTAAAAACATTCATGGCACCTCTGGGAGGTGACATCACTCCAGGTAGGGCACCCACCAGAGGTGCCCCTACATTCTCTGCAAACGGAGAGAGCGATCGCCAGTTTAGTTTTATGGTTGCTTTTAACCGATTCTTAACCTAAATTGATTTTTAAAGTACAGTAAATCGGGCGGATTACCGTATTTACTGTGAAATAGGGAAGATATCGCCTAGCCAGTCATAAATAACTGGGCTAGAGTAGCCCAGTTTTTCATCAGTACATTGGGGGACTGAGGGATAAGTGTTCTAGTTATTCTGGGAGTTCCACCAATGAGTTCGATGTTTTTCAGTCCAAGCGATTGGCAGAGCGTAACTTTTAGGCTTACCACTGCAC
Organism: Trichocoleus sp. DQ-A3; assembly: GCF_039961975.1. Taxonomy (NCBI): domain Bacteria; kingdom Bacillati; phylum Cyanobacteriota; class Cyanophyceae; order Leptolyngbyales; family Trichocoleusaceae; genus Trichocoleus; species Trichocoleus sp. DQ-A3. Next base: position 63,857 of record NZ_JAMPKC010000022.1, on the reverse strand, counting down.
TACTGGTTGGTGGCGCGATTGGCATGAACCGCCAACAGCCTGGTAGACCTGCTGGCTTAAGAACTTTCATGATAGTTAGCTTAGGTGCTGCCGCATTTGTAATGATTCCCTTGCAGGTGGATGGTGACAATACCTTTTCTTCTTCCAATGCTCTGAGTCGTACCATCCAAGGCGTTGCTACGGGAGTCGGGTTTCTGGGTGCAGGAATGATTCTGCAACAATCTCATCAAAAACTTAGAAAAGCCGAAGTTAAGGGGCTAACTTCCGCCGCAACTATTTGGTTGGCGGCTGGATTGGGAGCAGCCGCAGGCTGCGGATTATGGCGAATGAGTCTGATTGGAACGCTATTTGCATTGGTGGTTCTTAGTGGAGTGAAGAAACTCAAGAAGTCTCCCTTGATTCGTCTTTACGATGACAATCGGACAAAAATACCGGAAAAAGACGCTGCATCGAATCAAGATGCAGCGAAGTAATAACTTCATTGGTAGGACTGGTAGGACTTTTAAGAGCGATCGCTGCGATATTTCTTAAGGCTTGGTTGGTGAAACAGACACTACCCATAGAAAACAGCTATGGAATTCTTGCATCTGATTGTGAGAGTTTGCTGACTGATGAGCTTAGTTACCCATCGCGTAACTTTAATTAGAACAAAGTTTAGTAACCTAACCACAAGGTTTTCAGGTTACAAAAATCCAATAGTTTTATTAGGACAGCGATCGCCATCCGATGAAAGCCTATCAAAACTTCTTTTCAGAGTCAAAATTAATGATTTCCCTAGGTGCTTACATAGTAAGCATTTCCATCTGTGCGTGGCGACTGGTAACAGACTCGCTACTTTTAGGCCAGATAAAACGTCAGAATTCACTGATGAATCCTCAGTTTCTCCTAGCCTATCAAGAACAAGACCCTACAACTTCGACAGATGCTTTGTAACAAAATTTGAATCACTTGTCTCGACCGTTGGATCTGTTGCTACTAAATTTTCATGCACTGATAGAAGTCAACCGATGCTCAGCGGATTCTCGGTCTGTACCCCTGTAAATGGTTATGAGTATTAGCTGTATCACTTGTTCAATCAAACAAGTTCAGGGATAGATTGGACACTAGCTCCTGAGAGATTAGTCGTTTATTTAAACAATTCTACGCCAATTCGGTCGGAATACCGTAATATATATCCAAAGACTGATATTCAGTAAAGATTTTCTGTATAAATATATCTATAAGTCTTAAAGTACAGTAACCCCACCGAAAAGCCGGAGTTAACACCAAGTTACAACTAAATAAAGCATAACTATCTGGATTCAGAACCATCGTTCATGGCAATCAAAAATGCATCATGAACAATCGAGCTTATTTAATAAAAGCTGCAAACCGCTACAAGTAACAACTTAGCTGGAGAATGACTGATGTTGTTATCGTGCGCCTTCGCATCTTCCACCCGCTCCAGGCTCACAATCCAGTCAACAGATGGAAATTGAGTTTACCTTCTCTTTAACTGGGTTGATGAGGGTGTGATTCTCCATCGGGTACTAATTTTCGTTTCCTTGAGACATTTATAAGGATACCTATGAACCATCTCACCGCTCCGCTAGTTACAACTCTTCAGCCTCGTTTTGACGTTCGTGACAGTTCGTGACAGATGGAGGTTATCTATTTATTCTTTACAGATCATCTCAATCCTATCGAGCTCTTTGAATCTGAGTAAATTTAATTACAATTCTCTTTCGTAATCATGTTAAAATATCGGTTTTTATTAACATCTCTGATAGTTCTCACCTTCGGGATAACCTCTTGTAGTAGAGAAGAGGAAAAAAAGGCTCAGGTGAGTATTGATGGTGGAGCAGTAGGCTTTCCTATCCATCAATCGGTGGCTGAAGAATTTCAAAAGGTTAAACCTGATGCTCAGGTTAGTGTAGCTTCAAGCGGTACTGGCGGCGGCATGAGCAAGTTTTGTGCTGGAGAAATTGATATCGTTGGTGCTTCACGTTCCATTAGGGATGAAGAAATCAAAAGATGTAAAAAGAAGGGTATTGATTTTGTAGAACTGCCTGTTGCTTTAGACGGAATTGCCGTGATTGTCAATCGTCAAAATAACTTTGCTAAATGCTTGACTATCGAGGAACTTAACAAAATTTGGAATTCCAAATCAGACCGCAAAATAACCAACTGGAATCAAATTAATTCAAAGTTCCCCGACCAGCGGCTCAAGCTTTATGCTCCTGCTTCTGATACTGGAACGTTTGATTATTTCACACAAGCTGTCACTGGCAAAGCAAAAAATAGCCGCACAGACTACACTCCTAGTCACAATCAAAACGTTCTTGTCCAAGGAATTGCGGGCGACACAAATGCTATAGGTTACGTGGGGATATCTTACTATATGGAAAACCAAGACAAGCTGAACTTGGTTGGTGTGGAAAGTCCAAAAGGAGAGTGTGAAAAACCAGTTCCGCTAGACAATGTTGTTAGAAACATTTATCTACCTTTATCGCGTCCCCTCTTTATCTATGTCAGCAAGACTGCCCTAGATAACAAACCTTCGGTAAGAGAGTTTGCTGAGTTCTATCTAGAGAATTCGTGGAAATGGGTCGATCAAGTTGGTTATGTAGCGCTACCCGACGAGGCTTACCACAAGGTAAAACAAAAACTTGCCTCTGGGCAAACGGGTTCTAAATTTAAAGATGCAAAACCTGGCGAGCCGATCGCAAATCTTCTTTAAGAGGAACATAAAATCTACAACAAAGCTTGAAGAAGATTACTCAATTAGTAACAGCATTTTTAGCTGAACTTTATTTATGCAAAATACAAACTTTAGCAATCAATTTAATGGCGCATCCAGGCGATCGCTTGAAAAGCAAGCGTCTGACGATATCCAGGAAAAAATTATCGAGGCGATCTTATTTTGTTGCGCCTTGATTTCTGTCCTCACTACGTTTGGAATTGTTTTTATCATCTTCCGGGTAACGTTTGATTTTTTCCAAGAGGTTTCGTTTGCTCAGTTCTTTCTCGATACTAAGTGGACACCTTTATTTGCAGAGAAACATTTTGGAATTTGGCCTTTGATCAATGGCACTCTAATGACTACGGCTATTGCTATGCTCGTTGCCATTCCTCTGGGTTTATGTTCAGCTATCTATTTAGCCGAATATGCTTCACCCAAGGTAGCAAGAATTTTACGCCCGGCGGTAGAACTGTTAGGGGGAGTACCTACTGTTGTCTATGGCTACTTTGCACTTTTATTTGTTACACCTGTTCTACGCTTATTCCTTCCCCTAGAAATTTTTAACGCCTTAAGCGCTGGGCTAATGATGGGAATAATGATTAGCCCTACAGTGGGTTCCATCAGCTTAGATGCCATACAATCTGTGCCTCGCTCTTTGCGCGAAGGAGCTTACGCAATCGGCGTAACTAAATTGGAAACTATCATCAAAGTTGTCCTTCCTGCCGCTCTTTCTGGAATTGCTGCCTCGATTATTCTAGGCATTTCTAGAGCCGTTGGTGAAACGATGACGGTTCTAATTGCTGCTGGGCAAGAGCCACGAATAAGCCTTAATCCCTTCCAATCAGTGGAAACAATGACAGCTTATATGGCTCAGATTTCAGGGGGAGATAGCCCTCGTGGCAGTGTTAATTACAACACTTTATATGCTGTGGGAGCCGTTTTGTTTTTAATAACGCTTGGGTTGAATGTTGTCAGCCATTGGATTTCTAATCGCTTCAGAGAGAAATACGATTAATAAACATGAGTAGTTCTATTTCCCGAAACAAATCCCAGGAACCACAAGGAGAATTTTCTGCGAATGTAGAGCAGAGAGAAAGCACAGGCAAAATATTTGAAATTATCTTTTTGCTTGGTCTATCTATTGGTTTAGTGGTTCTTGCCGTCCTAGTTTTTGATGTCTTTAAGGATGGGTTAGGGCGGCTGTTGAGTCCTGGCTTTCTGACCGAAACTCCTTCCCGGTTCCCCGATAGAGGTGGCATACGCCCTGCTATTTTTGGCAGTATGCTTCTAGGTGGATTAGTCATGTTAATTTCCGTCCCTATCGGTGTAGGAGCGGCTTTGTATCTGGAAGAATATGCACCGAAAGCTTGGTGGACGGATATTATCGAGATTAACGTTAGTAATCTCGCTGGAGTCCCTTCAATTGTTTACGGTCTACTGGGATTAGGGGTTTTCAATTATCTTTTGAATTTCGGGCCAGCTTTACTTTCAGGGGCACTAACGTTATCGTTGCTGTCTTTACCAGTAATTATTGTGACAGCCAGAGAAGCAATTCGAGCTGTTCCCGATTCTTTACGGCAAGCTTCTTATGGCTTAGGTACAACCAAATGGCAAACGGTGTGGAGTCACGTCTTACCTTATGCGATTCCAGGCATCTTAACAGGGGTGATTATTTCCATCTCCCGTGCGATTGGCGATGCGGCTTCTTTAATTGTTGTCGGAGCTGTGAGTTTTCTCACATTTAATCCTGGGTTGTTTCAGCGCTTTATGGCTCTGCCCATTCAAATTTATACCTATATCACTCGCCCTGAGCCTGGTTTTGCTAATGCAGCAGCAGCGTCAATCATTGTTTTACTGTTATTGATTTTGGTCTTAAATGGTACTGCAATATACCTTCGACAACGCTTCTCTACCTTTAAATAGGGTTTCAATCAAAGTTATGAGTTTGTAGCTTTAATTTAAAAAATGGCTCAGATGCCTCGTAATTATTTCGTAGCGTAAACTCAAAACTCAACGTTCAAAGCTTGAATGTAATAAATACTGGAAACTACACAATATGCGCTCACCAAAAAAATCTCAAAGCACGCAAACTAGCCCAGTTCTTAACGCCCAAGGTGTTAAAGTTTACTACGGTGATTTTCTGGCGCTTCAGGAAGTCGATATGGAAATTCCTGAAAGAAAAATCGTCGCCTTTATTGGCCCTTCAGGATGTGGAAAAAGCACCTTCTTGCGATGCTTCAACCGGATGAACGATCTAATACCTGGAGCAAGGGTAGAAGGCCAGATTAATTACCAGGGTAAAAACATTTATGATGGCAAGATTAATCCGGTAAAAATCCGCCGTCAAGTGGGAATGGTATTCCAGAGACCGAACCCTTTTCCAAAGTCAATTTACGAAAATATAGCCTTTGGCCCTCGTGCCAATGGTTATAAGGGAAATATGGATGAACTGGTAGAGCAATCGCTGCGACGAGCTGCGCTTTGGGATGAGGTGAAAGACAAGTTAAAAGAAAAGGGTACAGCTTTATCTGGAGGACAGCAGCAGCGGCTGTGCATTGCACGAGCGATCGCCATGAAGCCAGATGTTTTATTGATGGATGAACCCTGTTCTGCTCTCGACCCAATTTCAACTCAGCAGGTTGAAGAACTTTGTCGCGAACTTAAAGAACACTACACCATGATTATGGTGACTCACAATATGCAGCAAGCCTCGCGAATCTCAGATTTAACTGGCTTTTTCAATACAGAAACAGATGCGAGTGGCAAGCGGAGAGGAAAATTAGTCGAGTTCAGTCCTACCGAAGAAATTTTCGATTCTCCTCGTACTCAAGAAGCTAAGGCTTACATCAGCGGTAAGTTTGGTTGAGTCATGACAGTAAAAATGCCCGTTATTGCAGCAAGTCTTAGTGAGGATTTTGATGAGCAAGTGGCAATATACTCCCAAGCAAGGGATGCAGGCGCTCGCGCAAGTTCAGCATTATCTTGTTAATGCTTTGCAAGCTATTGGACAATGGTGCCAACAACCGATAAGAAGTTGGTGGAAGGGACGTTCTCTATGGCGCTTTGTATCCGTGTTTTTGGTAGGAGTTGGCTTGAGCATGGCGATCGCTGCTTGTGGCAGCAACGCTAACTCAGCTTCTAAGGGTGGAGACGTAAAATTATCCCTTGTCTCCTATTCGGTTACTCAAGCAGCTTACGAGAAGATCGTACCGAAATTTGTAGAAAAGTGGCAAAAAGAACATAATCAAAACGTCACTATCGAGCAGAGTTATGGCGGATCTGGTTCCCAAGCTCGTGCTGTCATTGATGGCTCGCAAGAAGCAGATATCGTCCATCTCTCACTTGCCCTTGACACCCATAAAATTGAGGAAGCCGGTTTAATTGAACCCGGTTGGGAAAGAAAATCTCCCAGAGGTGGCATTGTTACCCGTTCCGTCGTCGCTATTGTTACCCGCCCTGGCAACCCGAGAGGCATCAACACTTGGGAAGACTTGACAAAAGATGGTCTGAGTATCATTACCGCTAACCCCAAAACATCTGGTATTGCTATTTGGAATTTCCTGGCTTTGTGGGGTTCTGTGACTCAAAAAGGGGGCGATGAAGCTCAAGCCCGGGAGTTTGCAACCAAAGTCTATAAAAACGTCCCCGTGCTAACCAACAATGCGCGTCAGGCGAGCGATATATTTTTTAAGCAAGGTAAGGGAGATGTCTTACTCAACTACGAAGACGAGGTAATTTTGGCTCAGCAGAATGGTGAGAAACTACCTTCTGTGGTACCCGACGTTAACATTTCGATCGACAACCCTGTCGCTCTTGTAGACAGAAACGTAGATAAACACGGCACCAGACAAATTGCACAAGCATTTGTCGATTTTCTTTACACAACTGAAGCCCAACAAGAATTTGCAAAGTTAGGATATCGTCCCGTTAATCCTAGCGTGGTAGCAGAAGTAGCTCAGAATTATCCCCAACTCAAAACCCTCTTCACCGTTCAAGATTTGGGGGGTTGGGATGATGTCCAGAAGAAATTCTTTGCTGAGGGGGCAATTTTTGACCAAATTCAGGTTGCTGGCAAGATATGAGCCTGCTGATTACACAAGGGCGAGTCCAGCGCGTGCATCCCACTTTTGTAAAACGCCTGACGAGTAAACTCTAGGCGATACAAACGAAGGCTGCCTAGGCAGCCTTCTCCCGATTGCAGGTTCGCGTGGTTAGGCGCACATCCGGGCGCTCCTACAGATGATAAATTTTCAAAAATGGGATGTACGGATGTCAGGACGCGATCGCTACTTTTTCCCCTCGTCATCCCACTTAGCTGAGTTTGTCTACCCAGCCTGGAAAAGATGGCTTGAGAAAGATTCTGACCATCAACCATTTAATCTCGACACATCAACTGTAGATTAATTGCCTAAATTTTACAGCTCTTGGGAATTGGACAAGAGCGCCTGTACATGGCAATCTTTCCTCTGCTCCTTAGTGCCTTGTAATCAATGCGTAGCTAGGCTCTCGTGAGTTATTTTCCGAGTGGAGTTTCCCATCGAACCAGCCAGCCTCATCCCTCAGGTAGAAGTGTTCTTAGTTTTATGGTATTAAATGTACAGTAACTTGAGCGATTAACCGTAGATTCAAGGTATTCATCTAAACCTAATTCGGTTTGTTTATCAAGGGAACCAGTACTTAAGGAAAATGGGGAAAGAGTCGCTATGAGTATTTTGATTCAAGACGTATCTAAACGATTTGGCTCCTTCCAGGCGGTTTCAGAGGTGAATTTAGATATTAAAAGTGGCTCTTTAGTGGCGCTTTTGGGACCTTCTGGATCGGGGAAATCCACTTTATTGCGGCTGATTGCTGGCTTAGAGGCTCCAGACAGCGGCAGAATCAGAATTGCCGATCGGGATGTGACTCAGCAAAGCGTGCGATCGCGCGGCATCGGCTTTGTGTTTCAGCACTATGCGCTGTTTAAGCACATGACCGTCCGCCAGAATATTGCCTTTAGTCTAGAGTTACGCAAAGCGCCCAAAGTCAGGATTCGACACCGGGTAGAGGAACTTTTAGACTTGGTGCAGCTTAATGGGTTTGGCGATCGCTACCCATCTCAGCTTTCTGGGGGACAGCGGCAACGGGTGGCTTTGGCGAGAACCTTGGCTGTCGATCCCGAAGTCTTGCTGTTGGATGAGCCATTTGGAGCTTTGGATGCCAAAGTACGTAAAGAACTGCGAGCTTCGTTGCGACACTTACACGAACGGGTGAATGTCACCACCGTTTTTGTCACCCACGACCAAGAAGAAGCAATGGAACTTGCCGATCAAATTGTGGTGTTTAACAAAGGTCGGGTAGAACAGGTCGGGACTGCCGCAGAGATTTATGACCATCCAGCAACCCCGTTTGTGATGAGTTTCGTTGGCCCGGTGAATGTTCTACCAAGTTCTGCTGGTATTTTTCGCTTATCAAAGTTGGACTCGCCAACTTCTCATGTGTTTTTGCGTCCCCACGATGTCGCGATCGAGACTACGCCTGAGGAAAATGCTGCCCCAGCTAAGGTCAACCGCATTGTGCATCTAGGTTGGGAAGTTCAAGTTGAGTTGAGGTTTAAGGATGGTCAGGAAGTGACAGCCTATCTGACGCGCGATCGCCTGAACCAGTTGCAGCTGCAACCCCAGCAGCTAGTTTATGTCAAACCTAAACACGCCAAAACGTTCCCTGCATACTCATTAAATTGAGGCATAGGACAGCAACAACGTTACTACTTGGTGGTGCCCTTACTCAGAACACAACTCATGGGGTTGAGAGGAGCTGTGAAGACGAAATCAATCACTCCAGCTCCCAGCAGTGTAACGGCAAGGCTGAAAGCTATCACCCAACGGTCTGTCGGTTCGGAGGTATCCTCATCGATGGCATCGCGGATGGCAAAGTAATCCCCAAGAGCAATTAACACCGTCACCAGACCAACCAGGAGAACCGTAAACCTAATTTCCAGCCATTATTGGGACGGTGTGCCTCCCTTGGTGTGGAAGTTGCGAAGGCGCACGATGACGCCGAAATCCATCAGAGCGATCGCAGTCTGCTTCCACACCTAAGAAGTATTCTTAGAATCCCCCGCTTTATCGGCGTGGGGAGAATGTCAATCGGATTAAATTTCGTAGTGCCAGAATGGCTGTTGCTCTTGCAGAACAATGAAGCGATGAGGCAGGCGCTGAATAATTCCCCGCTTCTCAAATTCATTGAGCAGTCGCGTCACCGTGACTCTGGTAGAACCGATGAGTTCGGCAATTTCCTGGTGTGTCAAGCGCAAATCGATCTGTTTTCCTTGCTCGATTTCACGCCCAAACCTTTTCGCCAGCCAAGTTAACAGTCGCAGGAGGGAAGCGTCCACCGATTTGCAATGCAGAATCTCTATGAATTCTTGAAATTGCTGAATATGCAGAATCATAGACTCGGTGGCTTCGTGACACTTGCTAACCGGCAGAACTTTTACCTCTACCAGCGTTAGGCATTCAATTTGATAAGGGTTAGCCTTGGATAGCACTCTGCCAACAATATCTCCTGGTCCCCATAAACCGAGCGTGATGGTTGTGCCGTCTTCGAGCCAGGTTACGGTGCGAACTACCCCAGTCTCAATTTGCCAGAGATAATTCTGCTCTAAGGGTAATAGAGAGCGCCGAGAAAATGTACGTCGCTTCAGGTGAGCAGAGCTAGGTAATAAAAACGGGGAAGCAGTCATGGATAGTCATCCAATTTTAAAACAGCTACGAAAATCCAGAGCGATCGCAATTACAGTTGCCGAACGCTGGTTGCGGGGATGCGTTGAAGAGGTTTCACCAAATATACTATATTCCGCTAGGAAAACTGTGGATTAAAAAAACAAAATTGTCGCATTCCCGAAATTGTGCGGCAATTGATAGCACGGTATGCGAACAAGAATTGCTTGACTCGCTGGAATTGCCCGATTATTTGGGTGCAATTGTATTGATTGACTCTGTGCAGTCAAAAGCTGTGCAGTCAAAAGATGATGACGCGATCGCTCTAATGTACGATGCGGCTACAGGGGGCGGTTACGAGATAATCGGCTCATAGTAGAAAGCAAGGCTGTTGAAGGGAAGCGTTTAGATGTCCGAGCCATTACTCATCGTCGATGTGCAATCTGGTTTTATCAACGACTTCACGCATCATATCCCGGAGCGTGTTGTCCGCCTTCTCCAGCGTCACGAGTACGCGCCAATTCTGTTTACACGCTTTATCAATGTGTCCGACGGACCGTACTATCGCTTTCTGAACTGGCACGGCTGCGATAGCGACGCAGAAACAAGCCTTGTCTCGGAACTCGAATCCTTTGCCAAACCAGAACTTGTGTTCTCAAAGTCGGGACTGTGCGGAATGCCAGAAGAACTGGTGAACTACCTGCGCGAAAATTCGATTGAGCGGATTTCTGTCGTCGGTATCGATACCGATATGTGCGTGTTGAAGATTGCAATGGATCTGTTCGATATCGGCATTGAACCACTTGTACTGACTGATTGCTGCGCCAGTACAGCCGGTTTGCAAGCGCATTTGGCGGGACTAGCGGTACTCAGCCGCAATATTGGTGCCCAACGGTTGCACGATGCGGGTCTTGGAGGAGGCATGCTAGCTGCGCCGTAGAAGCAGCAGATAAATAGTTCGGTTAGTAAAAAGACGTGAGAATTTTCCCTCTATAGAGACGCGAGAGACGCGAAGCAGCACCGCTTCGCGTCTCTACAATCTATGCAACCGAACGAATCATCTTATTTGTTTTTCTGGAGGGTTTTCGCTTGCTCCAGCGTGATTTCTTTCAATGACTGATAGGAACTAGCATTTGATGCCCCTTCAATCGCTTTAACAGCCAGATCCTGAACCTGCTTGAGGGCTGAATCGAGTTGTTTCGAGAGACTGAGAATTCGCGCATCCTGATTGCGAATCGTCTCCTCTAACGACTGAATTCTCTGTTCGTGCAAACGCTTTTGCATTTCCACATCTTTAGCATACAAATCAGACTTAATTTTGGTTTGGTAATGGGCGATGCCTTTGCCTTCTTCCTTGGATTTTTTGATAGCCGCTTCCAGTTCCTTAGGAAATACTTCTACCTTAGCTTTCGCCTCGTCATATTGTTTTTCTCCTTCAGCGATCGCTTTCTCCCGCTCATCCCACTGTTTTTCCTTTTCTTGTTGGAATTCTTCCAGATGCTTATACAAACCTTTCTTGGTTTGATCGTACTCGTCCTGGTTGATGTTGCGTTGGAGTTCTAGATCGTACTTATACTCTTTAGCATCCCGCTGGCGCGTTTTAGCTTGCGTTTCATTGCGCTCCTTAATCGAGCGTTTACGTTCTTCTTGCTCTTTGAACCAAGCGTTTTTTTGCTCTAGTGTTTCTTGTTCTAAATTTTCACGTCTTTGGCTAAGTTCCTCTTCAAAAGTTTTGGAACTTTCTTCATACTGTTGGATGAGCGTATCCAACATTCCTTCTGCGATTTCTAAATTATGTAGTTCTTCTAATTGTTTAACTTCTGTGGCGACTGAACCCCTGAGTTCTTGTAGCTTAGAAGCTTCTAATGTCAGTTTCTCTGACAACTCGCTGACAGCACTCCCGAATCCTAATTGCAGCTTTGCCAGACTTTCAATTACCCGCTCCATTTTTTGTTGATCCGCAGCAGCCTGATTCATTGTTATCCTCGATTCCAATGGTTGTTTCTCTTTAATCGCTGGTGGTTTACTTTGATTCAGTTGCTTCAGTTGCGAGTCTAACGCTGCTTTCTCTTTACTTAATTCCTCATACGCCGCTAAGATTTCAGCCTTGGTGTTTTTGTCGTTGGGTTTTCTTGCCATTGATAATCTCCTATTTTTGAGAACCGCTATTTATGGAGCCAGATAAAAGCGAATTTCTAATTTCTCTTTTCCGTGCCTGTTAATTTAGCGGAGGAGTTGTCAAAGGCTCTCATGGCAATATCTTGTGCTTGCTTCAAGGCAGCTTGAAGTTGAGCAGTCATTTCTGTTATTTGTTCAGATTGTTTTTTAATTGTCTGCTCTAGGGATTGAATTTTAAATTCATTCGCTTGTTTAGTCGCTTCCCACTCTTTTTCATACAAATCAGCTTGCACTTTAGCGTCTTGGTGAACGTCTTTAATTGCCTCTTCTCTGGCTTTTTTAACAGCGTCCTCCAATTCTTTAGGAAATCCTTCTATTTTCTTTTGATGCTTCGTAAATTCTGCTTGACGCTTTGTCAGACTGTTTTCTCGCTCTGACCACTGTTTTTCTTTCTCTTTTTCAGATTGTTGCAATTCCCGTTCCAGGTTTCGCTTAATTTCTTCGTACTCATCTGTCTCTATTTTCCGAGTACGTTCTAAATCGTATTGATATTCTTCAACTTCCCGCTGGCGTTCGGCAGTTAATAGAGCATTTTGTTCTTGGAGTGTCGTTTCAAATTCTTCCTGTTCTTTTTGCCAAGATTTGCGGATGGTAGACTGTTGTTTTTCCAGTGCTTCCCGTTCGCTGGCTATTTTTTGTTCAAGGGATTTTAGGTTTTCTTGGTGTCCTTGCGTTAAGATGTGCAGCGCATCTGCTACTACTCTGATTTGCTGAAGTTCTTGCAAATGCTGCGTTTCAATGTCTAGCGCCCGTTTTAGTTCGTCTAACTTTGAAGTTTCACCCGTTAATTTTGCGGAGAGTCCAAAAACAATTCCGCCAAACTCTAATTGCAGATCGGCTAGACCTTTGACAATACTATCGATGGTATAATTAGAAGCTGCTTGAAGAACTTCTTTGTTCTTTTCTTTTTCTGCTTCTTGTTCCTTAGTCGCGATTTTTGACTCGATTCTTTTCTTGTCTGCAATTAGTTGTTTGAAGGCTTCCAGAATCTGTTCTTTGCTGTCTTTGGACGCCAATTTATTCATGCTTTTTCTCCATAAAAAAGTTGCTCCGTCGTAGGTAAATTTCCTACAGCAGAGTGTCGCAATCTAACCAGGAACACAGCCTTTAAATAGAACAAATGTTCTACTACTAGTGCAATATACTCAAGGAATTATGGCATTGTCAAGGGAAAATACGCCGGGAAACAGGTGTATAAAAAGTTACTGCTTATAGATGGCCTGAGCAGGTAGTCGCCCATGCCAACATTTCAGCAGGCACGGCAATGCCGTACCCCTGCACCGGGGAACGAGAAGGTGAGGTGGGGATGAGAGTTAGTAGGTTGATTGGGTAAGGGTTTGGTGAATTTGGTCTAACACTTCTGCCATCGATAGGGTGGGCACGCGCAGAATTTTGGTAGCGATCGCGCTGAGGATTTCCGGCAACTCTAAGGTAGGTTCATCGACCCCATCATTTTGATGCTCAAGCACCAAAATCGGCGGCAGAAAAGGCATCTGTCTCAAGGAAGCCAGCGCCTCCATCAAGGCTGGATTTAGCTCCATGTCTGCCAGATCGATCAGCAATAAATCAACGTTTTGCTGTTGAAGTTGCCGCAATACTTCAGTCCAAGAGCGTGAAAGTATACTTCTAAACCCGGCTTTTTGTAGGTAGTGAATCAGAGGCGATGCCTTCGAGCTGCCCCGCTGGGGTTTCGCGAACAATCGAGGGTCGAAGGCTTCGGTGGTCGGGTAGCGATTGACGCTTGCCGACAAATCCATCAGCGATCGCGCATCGACGACTAAAATGCTTGGCTTACAGCTCATCCCGACGGCAATCTGAATCACCTGCAATAAGGCGGCGGTGTGATCGTTCCCATCTCCTGCCAAACAGGGAAAGACACAAAGACTGCTCACTTGATTTGCCGCCTCAGTCGTCGGGCGATCTAGCGTTACTAAAGGTAGAGAAGCTAGGGTCGTCTGTGAGGCAAGTTGTTGGAGATAGACAAGCGGATCTTCTAGACCCCCACCATCGAGGATAACGACATCCGGCTGCCAAACGCGAGCCAGAAGTTCTGCCTGTTCTAGATCGTCGGCTTCTAGAACCCGGTGATTTGGCGAGAGTCCCAATGCGGTGGGCGAAAATTCTATCGCGGCTTGCTCAAGAGAAGTGAGATGTAAAATCGTCAGGCTGACGTTGGTGCATTGCTTTGGCTTGGTTAAACAAGTCAGGCTGTGGCGTAAAGTTTCCGCCTGGACGGGCAGCGTTAAAAAGCCGTCTGCTCGGTTGGAGGCGGCTTGCTCTTTTTCAGCGTTAGCGGCTGTCACGATGACTGGAATGTGGCAGGTTTGGTCGTCTGATTTGAGCAGAGTCAGCACGTCCCAGCCGGAAAGCAGGGGCAAGCACGGGTTGAGCAGTATGGCTTGTGGCTGAAATCGCCGTGCTTTTTCGAGGGCTTCTGTCCCGGAACGAGCGATCGCAGCTCGATAGCCTAAACTGGTGAGTTGCTGAGTGAGATGGTCGATGTACTGAGGTGCGGCTTCGACGATCAAAATCAACCGATTGCGGTTCAAGGATGAACGATGGGGAGTGAAGGATGCATCCCGATTTTTTTGAGCCTTCATCCGGCTTCCTTCCTCCTTGCGCGTCGGGGGAATCGGAGGAAGTAGCAGGGTAAACTGGCTTCCCTCACCGGGTTTGGAGATAAAGGAAACATCCCCACCGTGCAGACGAGCCAAACCTTGGGTTAAAACCAGCCCCAACCCCGTCCCGTCAAAGCGGCGGGTCATCGGGTCTTCTAGCTGTTGAAATTTTTGAAAAATTAAATGTTGTTTTGCCTCTGGGATACCAATGCCAGTGTCCCAAACAGTAAAAGCAATCCAGCCTTCCCACCGACTAACTTTCAGTCCAATTTCGCCGCCCGCTTCGGTAAATTTGAGGGCGTTGGAAAGCAGGTGAGTGAGCATCTGGCGCAGACGCAAATCGTCCGCCACAATCGTTTCTAATCCAGGTTCGATACTGAGCGTAAAACCCAGTTCCTCTTTGGCGTTGCTGACTGGTTCATGCCCCGTTGCCGGTTGGTCTTTTAAGGTCTGGAGTTGTCTCGCTTGAGATAAGGCGCGATCGCACACTGTCAGAAGATTCACGGGTTCTGGCGACAGTTCCAACTGCCCCGTCTCCATGCGGGTCAAATCTAAAATATCGTTGACCACCGTCATCAACTGACGCCCACTCTGATGAATCAGCTTTGCATAGCGTTCCTGACGCTCGTTCAGCTGTCCCAGTACCCGATCCTTGAGCAAGCTGGATAAACCCAGCACGGAAGTTAGGGGAGTCTTCAGTTCGTGGCTGATACAGGCTAAAAACTCATCTTTCATCCGGTTGAGTTGCACCAAATCCGCATTTTTAGCCGTTAGTTCCTTGGCAACCTGCTGCTGTTCCGTGATATCAGTTGCCATCACCAGCCATAAGTCAGTGCCGAGTGCTGAAGATTGCGGGTCAGGATTCAGTGAAGAGGAAGAAGCGGGAAGATAAGAATTTCCTCGGAACTCCTGTACTGGGGTTTTGCCTAAGGTTTCGAGAAGTTCTAACTCAGCCCCGTTCTGCCACAGGGGAATTTTGACAAACTGCCAAATGCGCTCGTTGCTCTTTTTCCAGGTTCTAGAAGGTTGGGTTGCTGAGGAATTATCGAGAGGGTTATTTAGAGTCAGGGTGGCTTCTGTCGCTGACATCACGCTGGCAGAATCACCGCTAACAGAGGCTTCATCTGCACCCAAATCGGATCGGTTGCTTTGCTTTGAAGGCTCCCATCGCCGAGCAGGCTGAATTTCCTGGGCGCTAGAACTTCCGGCGAATATCTCGCTCCACACCGAGGGCAAGGAATCTAATCTGGCAGGTGCCTCTTGCTGTACTACGGGTGGGTTAAAGCTTTCCCCAATCTGCTGACGCCAAGTTAGGTTCTGGGCGATCGCTTGTCCAGAACTTGTTTGCAACCTTAAAGGCAATGGCAGTTGTTCCAACAGTTGCACTAAGGTTTTGTGCCCGCCGTGCGATTGCCCCACTTGTCCCCCTGTCGGCTTCTCCGCAGCAGGGCGTTGAACTGTGTTTGTTGCGACTGACCAAGGGAAGGGCGGTTTGCGTAGATGTCCGGATGCCTGGAGGGCGGCTTCTCGGAGCGGGGTTGCTTCCCGCAAGGCGATCGCGTCTTCTTGGAGTTCTTCTGGGGTATAGGCTTGGGAAGCTCTCTTCTGACTACTGCCGATGCCCCATTCCTCGCTGCCTTCGGCGGTTGCCATGAATTTCAAGATCCGCTGGCTATCTAACAAACCCAAGAATTGATGAGTGGGATCGACCACAGCCCAATGTTGCGGTGTTTGGGAATTGCATGAGCGCAAATACAGGCGAAATTCCTTCAGAGACAGCTGACTCGGTAACGTTGTCAACCGTTCAATCAGCGGAAAATTTAGATGACACAGAGGTTGCTGTAAATCCAGCGTCAAAGGAGCAACTAAATAATTTTTTTGGCTGAACGAATTTGTTACTAGAAGATGAGGCATCATTGCCCGCAGATTGATGACTCCCAGTGGATGTTGTTGTTCGCTGACCACCACCAGGCGATCGCAACTACCAGAGCTAAAAATCTCCAGCACCCTCACCAATGCCACTGTTTGTTCGCAAACGGGAACTGGCTCGATAAATTCCTTTAAACTGGGAGTGGATATGGACATGACCAACCTGGCTAGGGGAAAGTGCAACAAGAACGCACGCAGTACGTCGCCGCTCGAATTCATCGCTGAGGCTCAGTAGGTGCGGAGAGCGCTTGGGTTTTTCCCTGCCTACAGCCTATAGGTATTTAAAAAGGAGTTGACAAAGGTTGAATTTCGTAGAGCTAGTTTTAAAAAAGCAAAAACAAGGTACTGCTCAATTATGCCTCGGTCGAGGGGGCTTCTTGAGCCTACTAATTACAATTAATAACAATTGGATTAATGATTAAATTAATATTAAGTAGTTAATGAAGAATGCCGGTGAGAGATCCTCCTCCTGAGCGATGTCTCCAGACAAACAGTAATTTAATTTCTACTCTAGAATAGTTAAAGTTTTGCATCATCCGCTGTCTATTTGTACTTTTGTGCGCTCGGAGTCGCTGGCACAGTCCTTACGCGATTCATTGTGCAGCCAATCCCCCAAAGAAGCGATCGCCATAGAACATCGCTATCTTCTAAACCAGATATCGTCCTTACCGGAGTTGTTTGACTGGGTTGAGCAGTACAAGCAACAAATTGATTGTTTGGTTTTACAAGAAGACTCATCGTTGCGCCCCCTCGTCAATCGTTTATACGAACAAGGCATACTGCTGCCAGTTGTGATTTTATCCGGGGTAGCGGACGAAGCCAGTCAGGGATCGACCACCCTAGAGGGGCAAAATCCCCCCCGTACCGCCCCGAACTCTACCCAAGCCTTGGAGACTTACATCTACCACCCTGGGGAAGTTTATGTAGCTGCAACCGAAGCGGACAAGATCGCGCGGTTGATTGAACAGGCGATCGCTCAGTTTCTTACTCTTGCTCCCACCTGTCTCCTGCCAGATCGCTCCATCACCGTCGATCCCATCACCGAGTTGCATACTCAAAATTTTCTCATGCTACAGCAGCGACGGCTGTCTGAAAAACTTAAGGAGCGATTAGGATACTTGGGTGTGTACTATAAGCGAAATCCACAGTCTTTTTTCCGCTATCTATCCCGAACGGAGAAGCAAGAACTTTTACAGCAACTACGAGCAGAATACCGCAAAATTGTTCTCAGTTACTTTTCCACAGAGAGTACACTCAATCAAATAATCGACCAATTTGTGACAACGGCTTTTTTTGCCGATCTCTCTGTTTCTCAAATTGTTGAAATTCACATGGAATTAATGGATGATTTTTCCAAAAAACTGAAATTAGAGGGGCGGAGTGAAGAAGTCTTACTGGACTATCGATTGACTTTAATTGATGTCATTGCTCACTTGTGCGAAATGTATCGCCGTTCCATTCCTAGAGAGTCATGAGCCTACGCTTTAAGCGATTCATTTAAAGCAGACTCCGAAAAAAACCTTAGACTTTAGACAATCCCGATTTCCCACTCCAAAACTCTTACCCTAATCCCTAAGCTATGAGTGCGCTAAAGAAAACTTATGTTCTCAAGCTCTACGTTGCTGGAAATACTAGCAATTCTGTACGAGCTTTGACAACACTCAAAAATATCCTCGAACACGAGTTTCAAGGTGTCTACGCTCTTAAAGTGATCGATGTTCTCAAAAATCCGCAACTGGCAGAGGAAGATAAAATATTAGCCACACCCACCTTAGCAAAAGTATTACCGCCTCCAGTCCGCAAAATCATTGGGGATCTTTCAGATCGGGAAAAAGTCTTGGTAGGGCTAGATATTCTCTATGAAGAACTTGCTGAAGCCGAAGCGGATTTATAAACTTTAATTCGGACTGGAGACTTTAGACTTTAAACTGTTGTAGGTTTCCTAGCCCGTTTTTGCAAGTAGAGCCAATTTTTGCGACTGAAGAGCGATGAGTAAAACTAATCCGATTGAGCCACAAGCCGAATTGGCTCCGGTGGGAGTACAAAAAATCCGGACGATGATTGAAGGCTTCGATGATATTAGTCATGGAGGCTTACCTTTAGGGAGAACTACCTTATTCAGTGGTACTTCTGGAACTGGCAAGACATTATTTGCCGTTCAATTTCTTTATCATGGAATTGCCTATTTTGATGAGCCTGGGGTATTTGTTACCTTTGAAGAATCTCCTACCGATATTATCAAAAATGCCTCCAGTTTTGGTTGGGATCTGCAACGCTTAATTGATGAAGGAAAGTTATTTATTCTGGATGCTTCACCCGATCCGGAAGGGCAGGAAGTCGTCGGGAACTTTGACCTTTCCGCCCTAATTGAGCGGATTCAGTACGCCATTCGTAAATACAAAGCTAAGCGGGTTTCTATCGATTCTGTCACCGCTGTTTTTCAGCAATATGATGCTGCTTCTGTGGTACGAAGAGAAATTTTTCGCTTAGTAGCTCGCCTCAAACAAATTGGCGTCACTACGGTGATGACGACGGAACGGCTCGAAGAATATGGCCCGGTGGCGCGGTTCGGAGTAGAAGAGTTTGTTTCCGATAACGTGGCAATTGTCCGCAACGTTTTGGAAGGAGAACGCCGTCGTCGCACGATTGAAATTCTTAAACTTCGTGGCACCACTCACATGAAAGGGGAATACCCTTTCACCATGACCAATAATGGCATCAATATTTTCCCGCTAGGAGCGATGCGGCTCACCCAGCGTTCTTCTAATGTCCGGGTGTCTTCGGGTGTTAAAACCCTTGACGAAATGTGTGGAGGTGGATTTTTTAAAGATTCTATCATTCTGACAACGGGTGCCACGGGTACTGGCAAAACGCTTTTAGTCAGCAAATTTTTGCAAGTTGCCTGTACGAACAACGAACGTGCCATTTTGTTTGCCTACGAAGAATCTCGTGCCCAACTGTCTCGCAATGCCTACTCTTGGGGCATTGATTTTGAGGAGATGGAACAAAAAGGATTGCTGAGAATCCTTTGCACCTATCCAGAGTCGGCTGGGTTAGAAGACCACTTGCAGATGATTAAGTCGGAAATTGCTGAATTCAAGCCGTCTCGCATTGCCATTGATTCGCTTTCGGCATTAGCTCGAGGCGTCAGCAACAACGCCTTCCGGCAGTTTGTGATTGGTGTTACAGGTTATGCCAAGCAAGAGGAAATCACTGGCTTTTTTACCAATACCACAGACCACTTTATGGGTTCCCACTCGATTACGGATTCCCATATTTCCACCATTACAGACACGATTTTGATGCTGCAATATGTGGAAATTCGCGGTGAAATGTCCCGCGCTATCAATGTCTTTAAAATGCGGGGTTCGTGGCATGAAAAAGGCATCCGCGAGTACACGATTAGTGATGCAGGAGCTGAAATTAAGGATTCGTTCCGGAATTACGAACGAATTATCAGTGGTTCTCCTACTCGGATTGCGGTTGATGAAAAGAGCGAACTCTCCCGAATTGTCAGAGGGATGAGGGAAAACACTGACGATACAGAAATCTAATACTGCTTTCAGCATCTGGAATCGGTAACGACTCTATCTTTAGGCTTATATCCGAAGATATACGGATATAAGCATTTTCTCACCCACAACCCGGAGTGCGGTCATTTTTCCTAATTTGGAAACAGATTGAAAACGGTTAAATCGCCTAGAAGCCTTGATTTTACGAGAAAATCCAGAATTTATTGTCTTGAGAATTTCAGTCTTCTTTACAGAAACTTTATACTTCTGCGGTCAGCTCTCTTTTTATTTAAAGCTTAAGTAAAGATAAGCTCTCAGCCATAGCAATATTTTTGAAGGAAAGATTAAATATAAAGAACATCAGTCCGGATATTTACGGAGTTACCCGAATCTTTAAGGCTGGGGTACTGAAGAATACAAAATAGTCGCTTTCATCCAACCACAGCCTAGGGGAGGAGATTGAGTCAAATGCCGACCTTAAAAAAATCTCAACTTCAGTTAAACAATTTTCAACTGCTCAATGAGATATTTTTCCCGAAAAACTATGAAGCTGATTCCAGATTGAATCTGAAGCAAATCTGGGAGAAAGCTTCACTGCAATGGGAACAAACTACCCTTTCTCAAAAAACTCCTAAAGAAATTTGGGAGAATATTCCAACAGGCAAACATTTTGATTCGATTTTGGATCTGGGTTGTGGATATGGCAGACATGCTGCCTATCTTTCAAAACAAAAAAAAATTACCTGCAATCAGTATTACGGAATAGATATTTCCGAAAATATGCTGCGTCGGATGTTGACCTTTCATAAGGCATACAATTTATTCTCTTCATCGGATTTTTCTTTGATTTGTATGCCAATGGGTCAGTTGCCCTTTGAGGACAATTCAATAGAATTTGTAATCTCAAGTAGTGTTTTTCTTCACCTAGAAAAACAACAACTCAGCAAGAACCTGGCAGAAATTGCTCGTGTCATCAAGCCAGGGGGAGTCTTTATTTTTGAGGATTTATTTTACAACCGATACTGTCCGGCAAATATTCTGGATAACGTTTTGAGGAAAGTCAGGAAATCCGGACTCAATTTAGCCGATTTAAAGCAATACTCGTTGCGGGAAATCAACTGGCTGCTGAAAAATTCCCAACTCTCGCAAAAATGCCCCCAATACACGATAAAACCCCATAAATCTGCCCTGCTACCAGAACAACTGAGGGGAGTTGATATTTCTGCTTCGCCAGATATCGAGCGGGAAGTGAATCCTTCCAAATTTTTAAAAGGGATTTTGGCGAGTGGTTATTGCGTTTACTCGAAAGGTTAAAGTTTAAAGGCTAAAGAAGAGACGCGATCGCGTCTCTTCTTTTTAGAGCTTTTGTCGATTGACTAATTAAATGTCATCTTGACAAATTATTTGTCGCATTTAAATCAAAGCCTGTAACCATCACTATACAAGGGTTACAGGCTATTTTACTATCTTTACCCTCATTTGGAGTCAATTGACAAATTAAGTGTCTAATCTCTGGAAATTGCCAAATTAGTTGTCCAAGTTCGGAAACGAGGATTTTTATCATCTTTGACAGATTGTTTGTCGCTATCAGTATAATTGTACTATGTTGCAATTAAACAGTATTGTTAAAAGATGACGGCAGATAACCATGATGCCTCTGCAATTGTGACTGAACTCTCGCATGAGGCGAAACTGAAACTAGACATTATTGAGAGTTTGCTGGAACCGTGCGATCGCCAAACTTACGGGCAACGACTCAAAGAAGCTGCCAAGAAACTTGGCAAATCAGTAAGAACGGTGCAGCGATTGGTAGAAAAGTGGCAAGCAGAAGGTTTACTAGCCTTAACTGGCACAGAGAGGGCAGATAAAGGCAAGCATCGCATTTCTCAAGAGTGGCAAGACTTTATTATCAAAACCTACCGTGAGGGGAATAAGGGTGGTAAGCGGATCTCCCGCAAGCAGGTTGCTTTAAGGGTTGAAGTTAGAGCTAAGGAATTAAGAGAAGCGGATTATCCGAATTACCGCACGGTTTATCGAGTATTACAGCCCTTGATTGAAGCGCAAGAGCAAAAGAAAGGGGTTCGTAGTCCAGGGTGGCGAGGTTCACAGTTATCGGTTAAAACCCGCACAGGTGACGATATTTCAGTGGAGTACAGCAACCATGTGTGGCAGTGTGACCATACTTGGGTCGATGCGCTGGTGGTTGATATAGAGGGAGAAATTATAGGTCGCCCCTGGTTAACGACAGTAATTGATACTTACTCACGCTGCATTCTGGGCATTCGCGTGGGGTTTGATGCGCCAAGTGCTCAAGTAGTAGCGTTGGCGTTGCGTCATGCGATGTTACGCAAAAACTATGGGGCTGAGTATGGGTTGCATTGCCAGTGGGGAACGTATGGCAAACCAGAATACTTATTTACAGATGGCGGCAAAGATTTTCGCTCGGAACACTTAAAGCAAATTGGCGTACAGTTAGGTTTTAGTTGTATTCTACGCGATCGCCCTAGTGAAGGTGGTGTGGTTGAGCGTCCGTTTGGGACTCTGAATACAGAGTTATTTTCGGGATTACCTGGATACGTTGGATCAAATGTGCAGCAACGTCCAGAACAAGCGGAAAAGGAAGCTTGTGTAACTCTGCGGGAATTGGAAAAGTTAATTGTCCGCTACATCGTAGATAGCTATAACCAACGGATAGATAAGCGCATGGGAGCTCAGACGCGCTATCAGCGTTGGGAAGCAGGTTTATTAGCAACGCCAGATTTAATTGGTGAGCGAGATTTAGATATTTGTTTGATGAAGCAAACCAATCGCTCAATTTACCGAGAGGGCTATATCCGCTTTGAGAATTTGATGTATCAAGGAGAGCATTTAGCAGGATATGCAGGGGAACGGGTGGTTTTGCGCTATGACCCTAGAGATATTACCAGTGTGCTGGTTTATCAACGGCAAAAAGATAAAGAAGTATTTTTAGCTAAAGCTTATGCAACTGGGTTAGAGACAGAACAAGTATCGCTGGAAGAAGTTAAGGCAAGTAATCAGAAGATTCGGGAAAAAGGGAAAACCATTAGTAATCATTCGATTTTGGAGGAAGTAAGAGACAGAGATATTTTTGTTGCCAATAAAAAGACCAAGAAGGAACGACAGAAGGAAGAACAAAAACAATTACACTCTGCTGTCTTGAAATCCAAGCCTGTTGAAGTTGAACCAGAACAAGAGATTGAAGATACGCCTGCACCTAGAAGGAAACCAAGGGTATTGAATTATGACCAATTAAAAGAGGATTATGGATGGTAATCATGGCGGAAGATAAAGCTCAAACTGTTGCTGAACAATTAGGTCAAATTAAGTCCTTAGAGCCAAAATTACAAGCAGAAATTGAACGATTAAGAGGCAAAAGCATTGTTGAGTTGGAGCAGGTTAGCAAACTCCATGATTGGTTAGAAGGAAAGCGGCGATCGCGTCAATCTTGTAGAGTTGTAGGGGAGTCGCGTACAGGGAAGACTGTAGCCTGTGATTCTTATAGATTAAGGCACAGACCAATTCAAGAAGTAGGCAAACCTCCGATTGTGCCTGTAGTGTATATTCAACCTCCGCAAGAATGCAGTTCAGGAGAGCTATTTCGGGTGATTATTGAACATCTGAAATACAAGATGGTGAAGGGAACCGTGGGGGAAATTCGCAGTCGGACGCTACAGGTTTTGAAACGCTGCGGTGTCGAAATGTTGATTATTGATGAAGCGGATCGGTTAAAGCCCAAAACATTCGCTGATGTGAGAGATATTTTTGATAATTTGGGTATTTCTGTGGTTTTGGTAGGAACAGATCGCCTTGATACCGTGATTAAGCGTGATGAACAGGTTCATAACCGTTTCCGTGCTTCTTATCGTTTTGGCAAGTTGCAGGGGAATGAGTTTCAAGAAACTGTAGAGATTTGGGAACAAGATGTATTGCGTTTACCTGTACCGTCAAATCTGGGTACTAAGCAAATGTTGAAGATTTTAGGCGAAGCAACGGGCGGTTATATCGGGTTGATGGATATGATTTTGCGGGAAGCGGGAATTAGAGCTTTAGAGAAGGGATTGATGAAGATTGATCAGGCAACTTTGCAACAGGTAGCACAGGAATATAAGTGATGGATCAGATTCAACCTTGGTTGTTTGCGATCGCACCACTAGAAGGCGAGAGTTTGAGTCATTTTCTAGGACGTTTTCGACGGGAAAATAATTTATCTACTTCAAGGTTAGGGAAAGAAGCAGGAATCGGTGCTGTTGTAGCACGATGGGAAAAATTCTATCTCAATCCGTTTCCATCGCGCAGGGAGTTGGAAGCGTTGGCGAAGGTGGTTCAGGTGGATGCGGATCGCTTGTGGGAGATGTTACCGCCTGAAGGGGTGGGGATGAAGCACGAACCAATTCGTTTGTGTGGGGCGTGTTATGGTGAGTCCCCTTGTCACAAGATTGAGTGGCAGTTTAAGACAACACAGGGATGCGATCGCCACCAGCTAAGTTTACTTTCAGAATGTCCCAAGTGTGGCGCAAGGTTTAAAATACCTGCTTTGTGGGCAGATGGATGGTGTCAGCGTTGTTTTACAACTTTTGCAGAAATGGGAAAAATGCAAAAGGGTAAAAGAAACAGTCTGTGATGATTTACCATAACTGCATAATTTTTGTAGAAAACTAATTTAGCTCACTTACCTTCATCAGAGACAACACGAATAGCTTCTTGGATTGATTCGAGGGCGCTACGGATTTCAGCTTTGAGTGCTTTGGCTTGCGTCTGAATTGCGTCAGCGTTAGTCCGTAAATTAGTTAGGTAAGTATTAATTTTGGTAATACAGTCTAATGCCGTTTCAATTCGCTGTATCTGCGCCTCTATAGCACCGCAATCCAGTTGAGACGAATAATTTTGTTGACTCGCTAATTGTTGGCGAATAATCAAAAACTGAATGGCGACAGTTAGCATTTCGTGGCTAGTTGCTACCCATTGACCGTTTTCGCATTCGCCTACCGCCCAATTGCCAATCTCTTGAGCCAAACCATCGCGAGAACGGCTCAAGAAAATAGCAGCGTTGGTTTGACGTTGAGCCATTGCTTGAGTTAGTTGTCGAGCGATTCTTTGTCTGCCCCAACGCTGCGATTCCCTGTCTCTGACTTCAATCACAATCGAGATTGGTGTTGGAATCAGTGAGTTGGGAGTCAGTTTGATGACAATATCGCCAGATTCTTTATCATTACCGACATAATAAACTTCGGCATTACTAAATTTTGACCAGTTTTGCAGTTCAGCTACTACAGACTCCTCGTAGGTAGTACCTTTAGCGATTGTCTGTTGAAGAACTGATTCGGCTACTTCTCGTTCGCGAAATTGTTGAGCCAGTTTGTCTACTTCGGCAGTCAGAGGTTTGATTGATTCACTAACGACAGTTTTGATAACTTTAGCTAAAGTGCCATTTTCAGCAGTGACACTTTCGATGGTGGTTGTGAATATGCCTTGAATTGAGTCACTGCGTTTGGGGTCTAAGAAGGTTTTGAGATTTTTGAGAATGCTGCCCAAAACAGAAGATTCTTTACTAGGGTCTATATCTTTAGACAGCAAGGTTTTGACATCATTCAATCGCGATGTGAGGACAGTTGATGCTAGATTAATTTGAGCATTGATTGGCGCTAATACTTGACCTTCAGCCGTACCAATTTTAGTAACTAATTCTTTTTGAACAGCTTTCGGAATAGCAGTGACAGCGCGATTGACTTCAGCCATTAAGGACTCAATCTGCCTTTTGACAAATTCGGTATCTTGGCTGGTTTGGGTTCTTTCTAGGCAAAATATACCCACCTCAAACGCTCGAATACAAGCTTGTTCGTATTCTGCTTCTGGTAATCTTTGCAGGTAGTTTACTGCATCTCTGCTTACTATCTCTAAGTCGCAAATCAATATGGTATTATCGCAAATCTCAATTGGAGGAAGAGATTGATTGTCGTAATATTGGGGAATCCGGTTCATTGAACTGAGAGCATATTTATTAAATTACTTGCACTGTAGTACCAAATTTTTATTGAGGTCAACTCTCTACTAAAAAGTTTTGTCAAATTGCAAAACTTAGTTAGCTAAAGTTTTTTTCTCATTGCTTGCCATTGTTCTATTAATGGGAAAACTAGATCGCTATTCTCCAGTAGCATATCGGTTACAGCCATAATGCGCTGATAGGGTTTACCAGTTTCTCTACGGCTGGCTTGTCCGGCTAACCAGTGATAAGTGGTGGATTTAGAGATTTGACAGATTTGCGCTAGTTCTTGATAACCCAAACCCCATCGAAAGCTGAACTCACTAGGAGATATAAACATCTGGTTGTGTAGTTCTAGCAATTGTTGCCGTTTTTGAGCTTGAGGATCGTCAGGCATAGTAGCTCCTCATTGCTTCTAGTTCTAGTTGACTTAAAGGTTGGATATCGTCTTTAAAGGCAAAGCCGAAATTAGTGATGTGGTAGGAAAGGCTTTTCTCATCCAGCCAGACTAGATAGTGTCGTCTGGTGGCAAGACAACTGGCTTCGTACGTGTAGAGGACACCGATGATAAGACCAAAATCTCCGTTGAGAACTTGATGCCAGTAAACCCATTCACCCAATTGGCATTGGAGTTGGGGAATGCGTTCTGGGAAAACCTCTGGTAAAGCGAAGGGTGGAGCCTGGGTAGCGTTAGACATAGGAACTTGCTTGTCTGAGGCTGTACTACTTCCCCTTATAACACTTATAATGTGCAAAAACTCACTGATAATAGGTGGATTTAGCTGCGGTACTCGTTCAGTATTGTTTTGTGACACAAAACAACAACACTATTGAGTACCGCTTTGGCAAAGCGATTAGGCGGCGAAGGCGAGAACTAGATTTATCCCAAGAAGAACTGGCTGAAAGGTCAGGGCTTCATCGCAATTACGTTTCAGGCATCGAAACGGGAACTCGCAATCCCTCGCTGAAAAATATTGAGAAGCTGGCAAAAGCCCTGGATACATCTATTGCTCGTTTGTTGACTGATTACGGTGTTGAGGTAGAAGGTTAGCAAGAAAATCTTTCTTGACCTGGCAAGCTTTAGGACTACAACACTCATCCAGTCTGAACTTTAGCTTACTTATTAGCGATGTGTTAGTGCCGATCGCAACTCCCCAGTCTGTCTATCGCTGTCAGAAATCCAGCGGAGTTTGTCGCCGTACAGTAGTCGCAATCTCTGTGTCTAAAATCGGTCGAAGGCGATCGCATACAGCAATTACAGCAGCAGATTGAGGCGTGGCAAGCGTTGCTGGATAAGTTGGCAGGGAATGAATGAGCGATCGCATACTTACCTCATGCCAAACGCGATCGCATCCAGCAATTGCAGCAGCAGATTGAGGCGTGGCAAGCGTTGCTGGAGAAGTTGGGAGCGAATGAATGAGCGATCGCTTTTCCTCATCGTTCGAGGTGCGATCGCATCCAGCAATTACAGCAGCAGATTGAGGCGTGGCAAGCATTGCTGAAAAAGTTGGCAGGGAATGAATGAGCGATCGCTTTTCCTCATTCTCCAAGGTGTGATCGCTTCCAGCAGCTACAGCAGCAGATTGAGGCGTGGCAGGCGTTGCTGGAGAAGTTGGGAGGGAGTGAATGAGCGATCGCTTTACGACTTTGTACAGAATTTTTATGGCAGGAATCTGCCATAGCCGAGTTTTACAGCATTTGCCACCCAAGGTTGGTGTTAGGATAATTTATTTTTTGGAAGTCACTTATCGCCTATTCCAACGCACCAAGCGGTGATAGTAGAAGGATCGGAGGCAACATGATCTTTACTTCGCGCAACCCATGTATGGCGATCTTGCGGAAAGCTTGCGGTGAGTAAACTACCTTCTCCCGTCCAATTTGCTTTGGCTCCTCCAGACAATAATCTGAATCCATGCTCAAGAACACAGCTTACGCTTGGATGTGCAGTTGCGGTTCCAGAAGTTTGACTCTTTCGATTGACTGTTAGTCCCACTCGCTCAAGAAAAGACTGCTTAACACCAATTGCATAAGCTGAAACTGTAGCAATATCAGGCGAAATATGGTCTTTTGCAGAAGCCATCCAACTATTACCTCCACCAGGATATGAAGCAAATAGCAAACTCCCATAGCTTGTCCAGTTGGCTCTTGCACCACCACCAACAAGAATCCATCCACTAGGAAGAACTACTTCAGTAGATGGATGGTTAGCAGGCACGCTATCCTGTCTCACAATCAAATAATCATCACCGGGTATAGGTGTCCCATCTTTCATTCGTCCAGCAATACAATATCCTGTTATGGAAGCAGGGCTTGCCTCCTTGTGATCTTTAGAAGTGGCAACCCAAACACGATCGCCATCTGGATAAATACTAGTCAGCAAATTGCCTTGACCATCCCAATTGACAGTTGCCCCTCCACCTAGAACTCTATAGCCCATAGGAACTTCAATACGTACACCAGGATGCTGTGCGACATCAGAAGTATATGAATGCATTTCTATATGCAGTTCCCCAATGTCGTAAGAGTCAATGAGAGCCATTTTTTCTCCTTCTATTTGCTGAGAGGATGTCTGAGAAGTAGCTTTGAGTACCTCTAACTAACAAATGAGAAGATGCTACGAGAGCTGCAAACCTTATTCTTCGTTGAGGCTAAATGCCCAGAAGGTAGCATCAGAGACTTTTCAGACATCCTCTGAGATTGGTTTTTCTACTGGGATAATTCAACACCCAATAACGCTGATCCGGAGACTTTCAAGATTGTTTTGTTCTAATTAGATACACTCACAAAAGTCTTGTTATAACTTGCCCCATTTTCAGCTAACCACTGCTTACGATCGCACCAATCACTCATAACTCGCTCCACCCTATCCCAGAACGCAGTAGTATGGTGCGGTTCAATCAGATGCACCAACTCGTGAACCACCACATACTCAATCATGGTTCGCGGCAGCATCGCCACTCGCCAATGAAAATACAAATCTCCCTTGTGTCCGCATGAACCCCAACGGTATCCTAACTCGCGTACCTGCACCGAACGGGGGGAAGCTCCAACACGATTGACAAGCCTAGCAATTTGTGCGTCTAAAATGGCGCGAAGGCGATCACAATACCATCGAATAAACTCTTCTCTCCCCCGTGCCTGTACTTCGCGCTGCAATTCAAACCGGCCTTGGTACAATCTCAGCGGTGGCTTTCCCTTCACATCATCCACTAGCTTGAGGCGATAGCTGCGTCCTAGGTAATAAAACCCTTCTCCTGAAACATATTGTTTGACAGCAGTGGGGGGATTGAGGGATTCTTTCTTGAGGAGTTTGCTGTAAATCCAGAGGCGTTTGTCGTGAACCACCTTCTCCAGCGTTTCCATCGGCACTTCTGGAGGAGATGCCAGGATTAATTGACCGTCCCGTTCGACGGTGATGCCGATGGTGCGACGTTTGGCACTGTGGCGCAGTTCAAAACTGAGTTCGCCAAAGGTAATCGTGGTCATGCCATCAAAGTATCACGATTCTTGCGGGCAAGTTGCACCAGTTTATCGGCGACTTCTTCGAGTTGGTCGTAGTCTACTAAATCGTTAGTATCCATGTAGTCGGCTATCCACCGACTCAAGTCTTCTTGAACAATGGGACTTGCCCAATTCACCCGCCGCACTTCTTGGCGGATGTGGTTGACAATTTCTACGGTAGCTTGGGCGAGTTTAGGCAGTTCTATCTGTGAATGTTCGCCCAAAATGTTGAGGAAGGGAAGCTGAGTTTTCGGGTCGAGTCCCGTTTCATTGGTGGGGCGACCTGCCTGAATTTGTTCGATATACTGGCGTAACGCCTCAACTTTTTCGTCCCAGTTGTCGGCAAGAGAGTCGAGGATTTCTATCAGTCTTTCACTCAGGTTTTTGTAATAAACGGGGTCTTCATCATAGTGGATGCTGATGTGGTGACGGGCAGCAAATTCCATTTCTGCGGCTTGTGCTTTAATTGAGCGATGGCGCTGGACGTGGGTTTTGAAGTCCAACGACAGGATATCAATCGGCGGTACTTTCGGGTCAATTCCTTGAGATTCAATGTATTGGTCAATTAATGCCCGGACTTTCTCTTTGGCGCTGACAAGGTTGAGTTTTTCATCTCGGTAAAGGTCAGCAACGGATTTTTTAATTAAGCCGAGTTTCTTGGCATCTTTGACATAGGGCAAGGCTTCCGGGCGGGGGAGAATGGTGTCGAGGGTGTCGAGGAAGTCTTTGAGGGTGTCGTTGAATTCGACTCGCAGGTGTTCGTCTCGGAGTAAGTCTACACAGCTTTCTACGTCATCAATCGTGCAGCCGTTTTCGGTGAATAAGGCAATCACTCGCTGGTGTTTGTCGCGCAGTTTGGGCAATTCTTGGCGAATATCAAACCAAGCATTTTCGACATCGACATTATTGTAAACCGAGAGGGCAGCCGCGATATCAACGCCGTAGTAATCGACGACTAGCCCATATTTTTTGGTATCGTCATAGACGCGGTTAACACGAGCGATCGCTTGCAGCAATTCATATTCTTTCATCCCTCGGTCTAAGTATAAAACTTGCTCCATTGGGGCATCAAATCCCGTCAGGAGCATACTTTTAATAATTAAAATTGCCAAACCATCTTGGTCTAATGGCTGTTTAAATTTTTCGATATTTTTCTCTTGTTGACTCTTTTCCGTCCACTTTTTCCAGCTTGGGTCGTCGTTTTTGTCAGAGGAGATGACGGTGGCAAATTCTAAGCGGCGGATGGTTTCTAGGTGCGGGAAGGCTAAGGCGAGAAAACGAGTTTCTGCATCTAGAGATTCTAAAGTTCCGGGGTTTAGACTTGCTAAGATGGCGGCGCGAGATTGGAGTTGTTGCACCAGCGCGTGTTGCGCTTCGACAAATGCCTCCTGGTAACGCACGGCGGCGAGACGGGTAGAGGCGGCGACTTGAGCTTTGAAGCCTCCAGGTAGGATACGCTCGATATAGTGGCGCAGCATATTCCGGGCTTTGGCTTTAATCAGTTCCCGTGCTTCCGAGACTTGGGTTTTGGTGGCGTATTTGGCTTTTATTTGCGCCCGTTCTTCTGGGGTTTTATCCTGAAAGATGATTTCAAACAGTTGGTCGAGGTCATCGCCAGAGGTGACAGTACCTCTAGCTTCTAAACCTTCGTAGAGGATGGGCAGGGTAACGCCGTCTGCTTGGGATTGGCGGATGTTGTACTGGTCGATGAAGGAACCAAAGATGCGCCGGGTGTTTGTTTTGGCGCTGGTTTCGATGGGAGTGCCAGTGAAGCCAATGCGGACGCAGTTAGGTATGGCTTTTAGGAGGTTGGTGTGGAGGGTGTTGGCGTGGGAACGGTGGGCTTCGTCAATCAGGACTAAGATATCTTCGGAGGGGTTGGGCTTTTTCTTCATCGCCTCAATCTGTTCTTTTTCCTCGGAATCCTCGCCGCCTTTGAATTTCTGAATCATGCCGAAGACTAAGCCAGCACCGGGTTGTTTGAGGTAGTCTTCTAGCTTTTTGACTTTTTTCGCTCTTTGTAAGGGTTCGCCTATCAGGACGGCTGTATCGGAGAGTTGCTTTTCTAAGTCGGTGCGATCGGTAACGATGACCATCTTGAAGCGGCGCAAGGCGGGGATGGTGCGGATTTTCCGTATCAAGTACACCATTGTCAGGCTTTTACCAGAGCCTTGGGTATGCCAGATGATACCACCGCGTTGGTCATCGGTGCCGTGTTGAGTGCGGGTTGGGTTGTGCAGGAGTCGCCCGATGGCTTCGTGGACTGCCCGATATTGTTGGTAACGGGGGACGAGTTTGATGGTGCGTCCGCCGCTGGTTTTGAATAGGGTGAAGTTTCGCAGGATGTCGAGGAGGTTGGCAGGGTGCAGCATCCCGGCAATGAGCATTTGGCGGGAGTTGAGTTCGGTAACGCCGAGTTCTGCGGCAATTTCGGCTTTGGGGCGGGGAGTGGTGTCTTTCCACTCGACATAATGCTCGTAGTTCGCGCCGATGGTTCCTGCTGCTGCCCGTCCCGCAGAGGCGGCTATCATTAACTGGTTGTAGTGAAATAGCTTTTCTGCGCCTTCGGGTTGGCTGCTTCCCCGTTGATTGGAATATTGCAACAAATCGCGTATAGCTTCGGTGATGGGGTTATCCAGTTTAGGGCTTTTGCACTCGATGACGACGAGGGGGATGCCGTTGACGAGTAGCACGATGTCCGGGACGATAAACCCCCGGTTGCCTGTTGCCCAAGGGGGGTCTACTCGGTATTGATTGATGGCTAGGAAGTCGTTATTTTCGGGATGCTCGAAGTCGATGAAGTGGACGGTGTGCTGTTTGCCGTCTTGCCCTAGAACAGTGGTGCCTTTGAGGAGTAATTCTGTAGCAGCTTGATTGGCTTCCATCAGTCTTTGTGATGTCAGACGTTCTAGCTGACTCACGGCGGCATTCACTTGGGTATCATCAAGCCAAGGGTTGCCGTTGTCATCGAGGTTGATGTGTTTGATGGCGGCTTTTAGGCGTTCTGTGAGCAGGACTTGCTTGAAATTCTCCCGTTCGGTAACTTGGGGGTCGTCCCAACTGCCTTCGATGTACTGCCAATCCATGCTCTTGAGCTGGTCGATGGTTGGCTTTTCGACATAGATATACTCTGGCGTTTGTTGGGGCATTGCTTGAGTTCTTGAGGAGAGGCTTAGGGGCTGATGGCAATGTAACCGGAAAGCAATTCATTTGGGATTTCACTTCACGCACTTTTGGCAGCTTGCCCCAACTGCTTTTATAGCAAAGTCAACCGATGACCTCTGAATCTCGAACAGCTCCAGCCAGCAGATTGAGATGAACCATTTTTCCGGGTAATTACGGGGTTTTTGATTCCGCTTGAGAATAATTCCGTAATTTCTTGGTGGTAATTCTATTTATCTTCTTTGACACTGAGGACTATGTACTACTGATTTCGACCATTTCTGTGAAGGAATCTTATACAGACGAAGTCTGACAATTAATAGTCAGGTTGCTCCAGTTATTGGTGAGAGTAGCACTTGGCAGTTATCTACCATTATTCAAGGTTGAAGTATCTCAAGTTATTAATTAGATCGGTTTTTTAAAAATTATCGATTTTCATCCAGTCACAGTTTTGGCAATAACAGATATGCATATAGGGCAACCTTTATTAGAACTGAAAGATATTGTATTTAGCTATACAAAAAGTGCCAAAAATCCTGAAGAAAAACCACTTTTGAGTATTGAAGAATTAGTTTTACATTCTGGGAACAAGATTGGAATTATTGGAGATAACGGTTCAGGGAAATCTACTCTAGTTAAAATGATTCTCGGATTATATATTCCCAGAGGAACAGTCAATTTATTTGGCAGAAAAGTTTTGTGGGGTAATCATTATTCACAGCTAGGGTACATAGGTGATCCCTCTCTTAGCCCAGGATACACAGGCTTGCCAACAGATGTTTCAGTTAGAGAATTACTCAATAGCTTCAAGGCAATATGCAGAATAGAGAGAGAGAGCTATTCTGATATTCAAGAGGGTTTGGGCTTTGATAGATTTCTTAAGAAAGATGTTAAGCATTTGTCGAATGGAGAGCGTAAGAAATTAATGATATTTCTTGCACTGGCAAAGCGACCGAAATTGCTTATTGCAGATGAGGCAACTGATGGTTTAGATGAAAAATCCAAACAGTTTATTATCGAAAAAATTGAAGACATTTCTACAAAATCAGAACTTGGTATACTATGGATTTCTCATCAACACCATGAGGTGGCTAGATTAACTGACACAGTTTATGAGCTAATTGAAGGAAAACTGAAAGCTCCTAGCCAGAAAAGCTTTAACTGTAATATTGAAACCCAACCACAGATAAGCGTTTGTGGAAGTTATCATAATCTCACATCTAAAGGCTGGTTAGAAATTGCCGCAAATATTTACACTAACCCAATGATTTCCAAGTTTGAAGTCAAGGGTAGACGCATGGGGGAGGGAAACGATTAATCATGAACTTTCAAATTATAAAAATATTAGGAAAGCACTACCTTAGGAAGACATCTCAATACATTGCTCTTTTGACAATATTTTTAGTAGGAACTCTAGTGAGTACATTTCCAGTTAAATGGGATTACGCTAGAAGTTGTGTGACATTTTTTGGTTTTCCATTAGAACTATATGGTCACTCTAGGCAAGAATCTTTACTTACTCTTCTGAATGAATTCTTCTCATGGGCTTGGATTATTATAGCTATTTTATATTTGCCAAGGTTATTGAGACAACTCAGTGAAAGTTTCTCAGTAAAAGAGATGCTTTGGCTTCGTCTTGTTCCATGCTCACCCTATGAGGTTGCTATAGCTAGAGTCTGCTGGGTAGGAAGTTGGGCATTTTTCCTAGGCGCTCTTGGAACAGTATGGGCATTAATATGCTCTTTATTTCATCAAATACCATCTAGTGAATTGTTTGTAAATATTGAAGGTTTAGTAGGTCATGTTCTTCTCTCTGGAGGTATTGTTGTTGGTCTGAACTCGGTTATTGCAGTCGGAGAATCAGAGCAGAATTCAATTTCGATTGTAGCTCTGCTCACTCCGGTGATACTAACGCCAATATATTTAGGAATAAATAGAATATCAGGCACAAATTATATGAAATTTTTTCCTTATGCGATTCCTTTCAATAGAGGTTTGCAAAATACTTTTCTACATTTTGGAATAGCGGCTTTAATAGGACTATTTTTTCTCTGTCTACACACTGTTTATAAGTTTAAATTTTCCCATGTAAAAGTTACTACTGAGGGCTAAAATAATGCAGGTAATAAATCAAAGAAGAAGTTCACAGCGTTGGTGGGTAATTCTTTTGTTCATACCTATGTTGGTTTCATGTGCTGTCCCGGTGACTATCTGGGAGGTAGCTTTGCAGATTGGAGCTAATCTAGTCTATACAGCAACAGGACAGTTTATTGAGCAGGTCGTTGACAATTTGGTAGAGAAATTATTTCATGGTGATTCTCCTGGTTATGTAATTCCTGATCCGGGGAATCCACTTCAAGGAACTTACTCTACAAAGATGAGGTTTACAACTATAGATCCTGCTGGTCAGCGTAGAGGATTCGAGATTAACAAACCGAGAATGGTTAGAGATTCGGAATCTTCAATATGGCAGCTTGCGCCCGATTTGAGAGGATTAGTGAACCAAATACTTGAAGGCAGAGCTTGAGGAAGGTAACTGGTATGAAGAAGGTAATTCAGGTTGTCAGTATAATTGTTGCTATTCTTAGCCTTGTCTTCTTACTGTATGGCAGTATTAAGCTGGCTCGTGTTGAAGCAGCAACAGTTCCTCAGAATGTAGAAAGCGGAATTCGTGGAGTTGAAATTGTGCAGCCGTCCAACATTATAAGTAGGGAAGATGCTCAGATAATTATGAGTGTTTCTATGGCAACTTTCGTGATAGGAGTTGCAGGCTTCTTTCTCTCTTCACGCATGGAGTTTGGAGAGCCTTCTCCCAGTATTGAGAAATCTCAGACCAAACCGCAGGCTAATAGTTCATTGGAGCGGGAAGACGAGAGCCTCTAGTGTAGATGTAAAGGTTATTTGCTGCTGCTCAACTCTACCGTTACAACACTGTACAGAGCTTCCTCTATATACAGTTCCAGCAAGTGAATCAGTAGGGAACGGGTTATGTTTGATTAAGTGATGGCAACCTAAATCTTATCTACTTCAGGCGCACCTATCGGCTTCAAATACGATCGCCTTTACCTCTGGCAGTTCGGCAAACGCTAATTCAATCAGTGGCTTGACTTCTAACCAATCTAACCCACCGTTCCCGCATCCTAAAGCAGGGATAGCAATAGAACTAATACCTAACTGCTGAACTTCTGCCACAAGCGTTTTTAATCCAGTCTGAATATCTTCGATTTTTGACTTTTCTCTCCAGTGGGGTTTGGTGGGAAAATTGATAATGTATTTGGGATTGAATAATTTCCCAGTGGGAACGGTAAACATTCGCCCAGGCTGCACTTCCTTTGCATCGCAAGCCTTTTTATACTGCTGAAAGTTTTCAGGAAATGCCTGTTTAAACAGCAAGGCGATACCCTTACCCATCACGCCGACGCAATTGACGGCATTTATTAGGGCTTCAGCATCTTCTTCCAATAGGTTGCCTTGCTTAAATTCAAGCATTTTTGAGACGCACTTTTCCGGTTAACAAGTCGTGCATCAGTCCTTGTTTCTGGAGTTTGAGCTTATCGCGGTAGGCTTCTTCTGCACGGATACGGTTGTCATAGGTATCACATATATCAATAATCTTGAGCTGTTCAGATGTAGGTGGAACTACTAAAGGAATAAGGCGAACATCTCGAAGGTTGATACCTCTAACAGCTTGACCAATTGTATGGAGTTCGATAAAAGCTTGCGGCTTAGGCATTTCCAGATATTGCCGAACAAAACGTGGATTGGCATTTGTAATTGCTAAACGCGCTGTATCTTGTGTTATGTTTGCTCCTCGAAGATGCTCTGGAACAAATGCCATTCTTCCAACAGTGCCTCGAATTGTAAAAAGCAAATCTCCAGGTTCAAGCCGAGAACGACGGTAATTATTGTCAATTTCAGGACTTGTCAAAAGTAGATCAGAAGTTTGAATTTTACCGTTAATGATGTCTTTCACCTTCACAACAGGAATGCCACCTGGGTAGCCGTATCCTGGCATCAGAATTCCGTATACGATGGGGCGATTTGGGTCAACAACATCACCAAGTACGCCAGTCTCCCAATCTTTCGGGATTCGTCCCAGTGGTGAGTCTTTGAACTGTTCGGGGTACGCGATCGCATCCCTCAATTCCCCATTCTCATCTAACCCCCGTGTCAGCAAGTCGTGCAGCAGTCCAGCCTTCATCTGCTTGAGCTTGGCGATGAGGGAGGAAGTGTGTGCGATCGCCTCATCCATCGTGTCGATGATATTTGCAATCGTTTGTTGTTCCTGTGGTGGAGGTACTGCAACTAAAAGTTCCCGTAGATCAGTTAAGTTCAATAGGGATTGGGTACTTCCGAAGGTAGTTGCTGCGATCGCCTCTTGAACTGTCTGTGATTGTAGATAGTGAAAAACAAACCGTGATGAATTTCCGCGAGAAATTGGAATCCGCGCTAGATTACGATGCAAGTTAGCACCCGCCATTGAGCCAGGAATTTGGGCGATTTTACCGATAGTACCCACCAAAGACATGACGATTTCACCACCATAAAGGCGTGTTCTGGCATATTGGGCATCAAGTTTCTTACTGATTCGGTGTAGTTTGGAAGGTTCAATGTTCCCATGAATTACATCCTGGATTTGGAGAAGCGGAATACCATCAGGAATGTACTCCCCTGGTTTCAAAACACCATAAGTAATTGAATCTGGTGAGTCTGTTAAATCTCTCAAAGGACGAACGTCCCAATCCTTCGGAATTCTCCCTACTGCCGAATCCTTAAACTCCTCAGTCTTAACCAGAGTCTCACGCATACCCCAACCCACTCAAAAACTCACTCAACTGCTGACGCGCCGCATCCCGTTGAGCTTCAATATCCTGCAACGTCACCCGATATTTATCCCACCAATTCTCTACTGCCACAATTACCTGCTGACGGTGAGCCGAGACATATCGCTCCAATTCAGCCGTTAACCCATCCTTGAAAATCGCCAACACCAACCCCTGACACTCCTCATCCGTCAACGCCGCACGTTTAGCCTCCAAACGCTTCACCAATTCATTCTTGAGCGTCCTCAGCATCCCCTTCGCTTGAGCCAGTTGCTTTTTAATTTCCTTATAGGGTTCCAGTTGTTTCTCAATCTGGGCAATTTCCGCTTCCATCGGCTCAACCATCGCCTCAAGTTCTGCGATTTTAGCCGCATTCAACAACGGCGAATTCTTCCTTAAATCCTTAATTTCCTTCTTCGGCTCTTTAATCGAACCTTTCAGAGTCTTGAGCCTTGTCTCCAACTCCTTAGCAAAATTAACCGCCTCCGACTCCTCCTCAGTTGCTTCTCCTTCTTCAGCCTCCGCCTCTTCCCCCCGTTCAAACGCAACCTTAAGCTGCTCTAACTCAGCAATTCTCGCCTCAGCATCAGCAATCTCCTCCAGATAGTCCGGCATCAACCGCACCACCAGCTTATGATTGAGCGGGTCGAATTTCGTCTGATTCTTCTGCGTCTCATCATCCTGCTCTAGAGCATCCCGAATCGTATCCACCCAACTATCCACCAACCCGCCAAAATCCGATTCCGATAGCGTTCTGAGTTCATACTTCACCTCATCCCACCAACTCGCCACCACACCCGCAACCTTAAAGCGGTCAAGTAAACCCACAGGTTGGAGGCTATCGACAAACGAACTCAAAAACTCCGCCCTCAGTTCCATCACCTTCTTCGTCTTCGGCAACTCCCCCAACCCTGGCGCGTGCAACTGCCACCAAGCCGAAAAGACGCCGTAGAGCTTCGCTTCAGTCGCTTGAACTCCGGTGTCAGATTCGACAAAGGTTTTTATCTGCCCTCTCTCGCTAATTGCAGAGATAAAATCCAAATAATCCATCTATTCAAAAATAGGCTGTAAATCTAATACAAATCCAGGTAAAACCTCTTCACCTGATAAAGTCGAAGGAGATTGTAAAACCTCAACTTCTCGATTAGGGCGATAAATTTCTACTTGCCGAGTTCTGGGATTAATCAACCAACCCAACCGTAGCCCATTATCGACATACTCCTGCATTTTTAACCGGGTTTCTTCCACATCATCCGTTTCCGAAACCAGTTCTACAGCAAAATCGGGACACAAAGGTAGGAATTTCTTGCGTTGCTCCTCACTAAGAGCATTCCATCGTTCCATCCTCACCCAAGACGCATCAGGAGAACGAGTACCACCCTTAGGCAACCGAAACCCTGTAGAAGAATCAAAGGCTTTTCCCAGACGGGTTTGACGATTCCAAATACCCAAGTCAATGTAAACCTCAAAATTCCGGTTTCCCGTTTCTCCCCCCGTGGGCGGCATAATAATTAATTCTCCCTTAGTCGTGAGTTCTAGCTGCAAGTCTTGGTTAGCCGCAGCTAATTGTTCAAACTGCTCATCAGTCAGTTTGAGGACTGGGGGTAATTGTAGAGTTAAAGCACTCATATGAATTCCGCCTATCCAAAAATAGGTTGCAAATCTAATACAAATCCAGGTAAAACATCCTCACCTGATAACGTCGTAGGAGACTGTAAAACTTCAACCGCTTGATTCGGGCGATAAATTTCTACCTGCCGAGTTCTGGGATTAATCAGCCACCCCAACCGCAGCCCATTATTAACGTACTCCTGCATTTTTGACCGCGTTTCTTCCACATCATCGGTTTCCGAAACCAGTTCTACGGCAAAATCGGGACACAAAGGCAGGAATTTCTTGCGTTGGGCAGGCGTTAACGCTTCCCATCGATCCATTGATACCCACGCTACATCTGGAGAACGAGTCCCCCCCTTGGGCAATCGAAAGCCCGTAGAAGAATCAAAGGCTTTCCCCAAACGAGTTTGACGGTTCCAATACCAAAGCTGTCCGTCTAACTCAAAATTGCGATCGCCTGTTTCTCCTCCTGTAGGCGGCATAATAATTAACTCCCCTTTAGCCGTCAATTCCAAGCGCAAATCGCGATTCGCAGCAGCCAATTGTTCAAACTGCTCATCGGTAAGTTTGAGAACAGAAGGTATGTTGAGGGTTAAACTGTTCATCTTAATTGCGCTCCACTAAAATCCTAGTCGGGTCAAACCCATGCGCCTCTAACAAAGGACTTTTTGCCTCCACCTCAGCTTTAGGAATCCCTCCCAACAAATGCGCCCTCACATCCTGGGGTTCCGGTGGCGGCGCATTATCGGCATAGCGGCGGATATTGCAGTTGTAATCATTCTCTGCCAATTTCTCCTTACTCACCACTGCCGAATAACCAGCGAAAGACTCAAACCGTTCAAACACAAAAGCTATCTTTTCAATATGCTCCGGTCGCAGATAATTCTGAGCGCGACCCGCATAATACTCAGCATCGGCATTAATAAACAACACCTTACCCTGACGTTCCACAGGTTTCGCCCCGTGCGATAGCGAAGCGCCGCTGCTTGCAGCAGATCGCATCACCAAAATACAGGCAGGAATCCCCGTCCCATAAAACAAATTCGGCGGCAACCCAATCACCGCTTCCAGATGGTCATTTTCAATAAAACTCTCCCGAATCTTCTTTTCCTCACCGCCACGAAACAGCACCCCATGCGGCATTACCGTCGCCATCATCCCATCTCTCTTGAGAACAGACAGCATATGCTGGGCAAACATCAAATCTGCCTTCTTCCCCGTTTCTGGACACCACCCATGCGTAAACCGCCCAGTAAACTGCATACCTTCAAGGGTATAGTTTTGGGAAAAAGGCGGATTACTAATTACCCGGTCAAAGCGCATCAATTCCCCGCCTTCAGTATGCAAGGGATTGAACAGCGTATCGTCATTGTGAATATCCGCATCCCGAATCCCATGCAAGAGCATATTAATCTTGCAAATTGCCCACACCCCGCCATTATTATCCTGACCGTACAGCGCCAGATTTCTGGCATTCCTGCCGCACTCTTCCACATACTGCTTCGACTGAATCAGCATTCCCCCAGAACCACAGCAAGGGTCATAAACCGACATCCCCTCCTGGGGTTTCAACAGCCGCACCATCAACTGCACCACCTCACGCGGCGTATAAAACTCGCCTCCCTTCTTCCCCGCAGAATCGGCAAATTCCGCAATCAAGTACTCATAAGCTGCCCCCAACAAGTCAGGAAAGACAAAATCCTCATTTTGCAGCCGATACCTGCTGAAGTGCTTAATCAGTTCCCGCAGCTTCACATCAGGAATGCGACTTCTCCCCGCCTGACGATTGAAATCAATGTGAGTCAATACACCCGCCAGAGCTTGGTTACTATCTCCAAGTGCGCCCAAAGCCTTATTCAGCCCATCCGCGACATTTTGATGCAGCTCATCGCGAATATACCCCCACCGCGCCTTCTCTGGTACAAAAAACGCCTCTCGGTAACTGATGGGGTTTTCTGCCCTCTGCTTCGCCTCTTCCGGTGTGCGTCCCCGTTTCAGATTATCCTGCACAATCTGCTCGTAGCGCTGCTCGAACACATCCGAAGCGCGTTTGAGGAACAGCATCCCAAAGATGTACTCCTTGAAATCCGAAGCATCCATCTTCCCCCGCAGGATATCCGCAGCGGCAAAAAGGTGACGCTCAAGTTGTGGCAATGTCAGTTTGCCCATAGATAATATTTGCTTTTCCTCAAAATGTTATGTGACGCGATGCTTTATCGCAATAAACGCGATCGCGCTCAACTGTTCAACCTAACCGCCAATTGCTGATGAATCTCGTCCAACCATACCGGAATTACAGGTTGACCATTATCTATAGATGAAATCGCCTCTTCCCTTTCAAACTCCTCCAACCGAAAATCCTTCTCCTTTCTATTCCAGACCAACATAAACCGCTTCGGCACCCCTGGAGCGGAAAAATCCGGTGCTTTATGTTTCAAAGCCTGCAATGCCCTAGCTGCCACCTCAAAACTTAATCCTACCGATAACCAGTATTCCATCACTGCCAACTCAGCCAACTCAGAACGAGAGTAGTAAATACTCCGTCCTGTTCCAGTGGCACTAATCGGAGGTACAACAACTCCCCTTTCCCTCCAATACTGCAACTGGCGCAAACTACAGCCTGTAATCTCAGCCGCTTCCTTACTGCTAAAAAATCTTTCTGACATACCTCTGATTTTACCGAGGTCAGTTATAATACATTTGTGTGTCTATTGAACACTAATGTTCAAAGAGTATGAGCCATATAACCGTTCAGTGCCGTTTGGTTGCAAGCGAATCAACTCGCCATCATCTCTGGAAATTGATGGCAGACCTGAACACGCCCTTAATTAACGAATTACTGGCGCAAATGGCTCAACATCCTAAGTTTGAAACTTGGCGAAAAAAGGGCAGTCTTCCGGCTGGAATAGTCAAACAATTGTGCCAACCCCTCAAAGCTGACCCTCGATTCACTAATCAACCTGCACGGTTCTATACAAGTGCAATTGCCGTCGTTGAATACATCTATAAATCCTGGTTTAAACTTCAGCAACGCCTAGCACAAAAACTGAGTAGGAAAATTAGTTGGTTAGGAATGCTCAAAAGCGATGAAGAATTAACCGCAGAAAGTAACACTTCTGTTGAGGTAATTCGCACCAATGCTGCCGAACTCCTCAACTCCCTATCCTCTGAAGAGGGTAGTATTTATACCAAACTTTGGAAAGTATACAACGACGCAGACGACCTCCTTACTCGCTGCGTCGTCTGCTACTTATTCAAAAATAGTAATGAAGTTCCTGAAAAATCTGAAGAAAACTTAGAAGAATTTGCTAAACGCCGTCGCAAAACTGAAATTCAGATTGAACGAATAAAACGGCAATTAGAAAGTCGCCTACCCAAAGGTCGAGATTTAACAGGGGAAAGCTGGCTAGAGACATTAGCGATCGCATCTACCACTGCTCCCACAGATGAGTCAGAAGCTAAATCCTGGCAAAATAAACTGCTAACTGAACCAAAGCTAATACCCTTTCCAGTCGGTTATGAAACTAGCGAAGATTTGACTTGGAGAAAAAACGATAAAGGTCGCCTTAGTGTTAAATTTAATGGCTTAGGCAAACATACGTTTCAAATCTACTGTGACCAACGCCAGCTTAAATGGTTTGAACGCTTTTACGAAGATCAAAAAATCAGAAAAGGCAGTAAGAATGAATACTCTAGTAGTCTTTTTACTCTGCGCTCAGGAAGGATTGCTTGGCAAGGAGGCACAAATACAAATAAAGACGATCCTTGGAAAATTCATCAACTCATCCTCTACTGCACCGTAGACACCCGTTTCTGGACGGCTGAAGGCACAGAGCAAGTTTGCAAAGAAAAAGCGGAAGGTATTGCCAAAACCCTTAACAACATGGAGCAAAAAAGCGATCTCAATGACAAACAGCAAGCCTTTATCCGCCGCAAACAATCAACCCTAGCTCGACTTAATAACCCCTTTCCCCGTCCCAGCCAACCCCCCTATCAAGGTCAGTCTCATATTCTTATAGGTGTGGCATTAGAACGACATAAACCTGCCACAGTAGCAGTTGTTGATGGGACAAAAGACAAAGTAATTACTTATCGTAGTTTCAAACAATTACTCGGAGATAATTACGAGCTTTTAAACAAACGACACAAGCGTAAACAAAAGGAATCTCATCAATGCCACAAAGCTCAAAGAGATGGAAGCTCCAATCAATTCGGAGATTCTCAATTAGGCGAATATATAGATCGTTTAATAGCCAAAGCTATTGTCAAATTTGCTCAAACCTATCATGCAGGTAGTATTGTGTTACCAAAGTTGGGCGATATACGTGAGTCTTTTGAGAGTAAGATTCAAGCGCAAGCAGAGCAGAAATTTCCGGATATTATTGAAAACAGACAAGAATACCTCAAGCGCTATCGAATTCAAGTTCATCAGTGGAGCTATGGAAGATTAATAAACGATATCAAAGCCCAAGCCAGCAAATTAGGTATTGTTGTTGAGGAAGGACAACAACCCATCCGAGCAAGTTCCCAAGAAAAAGCTAAAAAAGTAGCAATTTCTGCTTATCGCAATCGTCGTAAATCTTGAAACCTAATTTAGACTCAGTACCTTGACAATAGAATATAA
Organism: Trichocoleus sp. DQ-A3; assembly: GCF_039961975.1. NCBI lineage: Bacteria > Bacillati > Cyanobacteriota > Cyanophyceae > Leptolyngbyales > Trichocoleusaceae > Trichocoleus > Trichocoleus sp. DQ-A3. The sequence goes on along the minus strand of NZ_JAMPKC010000022.1, from coordinate 20,475 downwards.
TTATAAATGCGCCACAGGTCATGTTCGTTTGAACCTCTGAGCTGGAGACAATTATGGGTTTGTTTGACTGTCGGAAGACAGTTGTACTTTCTATTCCCTAGTAGCTGTCCGTCCAGGATGCTGATATCTATGGTTCCGGCTGTAGAAATGATTAACTTGTAAGTTGAAGTTCACTGGGACTTTAATCTTATGGGGTAGGAGCGCTCCCATGCAAACTGGATGTGGGTTTACCACAGTGATGGCTACTGAATTACTCTTGACCAAGGGGATTACTCTTGACCAAGGGGGCCCACCCTAATTTTTTATTTTTCGTGAACCCAAGCGGGGGCAAAATTCCTGGGAGGTTTACGAAAACTGTGAATTCCTTATGGAATATTGATTCCAGTATTTCTGTGGGATGGTTGCTCCTGTAAATACAGGACAGATAAAGCGAAAATTTTAGAGGGTTACGAAAATCGCCTCTAAAAGCTCCTCCAGGTAACTGTTGTAGCGATCGCTGTTTCAACGACCATCCCAACTAGGGGTGGGTTGAAAGCATAAGGCATTCCACATTCAACGCAGTCCGACATCAGTTTCAACGACCATCCCAACTAGGGGTGGGTTGAAAGCCCATTATTTAACAGCCTCCTTTCTCTGATTTTTTTGTTTCAACGACCATCCCAACTAGGGGTGGGTTGAAAGGAAGAACGTGAGCTAACGCGCAGAGAAAAGGCGATCGCGTTTCAACGACCATCCCAACTAGGGGTGGGTTGAAAGTTGGTTAACTATTTTTTAGGGGGTTGAAAGGATAGAGCATCAGATTCTGCTTCAAAAAGAAGTTTTTAAACTTAAAAAATAGCAGAGAATGCCTAAAGCATAGATATGCTAGGTAAATCATTAGCAAGTAGTCAAATCAAGCTAACTTCAATGAGGTCAAATAACTTGACAAAACGACATTAATTTGACAACGATGACATTTAATTAGTCAATCGACAGCTTTCAACGAGCATGGAGGGATTCGAACCCCCGACCCTCAGAACCGGAATCTGATGCTCTATCCACTGAGCTACATGCCCTAATAACTTGAATAGTATAACATTTTTTGGGATTTAGCAATTCGGGCATTCCAGATGCTGTTACTTTACGGTAAATTGGTCAGCGGTTGGGCGATGCCTCTCAGAGAAAATGATTCGCTTTGCACCTGACGCCAGAAGCCTTCATTTTGATTGCTCCTGGTCTATATCAGCCTTTTTTTTGCTGCTGAATCGGAATCTCTATAATAAACTCTACGCCCTGTAAGGGTGACGAAATACAGCGAATCTGTCCCCCGTGACGTTCCACCACAATCGAGTAGCTGATAGACAATCCCAAGCCAGTGCCAGCTCCCACCGGCTTCGTCGTAAAGAAGGGGTCAAATATCTTCTTTTGCACTTCCTCTGTCATGCTAGGCCCATTATTCCCAATCCGGATTGCAACCCGATCCTCCTCTACAACAGAGGTGCGAATCCAAATCGTAGGTGATTGTTCATGATTCATGGTTGATTGTTCATGGTCATGACCCGCGAACGATAAACCACAAAACTCTTCTAAGGCATCGATTGCATTACTGAGAATATTCATAAATACCTGATTCAACTGACCCGCATAACAGGCCACTTTAGGCAGGCGAGCAAATTCTTTAACCACCTCAATCCCCAATCGGTTTTTCTGGGGTTTGAGCCGATGCTGCAAAATTAACAAGGTAGATTCAATGCCTGAATGAATATCTACTGGCTTCATTTCTGCTTCATCCAAGCGCGAGAAGTTTCTCAATGACAGCACAATAGATTGGATACGTTCGGCTCCTACCTGCATAGAAGATAAGATTTTCGGGAAGTCTTCTTTCAAATATTCCAATTCAATTGTCTCCATCTCTCGCTGAATTTCTGGAACTGGATTGGGGTAAAACTGCTCATACATCTGTATAAGATTGAGCAAGTCTCGCGCATAGTCATTTGTAGGGGCAAGATTGCCGTAAATAAAATTGACTGGGTTGTTAATTTCATGGGCTACTCCCGCCACCAGTTGCCCAATACTAGACATTTTTTCTGCCTGAATCAGCTGGGCTTGGGTGCGTTGCAATGCGCTTAAAGTGAGTTCTAGCTGTTGTGCTTTCTCTCGTTCTCGCGCTTCTGCTTGCCGCAGCGCCTCCAGATTAGATAACTGAAGATGAAGGTTGATGCGTGCTAGAAGTTCATTTTTCGAGATTGGTTTAATGAGATAATCGTTGGCACCAGACTTAAATCCTTCTACTAGGTCTGATACTTGATTTTTGGCAGTTAACATCAAAATGGGAAGTTCGTTCAGCGAATACTGTTCGCGAATTTTCTTGCAAACTTCATAGCCAGTCATGCGCGGCATCATTACATCCAATAAAATGATGTCAGGTCTTAACCCCTGCGCGATCGCTGCCAATGCTTCTATGCCATTAAAGGCTTGAGTTAAGGAATAGTTTTGCTCCGATAGATAGTTGACCAGCACCTGCACGTTAACTGGCTCATCATCCACTATCAAAATCTTGATGTCGCCACTTTGGGTTGCAAATTGCTGTTTAGCAGGTTGCAGGTTTCCAAGTCGAGGTTTCAATTCTTTAAACTTAAACCTTTCTTCAACCTTCAATTCTTCAACCTTCACCTCTTTCGAGAGGGGTAGGGTAAACGTAAATTGGGAACCAACGCCCATTTGAGATTCTACGCAAATTTCCCCATTGTGCAATTCCACTAGCTTTTTAGTAATCGCCAGACCAAGACCAGTCCCTCCATAAATTCTTGCTGTTGAGCCATCAGCTTGTTCAAAAGATTCAAAGATTTTGCCAAATTTCTCTGGGGGAATACCAATTCCCGTATCGGCAACGGTAATCGCTAGATAAGGTAAATATTCAGCGTTAGAAGAATCTTCCTTCTGCTCCTCCTCGACCACAGATGCCGACACTTCTACTACACCAGAATCAGTAAATTTAATAGCATTTCCGACCAGGTTGTAGAGAATTTGTTGCACCCGATCTTCATCAGCATTAACAGACGGTGTATTGGGAGAAATTTTATTGAGCAGTTGCAAAGATTTCTTACCAATTAGAGGCTGGCTGAGAGTCAGCACTACGTTGGTAATTTCTCTCATTCCCACCGGCTTGATTTTAAGTGGTAGATTTCCATGTTTCAGTTTAGAAAAATCAAGGATATCGTTGATCAAATTGGATAGCCGGTGAGCGCTCGATACTACCATCGATAGATTATAAATTGTCTTCTCAGGCAAATGCCCCGTTACACCATCTATCAAAGATTCGGTAATGCCAATGATGCCATTAAGCGGGGTGCGGAGTTCGTGGGAGGTATTTGCCAGAAACTCGTCTTTTAACTCCTCCATCCGTTTGCGTTCGGTAATGTCTTGGAATCCACTCAGCATTGCTTGCTCGCCGTTGAATGCGATTGGCTGAATGGATAAATTAATCCAAAATGGCGTTCCATCTACCTTTTTCGCCTGAAATTCGTAGTTGCGGACGTACCCATTTTTAGCCAGTATCTTCAGCAACTCTTTTCGAGCCTCAGGATCGTAATGAAATTCTTGTGCCTGACGATCTATCAATTCTTGCGTGGATAGACCCAAAGTTGAGCTACACGCCATATTCGCATACAGAATTTGGCTGTCAGATACACGACTTATCAGTAGAGGAACCGGAGTAGTTTCGGCAATCAATCGAAATCGCTCTTCGCTTTCGCGTAAGCGATTTTCTGCCTGCTTGCGCTCGTCAATTTCTTGCTTGAGGTCAGCATTTAATGCTGTCATCTCATCATAGAGTTTGGCATTCTCTAGAGAGATAGCAATTTGAGAAGACAGCATTTCCAAAACTTTCAATCGGTCAGGTGTAAAAGCATTAGTCGTCAGATTGTTTTCAAGATAAAGCAGACCAATTAGATGCGTTTGCTTAATAATGGGAAGACATAATATAGATTTAGGCTGATATTGTAAAACGTAAGAATCTGATTTAAATAAGCCTTGGTTAGTGGCATCGTTTAAAACTAAATTATTCTTCGTTCTTTTTACATAATTGACAATAGCAGGAGAAACCTTCTGACTGGATTCTACGGGAATAAATTGGAGAACAGTTACCTCAGCCCGATCAACTTCTCCCTCAGCAGCGATCGCTAAGTTGCCTGATTCTTCCAGAATGAGAAAGCCTTTCTGCGCTCCAGCATTCTCAATCACAATTTTCATCAACTTTTCTAACAACTTGTCTAAAACGATCTCACTCGCTAAGGTTTGGCTGGCTTTCACGACTGTCGTTACATCCAACAATCCCGAATCGCTGCCAGTACTAGAAGAAATTATGTTGCTCACACCCCCAGCTTTGCCGGTTACAGATACTCCGGAAAAGAACTGCGGATATTTTTCTTCCACATGATTCACTTTAGCGATCGCGCCCCATTTAAGATAGCCATAGTGAGCTTCCAGAATATGGGCTTTTGCCAGCACAGTGTATCTTTTACCGAGAAAGAACTTTGCCGCTAGTTCATTGGCTATCGCTTCGTTCTGGATATAATCATTTTCTCGAGCTGAGTTAATTGACTTTTCATATAAATCCAAAGCCTCCCCCTCTTTGCCGGTAATTCGCGCTATTTCAGCGGACATTAGTAAATATTTGTGCAAAAAGTTGTCTGGGCAAGCTTCAGACCACTTCCTCATCTTTTCTAGATTTATCAATAGATTTTCCATTGCCTGCTCTTTCTCTGCTTCCAGCAAAGTAGGATAAAGAGCTGTTTGAATTAAAGTAGAATAAAAATAATGTTCCGGTATCATGATGGTCGCAAAGGGAATCGAGATCAGTGTTTCCCCTTCTGCGATCGCTTTCATCGCATCATCATATTCCTCGTATAAATAAAGTATTTGAGCCTTTAAAATACAATAAGTAACATAAAGAGCTGGAACTTTTTTCAATTCATCCCAATGCTCTTCCTCTTTAAAATTATTATCGTTAAAACTTGTTTTTTGTTCTGTTTCTCCTTTTAAACTTAAAACAAACTTTTGGATAACTAAAAACATATCAATAAAAGAGCGTATTTTCTTTTTTGAGGTAAACTCTAAATATTTTTGGGATTCTTGATAAACTTCATCCAAATTATCTCCTTTAAATGTTAATTTAACAGCTCGATAGTAAGCTGAATAAGTAGCCCATTGAAAATCGCCAATTTCAATTCCGTCCTGAAAACCATTTTTTAGATATCCCTCACACTCTGTCCTCAAATGATTTTTCCAATGACTAATATACGAACCAAAAATCATGTTGAGTTTACATTTGAAAGTTATATTATTAAATTTTTCATTCACTTTTAAGGCTAATTCACCATATTGATAAGCTGATTCAAACTCATCTCTTCCTGCCAGAGTCCATCCATAGGACATATAGGCAAAAGAAGTAACATTTGAATTGCCATATTTTAAAGATATATTCACCATTTTTAACATTATTGAATCAAATATATGCTTCCCAATAAATCGGGCAGGCGGAGTCATATTTATAAGAATCTTGGTAGCAGCTACTTTCTCCAAATCGGTCATATCTGGCGCATCAATCAAATCTTTAACCTCTCTCCCTGCCAGATTAGCTTTAACCTTTTGGGTCTCACATTCTATTAGCTTCCTTAGTTCCTTTTCACCATCGGGGAGAGAGATACCAAATAACCTCAATCCTACTTTACCGATTTCAATCGCTTCTTTAGTTTTCATCAAGTTAGTTGTATATATGATGATTTTCATAATATATACACTTGCTTTTTCTAAATTAGACGCGGCTTTACTTAAAATAATTTCAAAAAACTTTTCACATTCATCAATATTTCCGTTCAAGTATTCGCATTCTGCGCGTTCTTTATAAAGAGATAGTATTAACGGATACTGGAATTCCCAGTCTTTCTCGGAAAGCAGTTCGATTCCAGCAGTTATATATTTTAATGCCGGTTCAAAAGCTGTAGATAGCTTTGCTTTTTTACCAGCAGTTAAATTTAAATTTGCTAGTTCATATCTTTCCTCTTGATTAGTTATGATATCTTTGCCGCAATTAAGCTGATTAACTATATCAAAAATTTTATCTTCTAGTTCTTCTCGATCTGTATTTTTAAGTAATAGCTGACCTACTTTGAGATGAACCTGTTGTTTATCAGTTTCTGGGATTAAGGAATAAACTGCCTGCTGTACGCGGTCATGCAGAAATTTGTAGGCAACAGCTAAATCATTATTGAGAGAAGCATTTAAAGTATCTTCTGTATAATCTTGAACGTATTTATATGCATTCCCAATGGGTATAATCAGTCCTTCCTTAAGGGCTTCCCTAAGTTCAACAGAAGTTTCTACCTGAGACTTTTCATTAACAATCGATAAAACTTTTAAATTGAATTCGTTGCCAATACAAGCTGCAAGTTTTAGGGATTTCTGAGTAGACTCAGACAGCTTTTTAACTTTTATCACCATTAACTCAACTACATTATCCGTGATTTGCATTCCTCGAATTTTTTTAAGATCCCACTGCCAACATCCCTGTTTTAAGTTAAAGTTAAACAAATTTTCTTCATAAAGAGATTTTAAAAACTGAGTTAAAAAGAAGGGATTACCATTAGTTTTATTAAAAACCAACTTTGCCAAAGAATTTGTTTTTGTTGATTCAGATTTAAATGTGTCGGCAATCAGTGAATTAACATTATTAATAACTAAAGAGTTAAGAGAGATATTATTTACTGCAATATCGCTCTTTTTCAGTTCGTCCAATGTCAGCATTAAAGGATGAGTTGCACTCACTTCATTATTTCGGTAAGCCCCAATCATGAGTAAGTATTTACTATCCGGATCGGTCATTAGCAGATAAATTAATTTTAATGAGGCTGAATCGGCCCATTGTAAGTCATCTAGAAATAAGACTAGGGGATGGTCTTTTGTCGTAAAAACACTGAGAAACTTTTGAAAAACTAAATTTAATCGATTTTGGGCTTCTGTCGGAGCAAGTTCCGGAACTGGTGGCTGTTTGCCGATAATGAGTTCCACTTCTGGAATTACATCAATAATGACTTGACCGTTGCAACCTAGAGATTCTAATAGTTGTGTTTTCCAAAAGTCTATTTTTTCTTGGGTTTCTGTTAAAAGTTGTCGAACTAATTCTTGAAAAGCTTGAATTAAGGAAGCATAGGGAATATTCCGTTTAAATTGGTCAAACTTGCCGGAAATAAAATAGCCTCTTTGCCGTACAATTGGTTTATGAATTTCATTAACTAAAGCTGATTTACCAATTCCAGAGAATCCTGAAACTAGCATCATTTCAGTCGAGCCAAGGCTGACTCTTTCAAAAGCTGCCATTAGAGAAGCAATTTCAGAGTCTCGACCATAAAGTTTTTGGGGGATTTGAAATTTATCAGAGATATCGTGTCTACCGAGTGGGAAATCGCTAATTTTCCCTGTACTTTCTAGATGGGTTAGACAAGTCTCTAGATCGGCCTTGAGTCCAAAGGCACTTTGATAGCGATCTTCAGCATTTTTAGATAATAATTTCATTACGATGTCAGACACCGCTGGTGGAATGTTTGGATTCAGATGATTGGGTGGAATTGGAAGGCTGGCAATATGGCAGTGAACTAACTCCATCGGATCGTTAGATTGAAAAGGCACCCTTCCAGTTAGCATTTCGTAAAAGGTGACACCTAAGGAATAAAAGTCGGTACGATAATCAATTGAGCGATTCATTCTCCCCGTTTGCTCTGGTGATATGTATGCAAGGGTGCCTTCTAGCAAATTGGGGTTGCCAATCATCTGGTTTTCTCTGGACAGACGCGAGGCAATGCTAAAATCGGTAATTTTTACCAATCCCGTTTCCGGATTAATAAGGATATTTTGAGGCTTAATATCCTTATGAATAATGTTATTTTGATGGAGTTGACTAATTGTTTCTGAAACATTAATAACTATTTGAATATTTCTTTTTAAATTAATTTTGTTTTTTAAGAGAAAATTTTGTAGTGAATCTCCTCCAAAATCTTCCAAGATTAAAAACCAATATTGATTATATTTTTCTAGTTCTAAAGGTTTAACAATTCCTGGGATAGGTAAGTTATAAGCAATTTCATATTGATGTTTAAGCTTGGCAATTTCCGTGAGAGCTGGATACTCTTGCCAAAGACTCTTAACAATAACAGGTTGCTCATCATGATGGCGATATCCTCGATAAACAACGGTTTTTGTTCCCTCGTAAATTTTTGATGTGATTGTATAACCTGGAATTTTTAGCATAATTTGGTTTGTGTCTCAATTGGTAACTAGAGTCAAATACAGTGTTCGACTGGTCAGGAATATGCCAGGGTATTTATACAGTAATCGTTCGCCAAAGTGCAAAGTTAATAATCTGGCTACAAATGTTGCTGTCAGCCTATCTTTGGTATAAGGTTAGCCACAAAAGTAATGACGCAGACTAAATTTAAACGGGGAATCAGTGTAAGAACTTCTGTATTTAAATGTTCAATCTGCTGGCAACACAGCGTCAGAATCGCTGATTCTGCTCTTGATGCCTGAAAAACAATCCAGCTTTGCTGTTTTCTGGGCATAGTGGTCTACCAAGGCCGTGAGTATTCTGATTGTACAGAGTGACGGCTGTGGCATCACTCTGTAGTAGAAACAAGCAATATTAAAACTCTTAATATAACCAATCTTTACGGGTAAACGGCAATTTCCACGCTTTATCTGCTCGTCGCCGCAATAGGACTTGATAAAGCCCCATGTGGTTCTGTTCAAAGGCAAGAGCGAAACCGATGAGATAGAGCCGCCATAATCGGACTTTACGTTCGCTGCTGAGGGCGATCGCTTTCTCCATCACTGCATCCAAATTAGCTGCCCAACAGCGCATTGTTTTGGCGTAATGCATCCGCCAAGCATCAACATCGACAATCTCCCATCCCGTCTCTTCAGCGACAGCTAAAGAATCGGACAACCTGGACAGCTCTCCGTCTGGGAAGATATAACGTTGAACAAAGCGCTCGTTGAGGCTGGAACCGTCCCATTTTTCTGAGGCGGTGATGCCGTGATTGAGAAACAAACCCCCAGGCTTCAAGGTAGATAAGGCACTCTGAAAATAAATGGGGTAGTTTTTAATTCCTACGTGTTCAACCATCCCAACTGAAACAATTTTGTCAAAGGTTGGCGTTTGGGGTAAGTTGCGATAGTCGAGAAGCTCGACTTTTAGCTGGGTGTCCAAATCTTCTTTGGCGATCGCTTGTTGGTTAAAAGCCAGCTGCTCTTTACTCAGAGTAATACCATATCCCTTCACTCCGTAATGAGTTACAGCCCAGCGTAGCAAAGCTCCCCAGCCACAGCCAATATCTAATAAATATTCACCGGGTTTTAATTGGAGTTTACGGCAGATCAAATCAAGCTTTGCCTGCTGAGCTTCTTGCAGGCTCATCTGAGGATGTTCAAAATAGGCACAAGAATAGACGAGTAAAGGATCGAGCCAAAGACGGTAAAAATCATTGCCGACATCATAGTGATATTGAACAACTGCCAAGTCGCGATCGCGACTATGAGCGATCAATTTCTGCCAAGGTGATTTCTCTGGCTGCGATAAAGGCAATTGGGGTAGACTCAGTGCTTCCATCCAAGCTTTGATTGCTTTGCTGCGATCGCATTGGGAAAAGGAAAGCGCTTCTAAGAGCATCAGATCGTCGATGTTACCTGTAAAGTCTAAAAAGCCCCGAAGGTAAGCTTCCGCTAGAACCAAAGGATCTTGACTCAGAATTAGCGTCCGGATGACTCCGGGATGATGAATCTGCAAAGTGAGTTGAGGAAGCGAGTCATCAAAAGTTTCATTGGTCATTATCTTGTCTGTCCCCCAGCAATCGATGCAGAATTTCAGAGGCAGTAGAGAAAACCGTTCGCTCAAGATATCTCGGATGCCGGTAGGAACAGAAGAATATGACATAGTTGATTTAGCGTGTTAATGGTTATGTGTCAGTAGCAATTGGGGATTTTGGATTTGCTCTCACCCAACGGTGAGGCAACCTTAGCCTGACGATGTAGAGCAACAACGCCGAAATGGTACTAATGATGAGTTTTCAACTCAGCACCATTCATATCTACAGAGGAATAACCATTAATCACTAACAGCGCGTGAAATTTTTCTACACTTGTCTAATCGCAGGCGAGACGACTGCGCGATCGCAGATTCGCCAAAGTTGCATAAACATGGCGGTAGAAAATCTAGCAATTCTCTATTGGATACAGTATGGTTTAACCCCACCCCAACTCCTGCCCGCTTTTCCGGGAGGGATTCAATATTCCCTCTCCGTGAACGGAGAGGGGTTGCGGGTGAGGTTCTTTATATTGCACTAAGAGTGAAAACTCCTATAAACCTAATTTGTAGAGGCAGGTAATCTCCACTAAAAGTAGGGGCACGGCAATGCCGTGCCCCTAGGAAATTTTCGGATATCAGGGTTTAACGCTTTCTAACAACGCCTAACAACATTTTTGAGTTAGTCCAGGCGTTTTATATCAAAATGAGATGCTTTCAGCGACTAATGGGTCAAATTCACCTACTATCCAACTGAAGAAGTGATGCTTTTCAGTTCGATTTCGCTTGAGGATGGAACTTTGACATTCCAGACAAGCCCTAAGCGATTGAGGGCGAGGATACCCAACCAACCGAAATCAAGTTGCCACCATCTGAGTCCAAACCTTGCCGAGTGCTGGAAAGCATGGTGGTTATTGTGCCATCCTTCACCGAGGGTCATGATGGCGACGAAAAGATTGTTCTTACTTTGATCTTCTGTGGGAAATTGGCGTTTTCCCCAAAGGTGGCAGACTGAGTTGACGCTAAAAGTAAACTGGTGCAAGAGGAAAATCCGGATACCTCCACCCCAGATTAAGCCTCTCAATGCTCCCGACCACGACCCGGTTAAGACTCCACCCAGAAGCGTCGGAATTAACAGAGAAAGTAGCACCCAAAGGATGTAGAGCTGGTCGATTTTTTGGACAACTTTGTCACGATTGAGATCCGAGACATAGGGGTATGGGGGCGTCCAATCGACGTTTAGCAGCCAGCCAGTATGGGCGTGCCAAAAGCCTTGAACAACTCCCCAAAACCCTTCTCCGTGAATATTTGGTGAGTGGAAGTCTTGTTGAGTATCTGAGTAGAGGTGATGACAGCGATGGTGGCTCACCCAGCTGGCGACTGGGCCTTGACCTGCCATGCAGCCAGCGATCGCTAAAAAAGCCCGTACAAATGCCCCTGCCTGAAAGGCACGATGGGTGAAAAACCTGTGATACCCCACAGTGATGCCAAAGAAAGTCAAGGCATACATTCCTACGAGTAGGCTCAGATCCAGCGGCTGGACCCCACGTTCCCAGAAGATGATAGCCAGGGTCGCCGCGATAAATCCCACCACAGGCATGGCGACGACGATGACATTCAGTGTTTTCTGAAAATTGCTGATTTTAGAAGGATTCGAGAAAGAGATTGACACTTGTTTGGTTGAAATAGACTACTCGCGCAATAAAACTAAGAATATCTGATTGTTTGCCGTTAAATTCCCGGATAATTGTCCAGTTTAGGGCTGATACGAGTCAGTTTTCATGAGCCTAAAGGAAGGTAATCGGGTCTACAGGTGTGCCATTTTTACGCACCTCAAAATGGAGATGGGGTCCCGTAGAAAAGCCAGTAGAACCAACCGCCGCGATTGCATCGGCTCGGTTTACAGATTGTCCTTCCGAAACATAGATTTCGCTGGCGTGACCATATAAGGTAGTGATGCCATTGCCGTGGTCGATGATTACCGCCTTCCCGTAACCTCCATACCATCCGGCAAAAATTACCTCTCCGCTGTTGGCGGCGCGGATCGTGCTGCCATAACTTCCCCCAAAGTCAAGACCAGAATGGAAACGGCGGTAGCCCAGAATCGGGTGGACTCGCCAACCAAAATTGCTTGTAATTCCCGCATCGCTGGGGTAGCTGAAAATACCCGATCCGCGAATAATGTCGCGACCGCGAAGAATGGCTTTGCTCGCTGCTGCTTCTCTTTCTCTTTTTGCCTTCGCTTCTGCAACTCGTTTTTGAATGAGAGTGCTAATCCCTGCGGAATCCTCGGCTAAAACGTTCTCGGCTGCTTCTAAGGCTTGCCGGTTAGTATTCAAGCGTTGAATGAGCTGCTGCTGAGCCTGTGTCTGAGCTTCAAATTCGGCTTTTTGTGCCAGCAATTGCTGGGTAATCAGAGCAATTTGGTTTTTCTGCTGTTCGATCTCGGTTTTTTGGCGATCGATTTGGTCAGCTTCCGCCTTCAAGTTTTTCAAGATTTGTTGGTCGGCTTGAAACACCAATTTGATCTGGCGACGCCGGTCGGAAAATTGACTGAGATTTTGGCTAGAAAGCAGGATTCCCCATCCTTGGTGAGAGAGTTGCTGGCGTTGCAGGAAACGCAAACGGGCAACTGTGGCGGCTTGCTTTTGTTGATAAGAGCGTTCCGCGATCGCCAGATCCTCTTGCAACGTCTTTAATTCCTGAGTGGCTCGTTGTAATTGGTACTGATAGTCATTAAGCTGGGTACCCGTTAATTCCAGGTTTTGCTGCAAGCCACTGAGTTGTCCCTTCGCGGCTTTTTGGAGTTTTGATAAGCGATCGCGTTCTTTAGAATAATTAGACCGCTGCCGATCTAGTTGTTGCTGCATCTGTCGCAGCGTTTCTATTGTGACGGGTGACGGCGATGGTAAATCTTCAGCGAGCACCGGCATCGCTAGCAAAAGCCAAAGGAAAATTAGGCTACAAATTAGGCTACCAACAACCGGCAATCGGCACTGATGCCAAAAATTTTTCCTTTTTCCTGAAGATGGTGCTTTCATCCTTTCAAACTCAGTCGTGCCAAAACGCCGAATTTCATCATGATGCCACCAGAAATTTTATTCACCTAATATTCCAGTCGGCTTGCCGAACAAGCATTGCCGAACCACTGCATTTCCTGCCCTCTCCACCCCCAACCCCTAAGCGAAAAGACAGAGGGATTGCGCGTGAGGTGTTCTAATCACGGGCAATTATCCAGGCTTGATATGACTGCAAGCTGCGGCAGTTTAACAATTTAGCATTTAGCTAGAGTGTCGATGCTGGACACTGGCGACGATTTGTTTTGACAACCGAATGAGTTGATAAGCACCGGCTTTGCCTAAATTTTGGTACTCCTTGGGCTGTATTTTTGTGTTCTCTAAATATTTAGGCTCAGTCAAAATCAATACCGAAGGTGGCTTGGGTTGAGTCGCCGCGATCGCTTCAATGTATTCCATTGCCGAGCTAACTTTGGCAAAGTAATTCACCGGGCGCTGCGTGTAAAATACGACACTCGGTTTTTTGAAACCAATCATTAATATGGCTTCTCCTGGCTGCTGGACTTGGGCGATCCGTGCCGATAATTCCCGCAGCGGCATCTGACGTGCTCGATCCATCATGAAGTAGGCAGGCGTTACCACAAAGATGATAAAAGCCATAAATCCGATTAGATTTGAAGTCCACAGCCAACGCCACCGCCGTCGTTTCAGCAGCAACCACCCTGTCCAAATAGCGGTTGCTCCCCAGATGATGCCTCCCCACACCGTCAAACCAGATCGTTGAACCATTTGGCGCAGATCGGGCACGGCAGGGTCATATCCTAAGAAGTTTGGGCTGTATAGAAGCGCACCTGCCAGAACTGATAAAAACACCACATTGACAACGCCACTCCAAAACAAAGGACGGAGGAATGAGGGCTGAGGACTGAGGACTGAGGACTGAGTGGGGAATTCTCCTTCCGGCTGGTTAACTGCTAATTCTGAACTACCGACTTCTTCCTCAGTTCTCAGTCCTTTCACCCCAGTCCTCAATTGGTCGCTGAACAAAAGTGCCACCAAAATTCCTGCTGCTGGCATTAAAGGCAGCACATAGCTGGGGAGTTTTGTCACCGCAACGGTGAAGAAGCCAAAGATCCCGGCAAACCAAAATAGAGCAAATAAACCTAAATGAGTGGAACGGGGGGAGTTCCGCCATTTGCTGCGCTGCCAAAAGCGGAGACGGGCGATCGCTACCGGCAAATAAATCGACCAAGGCGCAAAACCCAGCAGCACCACTAGGAAGTAAAAATACCAGGGTGCCCAGTGGTGATTAACAACGCCTGTGAAGCGTTCCAAGTTGTGATAACCAAAAAACTTATTAACGTAGTTTTCGCCGTTCCGCAAAATCACCAAAACATACCAAGGCACTGCCAAAACCAACACCAGTGCCAAGCCCCGAATCGGAAACATCTCCCGCAACACTTCCTGAGCCTTGCCCAGGTAAAGTAGAAAAGCCCCAATAATCAGAACGGGTAAGACAATGCCGACCGGCCCTTTCGTCAAGATTGCCAAGGCAACTAGCACGTAGAAAGCGAGATACCAACGAGTTTGGATCGCGGGTTGGTTGGTGTTGACATAGCCAAGAAAAAAAGAAAGTAGCGCACAACCCACGCAGCCGGTTAGCAGCATATCAGAGACGCCTGTGCGTCCCCAGACAATCATTTCTGGATTTAGAGCGATCGCCGCTGCACCCAGCAAAGCCGATAGCCACAACTGACGCTGCGTTATCATCCCATCCCTAGCTTGCCCCGTCACCGCACTCGGAGAAGGAAGCCCATAGTAGCGCAACGTATAGAAGCCTAATCCCGTCACAGCGATCGCAGACAGCGCCGAAGGCAATCGCACCGCCCATTCATTGACGCCAATCAGTTTATAAGCGATCGCCATCAGCCAGTAAACTAACGGCGGCTTATCAAAGCGCGTCTCCCCGTTAAAATACGGTGTAATCCAATCTCCCGTCACCGTCATCTGGCGGGCAGCTTCAGCAAACAGCGGCTCAGTTTCATCAACCAGACCGATATTCCCTAAATTCCACACAAAAGCCAGCCAGCAAACCACTAGCACCCACAGAATCGATAGACTCACCAGCACGCTGGGATGCTTCTCCCAAGATTTCCACCAACTTCTAACCGTTCGCTCAACCCTAAATTTCATGAACCCCCGAACCGTCCGTCAGTAATGGGCAACCTCAAAAGGCATTTTCCCAGACCTTAATCTAGCTGGAAATGCGACGCCAGCGCACCCATTGCAAGATGTCATGACTCCCACCTACCCAGCAGCACTTCCTGACTCTGGCAAAACCTATGAGTTCCCTAAATTGTCATTGGTGAATGGGTAATTGATAAGAAGTCATGGGTAATTCGTCCGTAGAGAAGAAAAAACAACTGACTTCTAACTGCTGACTATAAACGAATGACCCCCGACTATCTACGACCTAAGATTGCAAAACCAGTTGCCATTCCGACACCTGAGCATTCCAGACAGGCAGAGGCGTCTCACCCACAACATACGGTCCCCAATACCGGCGGGAACCATCTTGGGCAAATGCCACCAAAATATCCCCCTTTTTTAGCTGCAAATCCCCTCCAGGCAAAGATAAGGTCACGCCCTGGCTCCCCCCTTCTCCTGGGGCAAAATCCCAGTGTGCTGGCTCTCCATAAGATGTCGTTGGTGGCTGATAAGTCAGCAACGCCAGCCGCAGGGGATACTCCGTTTGATTCGTCACCCGTAAAGGCCCTTGACGAGTCGTAATGAGCGGGATTTGTCGATCGTCTGTGGGTGAGGCAACTGGTGTAGAGTTCGGCAACTTTCCCGCGCCGGGAGGATTTTCCCGCAGTGAAGCATTCGTTTTTGAGAGCAACGAAGCATCTAACTTTGCCCAATTGAGTTCCACCCGCTCCTGAAGCAGTCCCAGTCCTAACCCGATGAGTCCTAAAAGCACAGCAATCAGAAACCCAGGGTAAACCTTTAAAATCATAAGCTTTTGGATAGTCTTTCAGGAGTTTACCGTCCTTAATGGCAAAAAGCTCCGCCAAAGATGGACTCCTCGCGTGAGTGATCGCTCCCATCGCCATTTTTCATCTACGCTACAAAACAAGAATCTTGGGTGACGCTTCTAGGCACTTAAGCTTTGGGCGTTTTCCGCCCCTATAACACTTTTGAGAGGGCTGTCCTGAGCGGAATCTCAATCATAAACTTCGTCCCTTCTCCTGGCGCTGAGACACAGCTCAATTGCCCACCATGTTTATCTACGACAATCTGATAGCTAATGGATAAACCTAGCCCCGTCCCCTTGCCTACCGGCTTCGTTGTAAAGAAGGGTTCAAACAGACGTTGCCGAACTTTTTCCGGCATTCCCGGTCCATTGTCAGCAATCTGAATCGCTACTTTCTCACCATTAATTACTTCCGTGTGAATCCGAATCTTTGGCAAGGGGTAATTCGCACTTTCGGGTCGATTATCGATTCCCCGTATCTTCTTACTCATTACCTCATCGATTGCATCAATTACATTCGCCATAATATTCATAAACACCTGGTTAAGTTGTCCGGCGTAACATTCCACTAACGGCAACTCACCATACTCTTTCACCAGCTCAATTGCCGGACGCTCCGCGCTCGCTTTTAGACGATGCTGTAGAATTATCAACGTGCTTTCTAACCCAGCCTGAATGTCCGCAGGCTTTCCGATTGCTTCGTCAACCCGCGAGAAGTTGCGTAAAGACTGCATGATCTCTCGAATTCGGTCAGTCCCCACTTGCATCGAAGTGAGAAATTTGGGCAAATCTTCCATCAGATAATCCAGCTCGATTGTCTCAGCTTCCTCTTCAATCTCGGCAGGTGGATCGGGAAAATGTTGCTGATAAAGATTAACTAAGTTAATTAAATCGTGTACATACCCAGAAGCATGATGCAGATTACCGGAAATGAACCCAACAGGATTATTTACTTCATGGGCTACCCCCGCCACCAGTTGTCCCAGGCTAGATATTTTTTCGGTTTGAACTAATTGAGTCTGAGTTTGTTGTAACTGGTGAAGGGCTTGTTCTAGTTCCTGGCTTTTTTGTGATAAATCGCTATTCTTAATTTCCAGTGCGTGAGAGTAACCTTGCAGGTTTTTGTAAAGTTGGGCATTCTCTATTGAAATAGCGACTTGGGATATCAATACTTTTAAAACTTCTAAGCGTTCTGAGGTAAAAGCTCCTTTAGTTAAGTCATTTTCTAAGTAAAAAATTCCCGTCAACTGTCTTTTGTGAAAGATAGGCAACCCTAAGATGGGCTTGGGTTGGTTTTTCAGAATGTATGGGTCATTGATAAAGAGTCCTTCTGTAGTTGCGGAGTCTAAAGCCACCGTTTCTTTAGTTCTTTCGATGTATTGAATTAAAGAAATCGGTAAATCATCGCAACTTTTAAGGGAAATTAAAGGTAAAGCCAAACAACTTTGTTTGCCCAAAAATTTTTTAGCAAATAGCAACTATTGATTTGCTTCTTTTAGCAGAACAATCCCTTTTCTCGCCCCGGCAGTCTCAACCAAAATATTGATCAACTTTTCTAGGAATTGTTCGAGAACAATTTCTGATGAAATCGCAATTGACGCTTTTACAATTGCTGCCAAATCTAGTGCAGCAGAACCTGTTACTGTTGTATAGGTCGTCGTCAAAGTTCTCTCAATGCTAATCGTTTCTCTAAGTAGCAGCCGGGATAAAAACTCAGAATATCTTGATTCCAAATCTTGAGATTTTCCCGTTGCCCCCCAGCGAATAAAAGTATAGTAGGCTTCAGTTAAATAAAACTGAGCTAGCTTCTCTCTACCGCGCGAGAAATAAAACTCTGCCGCTAGTTCATTAGCCAGTGCTCCTTCTTGGATATATCCTTGCTGTCTGGCTCTTTGAATGCTGATTTCATACAACTCCATCGCGCTAGAAGTTTGTTTTAATATCCGCGCCTTCTCTGCCTCTACTAAATCGTACTTATGTTGATAATTCACTGGCGCATAATACGCCCAATGTTTCATATTTTCTTGATTGGTATTTACTGTATTTAGGTATTGTTGTTTCTCAGTATCGTTAACTTGGGGATAATGAGCCAAAAGAGCCAAGGAATGGTAGAAATTCAGTACGGCAACCTGCATAAAACCAAATGCAGAACCAGCTTGCTCTGCGGCTAAAGCTGCGTTAGCGATCGCGCCCTCGTAATCTTTAAATTGATATAGAAGAATTGTCTTGGCAACATAGGCGACAAACAAGCCAGTGCCACCTTTCGATTCAATTAACTGGGGCAAGGTTTCGGCTTCATTAAAACTTTCTCCAATCAATAGGAATTTATCCGCAGCTTTGCCTTGAAAATTTAATCCCAGTCGTCTCTAAATATTCGCAAAATGGATACCCGTAGGCAGGTCTATCTTTACAAGTACCTCAATGTAAGGGGCTTGTTGCTACACGATAGAATCTAAGCGATCGCCCGTAAAATATAAATATCCGCAAAAGTTAGCGCCACAATAACTCGCCCATTCAATATCTCCCGTTTCCAAGCCGCTTTGAAGCCCTTGTTGGAAGTGAACAACACTATTTTTAGCGTGTTCTTTCCACGGTCTAATATTGGCGTTAAACAAGTTATAGACTTTCGCCTTGCGTTCTTTAGCATCAAATTGTTCTAGAAGCTTCAATGCCAATTTACCCGCATGATATCCAGCATCTATCTTTCCAAGCCCTGACAACAACAAGCCATAAAGACCATAAGCGAAAGCAGATATTGCCGAATTACCATGTTCAATGCAGATATTAATCATGGTTAATATTATTTGCGGAAAAATCTCTGGCTTTGCCATGAAGACAGGCGCACAAATCGTTTTTAAAATTCGCAACCCGGCTAGTTTATCCGAAGCTGTCGTTGGGGGAATCTTGTCTAAGTCCGCGAGTCCGGGCAACTCAACTACCAAACTCTCGTCACTTGTTAACGTTACGAGAGTAATTCCCAGCCGTTCCAAAATTTGTAGCCCTGTATCGACGGCTTTAACCATCTGAAATTGACAGATATAAATCTGGATTTGTAGCTCGTTTACCTTTACTTCGTCGATTAAACTTGTAGCTTGTTCTAGGGCAACTCCAGCTAAAGTAGCTGCCTGCTCAAAGTTGATATTTAAGTATTCTGCTTCCGCGGATTCAAGATGAAGTGTGAGCGTCAAATCATAGTGGCTTTGCCAGCTATTTTCAGTAAGCAGTCTTAGCCCTGCGGTTAAGTATCTGGCAGATGCTTCATAAGCCGATGCTGCATTGGCTTTTTTCCCAGCCATCAGATTGAGTTGGGCAAGTTCATCTTTGTCTGCTTGGTTAGAAAGCAACTCTACCCCGATATTTAGCTGGTTAACAATATCAAAAATATTCTCTTCCAGCGCATATTTAGCTGTTTTATGTAACAACTGCTGACCAATTTTTAGGTGAGTTAATTTTTTCCGCTCTTCCAGAATTAAAGAATAAGCCGCTTGCTGCACCCGATCATGTAAAAATTTATAACTAATCCTGATATCCTCAATCAGTAAATCTCCTTTTTCTGATTGGTCAAAAAATAGAGGGATTTTATAAGTATTGCTCAAAGGTAAAACTAAACCAGCCTGAAGCGCCTCCCACAAATCGTCAGCAGTATTGATTAAAGATTGCTCATTGACAATGGATAGGGCCTCTAAGGTAAATTGGTTTCCAATGCAAGCAGCTAATTTTAGGACTTCCTGGGTTTTTTCGGACAATTTTTGGATATTTCTGGCAACCAGTTCGACGACGTTATAATCTGTAATCCCAATCCTTTGGCTCTGCTCAAGATTCCAGAGCCAGCGACTTTCAACAAAGTCAAAATGTAAAAAACGTTCGGAGTGAAGAGTCTGAAGCAGTTGTGTTAGAAAGAAGGGATTTCCTTGAGTTTTATGAAAGACAATGTCAGCGATTTCCTTCGCTCTTTGGGTTTCTTGAAGGGTATCAGCTACTAATTGATAGACATTTTCAATGTTTAAAGGACGAAGAAGAATGTTATTGACAACTGCTTCTGTTTTTTGAAGTTCGTCCAAAACCAGCATCAACGGATGACTTTGACTAACTTCATTATCTCGATAGGCTCCAATCATTAACAGATATTGACTGTCGGGTTCAGTCATCAGCAGTTGGATTAATTTTAAAGAAGCTGAATCTACCCACTGTAAGTCATCTAAGAAAATAACCAGCGGATGTTCTGGCTTTGTAAAAACATGAATAAACTGTTGAAACACGCGGTTGAAGCGATTTTGAGATTCACTGGGTTCTAGTTGCGGAACTTCTGGCTGAACTCCAATAATTAGCTCGACTTCGGGTATAACATCAATAACAATCTTACCTTGCGCTCCCAAAGCCTTTTCTAGCTTTTCCTTCCAAAAAACTATTTGTTCCTGACTTTCCGTTAATAGTTGTCGGATTAATTCTTGCAAAGCTTGAATCAAAGCAGCATAACGGGACTTAAACAGATTTCAAGCCCAAATAAAACCCAAAGCAGCTTTATAGGCTGAGAATACATCTCGATTAGCGTTCACCCACTCCATAAAACGGAAAGACATCGCTGTCCGAAA
>NZ_JAMPKC010000021.1:0-79548 GCF_039961975.1 Trichocoleus sp. DQ-A3 | reverse complement strand
CATCCACAAATTTCACGGTGGCTTGGGCTGGACGTGGTTCTGTCATAGGTAAATTCTGGCTTTGAACCCGTTTTAGCCTATTATCCTCTCCCTAAAGTGACAAAAGAGCGATATATTCTCTCCAGAAGCCCCGGCTTTTCTAGCCTTGGGACTTTATAAGCTGATTACAGCAGGTACTTGAGTCAGTGCAGAGCAACGACGATGAAGCAACAGTGGGATTCAGTTTAGTTGCAGCTTTACTTGGTTGTTCCAGCCCGGAAATTAACAAACCTCGTTCCTTTTGTACCCACAGTTAAGAGGTTTAACAGAGGGTTGAAAGTCAAGACAGCGATCGCCCGCTAGAATTCGGCGCTCCGGATTCTAGCTTCACTAGCCAGGAGGGTCGGAAGTTGAGACAGCGAGCGCTATCTGGTTCCGCTGGATGCAGGGCATCACGAATTCGAGGAGAGGATTCGGATGGAGGATTGAAGTGTTGCGATCGCTCGTCACCAGCTCCTTAAGGATTAGTCATCACCGTTTGGTTAAGATGGCTGGTGAGCCTCCATGAGCGCGATCACTCTTCACTGCACTGTTATTTCTTCTCGCATCCAACCCCATCGCTGTCGCCGTCAGAGCCATGCGGATCAGGCGGCAGAACCTTGAAATTCCGGTAGGAGATGTCCGGGCAATTCAGATCCGGTGGACCGGGAGGAATGCAGACGCCTGGATAAGCCGAGCTACAGTTTTGTTGGGTAGATGAGGCTGGGGATTCCGGTTAAGACTAGGACTAGGGCGGCAAGTGCTGCGGTTCTATTCATCACACCTTCTCATCTGGGATAGTCTTAGTGTTTCCAGAATGTGAAGCGTGATCACGCTCACTTTCTCTCAGCATCCGGATTTTATCTGCCGTCGAAGTTAACGATAAATATTTAGTGATTCGCGATATGGCTTATGTGTGGCTGCTAAAATTTGGGGTCAATGCTGATAATAAATTGGTTGATATCGTCGATGTCCCCAGCGGAAAAAGCGATTTAGTTTGCCCCTATTGTGGAGTCAAATTAGTTGCTAAGAAGGGTCAAGTCAAAGAACACCATTTCGCTCATACTGGGCAAACCTGTCGTTCCGTGACGGTTAAGCGAGAGTTTCCTAGCCTCCCACTGTATGACAACTTCAATATCGAGTTATCAGGGCAGGCACTACAATTGCTCAAAACCCTTTGGAAATCCTGTGGAACAAATGGCTGGAGTATCCCTTTCTCAGTTGACCTCAAGCCATTAATCAAAGCCAAACTATTGCAGAAAAATCCCTATCAAAATCCTCCTGGCTACGAATTTACACAGCTAGGGATGATTCCAGTGGGAGCGCTGCCCTTAAAGGAATTCAATCAAATTCAGGAGCCGCTTCTCCTGAAGAAATTAGCTGATATAGAACGGCAGGTAGAACTCGCTAAAGTACTAAAATCACTGAATCTGAAAGAACCTTCAATTGATTTATGGCTTTACCAAACTCAGCTCAAAAGAATTCTAGAGCATCGCTTGTACTATTTAGAAGTAAAAGCTGATGGTGAAACCCTATATAAAATTGGTGTAACCAAGCGAACAATTGAAAAACGAATGCTAGAAATTAGGCGGGATTTGCGTTCGCACTACAAAACTGTGGAACTTAAGGTACTGGGGACTTGGGAACACAGGGGCAATATTGAATTATATTTCAAGCATCGCTACCAGTCGTTTAATTATCAATTGAGGAGCTTAACTGAATACTATAAGTTTGGTACTGAGGCGAATGTAGTATTGAACGATTTAAAACAGATGCATCTCAAATGTCTAAGTCAAGCCGAACTTAATATTTTGGCAGAGGATATTATGTCATCTCCTGCTAGAACTGGAAGTTATTGCCTGTAAAAACTAGTCTTTTTAAAGATAATTACCCTTCAATAAAACAAAGTGTTACTTAGTCTAGAAGCCCTATTGTAAAAGCTTTGAAAGATTTTTGGATTAACGACACTAATGTGTTATTAGCGACAAATAATTTGTTATTTGACATGAGTGGAATTTCCTGGGCATTAACCATTAATACTGAACGGCTGATCCTTCGTCCCCAGCAACCCAGTGATTATGAGACTTGGTACGCTGGCTTTTCTGGGCGATTGCCAAAACAACATCAATACGATGATGGGCTGGTTAGTTTGGATCACTGCGATCGCAGCTGGTTTGCAGATTTGTGTCAGCGTCATCAACAGCAGGCGTTGACCGATCGGGTTTTCGTATTTGGTATTTTTTCTCGTCAAACCGCTCAGCATCTTGGAAACATCGATCTCTCAACGATTCGTCGCTAAGAACGTCAGTGGGCAATTTTAGGATACGAAATTCACAACCAACACTGGAGGCAAGGTTTCGGCAGGGAAGCAGTTCGAGCCACACTAATTGCTGGGTTTGAAACACTGGGTTATCATCGCATCGAAGCCGCCATTAATCTGGATAATCAAGCATCAATTGCATTGGCTCAAAGTGTGGGTATGCAGAAGGAGTGCATTCGTCGCCGTTTTCTCTATGAAAACGAGCAATGGGTAGACCATTTCATTTACGTTGCTCTACCCTCCGATCTAGGTTTAGTCGAAAAGCCACCCGCGATCTCCCCATGAGGCATATAGGAGTTATTGCCTTTGAAAAGAGGTCTTTTCAATGATAATCAGGTGGTGATGATGGCTCCCGCGATGATGTGGAGTAAAAGCGTTCCCTTCAAGCTGCGTAGCAGCTATACAACTCGCACCCATCAAGCTCATCACTGATCCAAGTATAAAATTTTGTAAAATTTGCAGAAGCTCCTCTACTAACGCTGACAAGTTTATAGAAGTAGAAACTCCCCTGAAAAATAATCGGAGATTGGAGTCATGGATAAGCGGCATCAGTACTTGCAAATCGCCCTTGTTGTTGTTGGAACTGCTTTTCTCCTTGTCTATCCGTTGATGAAAATCTGGTCATCGGGCTGGTCATGGCTACCCGGTCAATATGAATACGAACAGATGATCGTTGGCATTTATGCGACGCTCGGTGTTTTTTTACTATGGGCTTCTCGAAAACCCGAAGCACATCTGAGTTTAATCTGGTTTACTGTCTGGTCGAGTGTTGTTCATGGGCTGATCATGGCATTCCACGCAGTAATTGATTCTGCGGAACGTGGACATCTCCTAGGCGATGTTCCAGCATTAATCTTGGTGGCAATTGTTCTTGGTGTCCTAACGCCACGCGAAGGGGTGCCAGTGCAGGAATAAGCAAGGCACAACCAATCAAATGTAGCTGACATCAGAAGCGGTGATGATGGCTTTCTATAAATTGTCAGTCGCGGGTTTGAGAAATCTACAAAGGGTGTAAAACTGGGTTTATTTTTGGTAATCCTGACCCATGAAGAAGGAAACCAAGACGATGTATTCGCGGTTATTATTGCAGCAAGCGATCCAGATAACCCCTAAAAAGATTGAGTGGCGCTAAAGGGATGTTATATTGCCAACGATCGCACTTCAACAACGATGTTTCAACAACCAAAACCTAAACTTGACATTATCAATATAATGTCAAGTTCTGGCCTAGCTTGGTTGCGTTCAATCTAGTTAGCTGTCAGTACATTGCGCCACTGGACATTGACAGCCCTCCTCCCCTCACCTTCGGTACTATAAGGGCGCTCGCACTTATTCTAAATTCCCTGCTTTCTTAACAGCTTGTTTCAGGTCTTCAAAGGTAATATTACCGTCTTCATCTCGATACATCGCTAGCAGTTCTGCGGGGCTAGTACCTGTTTCTGCTGAAATGACTGCATTTAACCCAGGGCTTAAAAAAAGCTCATTACTCGATACTTTGCCAT
Source organism: Trichocoleus sp. DQ-A3 (assembly GCF_039961975.1). Taxonomy (NCBI): domain Bacteria; kingdom Bacillati; phylum Cyanobacteriota; class Cyanophyceae; order Leptolyngbyales; family Trichocoleusaceae; genus Trichocoleus; species Trichocoleus sp. DQ-A3. The sequence goes on along the minus strand of NZ_JAMPKC010000021.1, from coordinate 75,708 downwards.
CTTGATCGCTATCCAAGGTATTAAAAAGAGATTGAAGCTCTTGCTCAGTTGCCATAAGTTTCTATCTGAATTAATTTTTTCAATTCAATATCTCAGAATTTCGATAAAGATGCAAGGAAAGTTACCTCTTACCCTGGCAGATACAAGCTGCTGCTGTCGTTGGGGCGTGCGTGCAGATATCTGGAAGTAGTCGCTACCAATTCATGCCCCAACGTCGCCTGCACTAAATGGATCGGAGCGCCCGTGTCTAGTGAATGTGAGGCGTGAACATGACGCAACCAGTGCGGGCTAACCTTCCCTCTAATCCCAGTGCGGTTACCCTGCAAGAGCCTTCACCTTCGGTACTGTTCGAGCGATCGCTCAAAAGCAATCTCCCACTTGGGTTAGACACCAAGTAGGCAGAACCGACCTAACATTTGGGTTCAGTAGCATTGAGGTAGAGTAGATGTCGTCCCAATTGAACCGCGATTCAGAAGAGCTTAAAGTACAAGGAACCACGTTGTTCGATCGCACTTTTCGAGACAGCGAGGGCAAGATTGTCATTGCTCAGATGCCCAACCTGCCGCTTCTAGTAGGGTTGGGAGCAAGCCTACTTCAACTCGTCTTACCCAGCGGCAATCTCCAGACAGGACTTGATTTAGTGGGATTTGGTGCTTTGTTCACTTGGGCATGGCAGGAGTTGTTTGATGGGGTCAACTACTTCCGTCGCGCACTCGGATTGGTGGTGTTAGGAGGAATGCTCGCGCTCAGACTACATATCGGTTGAGCTTGAAGAAGCATCCTAGGGGTATCTAATTTTTAAGGTAGTAACGATGGCTGACCTTATCTTTTTTTGTAAGTCAGATGCCAAGTTCTTTGACCACAGTGAGGGCATTTCCTGAAATTCCTGGAATTACCCGCTGCCTTCCACCGAATTGCCCCTAAATCCCAGTATGATTCTTCAAAATTACAGTTTGGGCATTTCATAAACCATTGGCGTGATTCCTCTTCCATCGATTGTGCCCACTCATCCGGCAAAATTGAGTTGAGAAATTTTTGGATGAAGTTCATAGTCTAAAAATCCAATCTACATAGGAATAAATTAATCGCTATTGTACTGGTGTTCAAATCAACTGGTATAACAACGTTAGCTAGTCCTGCCTGTAAGCGATTTGATGAATAAAGTTTTCAGTGCTATAGCTTTGAAATGGCAAATATTCTTGGACGCTAAGGGCGATCGCTTTCCCCCCATTCAAGGCTCAGCTAAGGGAGGTGACGGCGGCGATGACCAATTTTCTACTGGAAGCGTTCTTACTTCTCGCATCCGTTCAAAATCACTATCAGATGAAACCACAGTCAGACCGTGACGCAAGGCAGTAGCAGCAATCCACAGATCGTTCTCGCTCACGCCTAACGCTTCAATTCTGGTTGTTCTACGTCTACTTTTTTCTCTGGGACCAAACTGAGCGATGATTTTCGCTTTAAATTCACCGTAGATATGGGCAGTTTCCCTGTCCACCGGATAGATGTCGATGCCTTGTACAAAAGCTTGCACTCGGATTAGATTAGCCGCCTTCTGTTGTGAATTTTGCGCCATGAAAATGAGTTCCCCGCAAACAATGACACTGGTAGCCACTGGCACCTGGCCCAACTCGATGAGGCGGCGACAGACAACGGCATCTCCTTCAATAATGTGGCTACAGTGGTTGGTGTCGAGCAAATACACGCTTAAAATTCCAGCGGGGCACGGGAATCATAAACCATTTGGAGACACTCCTCAAGGTCGTCCCCTTCCCATGTCCCTGCATACCTCAAGAGAGATTCGGCAGTGGAGCTAGAGGGAGAAGGCGTTTCAGGGGAAGGGGATTCAGGTTCGTCCCTAAGAACGGTGACGCGCACTCTCTTTCCAGCGAGTTCTTTTGAGTGGATGATAATCTCCTCCCAAGTTCCTTCTAATTCCATCGGCTTAGATGTCATAAATATTTGCTCCTAAAAAGGTAGATAAAGGGCAGAACTGTCGGATGGACGAGCGTGAAGATAGCGGCTGGTTGTTGCAACCGAGGCGTGACCCAGCGTTGCCTGAACCAGCTGCACAGGGGCACCTCGGTCAAGAGCGTGGGAGGCGTGGGAGTGCCTAAACCAATGCGGGCTAACCTTTCCTTCAATCCCCGCACGTTCCCCAGCTATTTCAATGATTCGCCGTACTTGGTTTGGTTGAATCGCCCCGGCAAACTTACGGCTTCTAAACACCGGGTCATCTTGTCCGGCATCACCTCGGAACTTAGTTAGCTCTTTCCAGAGGGAAACTGGCAGTGCCACATACCGCGTCTTTCCGCCCTTGCCATACAATGCAACCTGACCGCGATCGCCTACAGGTTTGAAGTCACGCCATCTTAAAGAAGATGTTTCCGAGACTCTGGCACCGCTGGCATACAGGAAACGAAGTAACAGCTTATTGCGTTCGCACGGTTCCAAGGCAATCATCGTCATCACCTCAAGCTCTGTCAAAATCCGCTCTGTTAAAGTGTTTTTGACTGGAGGCGTGTCTAGCGACGCACCCACATTAAAGGGCAGATACCCAACTCGATGCCCAAACGAGAGCAGTGACTTGAGGGATGAAAGCCGACGATTCTGGGTAGCGGCTGAATACCCCTGAGAAGCTAGGGCATCAGCGAACGCCTGGACATCATTGAGCGTGACTTGTGGCAGCGGCTTGGTTTCGACGAACGCCAAAAAGCAATTGATGTCACCACGGTAAGCCCTCTGGCTCTGATGAGTCTTGCCGTGCAACCAAAGGTCAATTAATTGGGCAGTGGAATTAACTTCAGCCAAGCGAGTAGTAGGAGCGATCGCCGCCCCTGAAGTTCGTGTCAACATAGAGCTAAGAGTAGACCTTTTGTTGAACAAGTCCCTTCTGTAACCGCAGGAGGGACTCTGTTTTAAATTGTATCGGTGATAATGTCACTTATCACCCATTGGAAACCTACATTCTTGGGCGATCGCTAGACTCGATACTTGTAGTTGGTAAAACTTGCTTTCGCCTCTTCGTAGGCTTTATTGAGTGCGGTTATCCGAGCTTTAGCGATGGGACTGTTGTTGATATCCGTATGCCAAACCTTGGCTGCTGCCCGGTACGCGCTTTTGACTTCTTCTGGAGTGGCACTAGGCGATACCTGTAAAACGTCCCACCATGCTCCGACAAGCGGTGGAGCCAAGATGGATTCAATGAGAATCCAGTCGCAGCCGTAGCAGACTCGGTAAATTCCTTCTAAAGTATCCTGTCCCAAGTCGGCAAGAACTGTTTGATGCCAATTTCTAAAGGCGTCACGACAACGCTGCTTCAGGTTGGGGTCGTAGCCAGCAAGCGCGCCTTTGCTCAAAAATGTATTAAAGCCGAGATATATTTCCCCTCCATTCGGCTTGGGATCGTAGAACGGATCTTTCCCTTCTGCCAAACACTCAAGCACTCGCCGCGTATCCGCTGAGGGTTCTGGCAGTTCTAGAAGCTGAGTCAGTTCATTGGCAATTTCTCGTGATTCTGGGTTCTGCCGCCACTGCCAGTAATTCACGTTAGGTTTGCCCAGTTGTTCGGCGTAGTTTCTCAGCCAATATTCCCGCCGGTTAATCGGCGGGTGAACCCCCACCTCTAAAGCTTTTAAAATTCCCCATTGCTTTTGTCTAAAAGCATCGACAATCTTCTCCTTCAACCCAGAGCCAAAATAATTAGATGTCAACGCCCATTGCACAGCTTCTAGGGGTGTGGCAGCAGTCGTAGGTTGATCTAGATAGATTAAGCGGTATTCGCATAACTTCTTAACGGCTTTCTCATTGTCGTCAGGGAATGCCAGCGTCCAACTATTGTCAACTTGCCGCAGACATTCATTCACTCGATCTGCTAAGTCATTAAAGCGTTTTAAGTTTTCGCACCAGCATTTTTCCCAGTGTTGTGTGCCATCTTGGTTCCACCAGTCGGCATTAGTAATGCTGCACTCGGTCACCAAAATGGGTTCGTTCCCGCCAAAATCCAGCAGCTCAGGAATTAAAGAAGCTGGAATCTGCCAATACTGGGAATGACTTGTTACAGGTTGATTCGGCTGTCTGTCTTGATGAAATTTTTCGATGAGTTCAATGACTTTCGGCTTCACTGGGTCTGGCACCCGCATCACGGAGGTGGTGTAATCCTCTTTTCTCATCCTGCCGCCACTGGGTTTATTCATCGTGGTTGAAAGCTTTGACATTCATAAATTCTACCCGTTACAGGTTAAATAGCGACTCGGAAAAGAGAGAAGGAGAGCGACTTTGTAGGCGCCTGGGACTGAGGATCAAGCTTAGGAATTCATAAAGCTTATATTCGTTACAGGTTGATTTTGAGAGTGTTTAGAGAGAAAGCGATCGCTGCTCTACGTCAAGGGAGTAGAAATTTGCTGCATACGCTTCCATTCAGAGAAGACTTTATCTAAACCGTTGGAGCGATCGCTTGCTCACTCACGTTTCCCGGTAGATAGAAGATCCAGCGGCTATCCTCTCCAACCTCTCCAAACTCCAACCGATAATATTTGAGCGCCCAGACCCCATCTAACTGACGATTCGGAGCGATCGTTAGCAGGTGTAACCTGTACTCTTCCTTCTCCTATAGGATGGGATATTTACAACTTTTAGATTTCCAGAGCGCTGATAGACGCTCGTGAGTAGTAATGGAACACCAATTAGCGATCGCTCGCACCTGAAAAAACGTTTCGATCTGCTGAATGTTGGTTGTGACGGGTTACAAAATCGATATGCAATTGATTGGGAAGGTTATGCTGCTGAAAGATTAAGACTACTCGACGTACAGGATGAGGAAAGCTGACCGTCTTTTCCAATTAGTGAATCTGATTAGATCTCACCAACCCATTACAGCAGGGCAACTAGGCGAACGGATTGGTGTTTCCGTGCGTACAATTTACCGATATATCGACGATCTTTCGGTGAGTGGCATTCCCATCTATGGTGAGCCTGGTGTCGGTTATGCTTTGGATGAAGATTTTGAATTACCACCCCTAACTTTAACTCATGATGAAATCGCCGCTTTAATGTTAGGTGTCGAAATCCTGTCGCGCTCGACCGGGAATGACTTAGCAGCAGCGGCAAAAACGCTATTGAGTAAAATTGGAGCAGTATTGCCGCCACACAGCTTTGATCCAACTCGCACACCTGTTCGGGCGCTAGGTGATATTCTCAACGACCAAAGCTTAAGACAGTGGAACGACCTTTATCGAGCAATTCAGCAGCAACAAGCCGTCACAATTGTGTATTTGAGCTTGAATGAACAACTGTCTCAAAGGATTGTTTTTCCGTTGGGGTTGTTTTACTGGGGTGGAAAATGGACCGTTGGAACATGGTGCATTCTCAGAAACTCATACAGAGATTTTCGGGTCGATCGCATCCAAAATCTCGATTTTGCTTCAGATGTTGAATTTCCAGACCAAGAGATCAGTCTTGACTTATACACGAAGTTTCAGCTTGAGAGAATAAAGTTATCTGGCTTCCACTGACAGGATGCTGTCAGGAGTAGGGTTTTATGCTGAGTAACGCCCAAGAATTTGTTGAGGAGCCGGTTTCGCTGTGTTTGAGATGTTTCCTAACTTCTGGACTCCAGTATTACCCATTGCTGAAATAGGACTAGCTCCCCTTGCGGTTGAGTTAGCTGGCGAATCGCTAGTTCTATTTCGCAATTCAGCCGAGCAGTTCGTGGCATTTCTTGAGCGTTGTCCTCATCGTGGTACGCCTCTCTCACGCGGGCAAGTAACAGAAGACGGGTGCCTTGAATGTCCCTATCATGGCTGGCGTTTTGCCTCAGATGGTGCTTGTACTCATGTTCCTTTCAACTCACTTAACCCAGCTCAACGCTCAAAACTGTCAGCCGTGAGACTGCCGACAAGAGTGATTGCAGGGATGTTGTGGGTCTTTACGGGAACCGAAAACGTGCCAGAACCGCAATTGCCGTTGAGCTTATTAGAGCCAAACGAGCGCTATGTGATTCACCATGAGATTTGGAATGCACATTGGACAAGAGCGATCGATATTTCACTGGACTATCTACATATCCCTTTTATCCATCGGGATTCATTTGGTGGCGAATTCCATGACCCAGTACACAAAAACGCGATCGCCCAAATCAGCGTTACTGCAACAGCAGATGGAATGGCAGTCACAAATCAACTCAATACCTTGTCTTATGGAGTTGAGATTGATTGGCATCAGCCCAATAACGTTGTTCTCAAGTTAGATATAGATGGACTACCCCTGCGTCCTCATTTGTTTGCAATTCCGATCAATACCCAACAAATGCGATTTATGCAGGTTGTTCTGCCCAACTCTGGAATCGATCCGAGTAACTTCGACTTTGATGAGTTTTTTGCAGCATCTCTTGACGATCGCACGATGGTTGAGTCACAGCTCGGTGAAGTTCCCAATACAAATGAAGGATGTAACGTACCTACTGATGAACCCTCACTGCGGTTTCGCCGTTGGTACTACCGCACAGTGAAGTATAGAAGAATAGAGGCTATTCAAGGCGCAAGTGCTGATTGATGACATTAATAAGATTCGTGACAAGTTGGCGTAAATATAGCGAAGCTGAAATCAACTGCAAAGTAGCCATTTAAACCTTGCCTGATAAGGGTTTCAATGTTTACTAAGTGCCAGCTTGCAAGAATTCGATGTCGAGTCGGTGGATTGGGAATTTTGCCAACAATCGAAAGGTTGAATAGCTTTCAGAGCTATACTTAGACTCCTTGAAAAATCAATGTTGTTAGGGTGGGTTTTGCCTACTTTGGGCCTAAAGTTAGTATTTTGTCATGGTTAAGTGAACCTTGGTTGTATCCTTGAAGCCCATCTAAGTATCAAGAACTGAAACTCCTACTTGATAAGAATTTTGAGCGCTACCTTGCGGCTTGTGTCAGCTTCGCAATGTTTACGCTTTTTGGTTTATCCACGTCTATCAAACAGCTCTATTGCTACTCAGGAGTGTAGATCACCATTAACAAACCTGCTTCCCTCTGGTTCGGCAGCAAGCTACCGACGGCTTCACGAGTAGTATAGTAGCGTGGCTGCGTCCGGTGTGACCGCTTTGTTAAGCCGCGCCCCGATCGGGTCGGAAGCGCGCAGCACGGCGAAACAGCCACGCCGATCCGATGAACAACGTGACGAAGACCCCGTTGAGGATCGAAAGCTCTAGCAGTCCGCTCCACGGGTAGCCCAATCCGGCGCTCAGCGCGATCACAGGCATTCCCCTAGCGTTAGTCGTGCTTGCAGTTGAGCTGAACAATATCAATGCTGTAAATTCGTCACGGCGAGGTAGTTCCAAGGCCGCAGAGGAAGAATCACCAGCAATCGATGTCCCGGTAAGAACAGTCGAACAACTAAGTTTACCGGCGACTGAGCAGAATATTCAACTCCCTAATTCAATGCTGCTGGCAAAGACTGAGAGTGATCGCCCCCAAGTACCAATTGGTACTTGTACCAGCAATCTTCCCAGGTCTACAAAACAGCTCGATAATCTCATCCGCCAAACCGTATTGATTTGGGGGAATCAGGACAGTGGAAAAAGTTCGGTAGCTCGGTACATTGCAAAGCTCAAGACAGAGCAGAGGTATCGGGGTCGTGGTAGTAGACATGGATAACAGATAACAATCGTGCTGAATGGCAGTGGCTGCTTTCGTTACTACTTTCCAGCTAAAGCCCACCAAGAAATTTGCGTAATTTGTAGTTGTTTTCCTGTGGCTAACAATAATTGCATTTGATCATTACTGACTCAACATCTTTTATCTTAGTTAGCCATCAATTTTATTGACTCCCCATGCGAACTCAACCCTATCTCCTTACCCTGCTCGCACTATTTACAGGTCTGACGCCTCAGCATGGGGTGAGTGCTACCTTCAGCCCTACTGAACTTTTAAGTAGGAATGAAATTAAAATTGTCCAAGCAAATATTCTAGTGGCAGCTTCATCCAGGCAAGGCAAGGTAGTCCAAGCAAGGGAAGATGAATCGGGAAGAGCTGAAGCACTGCCTACAATCCCTTTTAGATTGGCATTTTCTGGGAAAATTGACCCAGATGTACCAGTGGTTCCAGAGATTGAAAGTGAATCCCTCGAAAATATAGAAAAAGCCCAAGCTTTATCTGCAATCGCTTTTGGGTTGGCATATTCGGGAAAAATTGACCAAGCCCTGCAAGTGGTTAAAAAGATTAAAAATGAAGACTTTAAAGATAGCGTATTATCTAACATCGCTATTGAGTTGGCTTCATCAGGAAAAATTAATCAAGCCCTACAAATAACTAAACAGATTAAAGACGAGCCTTCCCAAGATTCACTCCTGTCTCGCATAATTTACAGGTTAGCGGACGATAAAAAAATTGACCAAGCCCTACAAGTAGCTAAAAATATTAAAAATGAAGCTTCCCAAGACTCAGCCTTATCTGATATCGCTGGATAGTTAATTTCTTTGGATAAATTCGACACAGCTCTGCAATTAGCTAAGCAGATTAAAGAAGAATCCTCCAAAAATAAGCTCTTAGTTTGGATTGCATCCGAGTTTGCATCATCGGGAAAATTCGACACAGCCCTGCAATTAGCTAAGCAGATTAATAATAAAACCTCTCAAGAGGCGGCTTTATCTAACATCGCTGTCTGGCTAGCGTCATCGGGAAAAATCGACATGGCCCTACAATTGGCTAAACAAATTAAAGATGAAGCTTCCCAAAGCTCAGCCTTGTATGGCATTGCGTCTAGGTTGGCTGAGTCGGGAAATTTTGACCTAGCCCTGCAACTAGCTAAAGAGATTAAAAAGGATTTCTCCGACGATTTAAGCTTATCTGGGATAGTTTTCCAGTTGGGGTCATTAGGAAAAATTGACCTGGCTCTAGAACTGGCTAAAGAGATGAAAGATGAAGCCTCTAAAAACTCAGTCTTATCTAACATTGCTGTGAAGTTGACTGAGTCTGGAAAAATTGACCTAGCCCTGCAACTAGTTAAAGAGATTAAAAACGAAACCTCCAAAGACCAGACCTTCTCTAACATCGTGTCTAGGTTAGCTAAGGCGGGAAAAATTGACCAAGCCCTACAACTAGCTAAAGAGATCAAAAATGATTCCTCCAAAGACTCAGTGTTAGGTGATATCGCTCCTGAGTTGGCTAAGGCGGGAAAAATTGACCAAGCCCTACAACTGGCTAAAGAGATTAAAAATGATTCCTCCAAAGACTCAGCGTTAGGTTATATCACTTCTGGATTGACTAAGTTGGGGAAATTTGACCTAGCAGGGCAAGTAGTTAAAGAGATTAAAGATGATGTTTTCAAAAACTTCACATTGCTTGATCTAGTTGCCCAGTTGACTTTATCGGGAAAAATAGACCCTGCATTGCAAGTGCTTGAAGAAATTAATAGTCCCTCCGAAGACAAAGACACAGTGTTGTTTAACATGGTTTCTGTGGCATCTGGGTCAGGAAAATTCAACCAAGCTATACAGATCGCCCAAACCATGAAAAATAAATATCACCAAGCTGCGGCTTTGGCTAACATAGCTACTAGGTTAATAGAATCTGGACAAACTGAACTAGGCTCGCGCACCTTCGATCAAGCTCTTGAGATGGTTGCATCTTATTAAAATAGTCTTCTGGTGAGAAAACCCAGTTGGAAAATGGGGCGTTGCTTGTGATGTGGTATTCTCCTAAGCCCTTGAGAACGCTGCATCTAAGTTGAATAGGATGTCCGCGAGGTAAGTGTCCGTAAGTTCACCAATGACATAATCATTAGGAATTGGGCTACCTGAGCCAAAACGGCGCAAGGAATCAAGAAAGCTCTATGAACCTTTCTAAGCTGACTCGCATCCAGTCAGCTTAGATAGTGATTTGCACTTCATCCGTTAAATTATCAAACATCGCCACTTTTGATACCTTCCGATATCGTGTTGTTTGCCCAAAACGAATTTTTCCGTTACACGGCTTTAACGAAAGATCAGCAATGCAGGAATTCCATTGTGCATGATCACCGCTTACTCAGGACACGAGGACTTATCCCAACTGTCAGCTTACCTAGAAGTTAGGGACGAACAAATCTTGGGAGCCGCCGCAACGCTATCAATGCTATCTCTGATTGTCGGGCAGGTCGGTTTAGTAGGATATTCCGACTTGAAGGAAAATATTCTCTCAACTCAAATCCACCGCTCTGGATTTATTGAGCAGGACTCCTGAAGAGCTGCCCTGAATGCGATCGCCCGTCGGGAAAGTAGTATTTTACGCCTTATGAAACACGTGCTTATAGGGGTCATTGTAGAAAACCCAGAAGAAAAGTGAATTATAGGTGTTGAACCATTATGTAGTGTGCTATATAATGGTTGTTGACTGGATTTAATAATGGATAACAACTCGAACATCAACCAACGGCGACACGTAGGAAGGCAGCTTTCGTTTGCTCTTTATAGTGCATCCAACCGAGTCATTCGGCTCCATCGGCCCTTTCTTGAGCCTTTGGGTCTGACCTATCCTCAGTTTCTGGTCATGCTGGCTCTCTACGAGGGCACCCCGCGCACTGTTGGGGAAGTAGGGCAAGAACTCGGGATGGATAACGGAACCTTGACGCCCCTGTTAAAGCGCCTTGAGCGCGCGGGGTTGGTGACGCGCATTCGTGACCAGCAAGACGAACGCCGCGTTCTTATCGATCTAACAGAAGCGGGCGAAGCACTCCGCGAGGTAGCGTGCTCAATCCCTGAAAAGATCGAGACAGCTTGCCGTCTCTCCGATGAAGACCTTGCCGAGCTTCGCGACACCTTGAACGGGCTGGCAATACCCCGTCAAACAACGCCCACCTTACACACCACTTAAATAAATCAAGGATTACGAAAATGAAAGCTGTCAGACTTACCAAAAAAGGCGGAAGCCTGAACTTGAACGACGAGTCTCTGCCAACGCCGGGGCTTCAACAAGTCCTGGTTCGGGTTCACGCCGCCTCACTGAACTTCCGCGACCAAGCCGCATTGCACGACAAATATGGGGGATCAGTCAAGGAAAACGTCGTTCCCTTATCAGACGGCGCGGGTGAGGTCGTAGCCATTGGGCCAGATGTCACACGGGTCAAGGTCGGCGACCGTGTGACTGCCAGTTGCTCCGTGCATTGGATTAGCGGTCGATACCTTCCGGAGTTCCAATCGAGCAGTATCGGCATGACGATAGACGGTATGCTGGCTGAGCACGTGCTGCTACACGAGAACGCACTTGTTCATCTGCCGGCCTACCTGTCCTACACCGAGGCCGCATCACTTCCTTGCGCCGCGGTTTCAGCTTGGTCGGCACTGCACGTCGCTACACCGCTTCAGCCGGGTCAGACCGTGCTCATTCAGGGTACAGGCGGAGTCGCGATGTTTGGGCTGCAAATTGCGCGGATGTTCGGCGCGCGGGTTTTAGCGATCACGTCGTCCGATGAAAAGGCCGAAAAACTCAAGACGATGGGAGCTGAAGCGGTTGTTAATTACCGCGCGGTTCCCGACTGGCACCACGAAATTCTCCGTCTCACCGACGGCAAGGGCGTGGATAAGGTCATCGACATCGCCGGAGAGGCGACAATTGTAAAATCCGCAGCATCGACCCGGATCGGCGGTGAGATCGGCTTGGTAGGCTTTGTGAGCGGCTTTGGTGGCGGGCTACCACCAATCGACATACTCTCGCGCTCCCTCACCATTGCCGGTATAGCGATCGGCCCTCGGACCAGTTTTGAAGCCTTGCTTGCAGCGATGGCAACGAGCCAAGTCAGGCCGGTTATCGATCGGGTCTACCCCTTCGCAGAATATCGCGAGGCATATCGGCTTCTTGAGAGCGGAAACTTTGTCGGCAAGATTGTCATTGATGTGGCGCATTGAGCCTTCGCTCACGAGCTTCACAAGTGCAGGGTCAAACGATGTTGCGGGTGACTCAAAAGACAGGATTTTTTGTGGATACTTATCCACGCGACTGCCAGAAGGCATCTCCCAACACCGCCTGCCGATAAACCCCAGAATTGAAGCCGCAATATCCTCATTCGTCATCTCTCAGCACACGATTTGCAGCTTAGTTTCCGAGAACCCGCCGCATCTAACAACAGGCGCAGTTCCTTGAGTTGCTCCCTCGTCAAGTCACACGATCTCTGAGTCACCACTAGCAGCCCCGGGATTTCATTTAAGTTCTTTCGTAAAAAAGCACTAAAATTCCCAGCGACAAATGTCTCATAAACCACCGTTTGTAAGACACATTTCGGGAGTTGACACAACGCGCCTCAAACCCAGTGTTGCCGTGTCTCATAACTCGTCTTTTTATCTATGTCTCGTGAGATAATTAGTCAATGGGTTACGAGACATTTTGAATGATTATTGGATACTGCCGAGTTTCATCCAACGACCAAACATTGAATTTACAGAGGGACGCCTTAACAAAAGCTGGGTGCGAAAAGATTTTTAGCGATACTGTTTCCGGTGCTAAGGAATCTCGACCTGGATTGGATCAATGTCTCGACCAGCTTCGCAAGGGCGATACTCTGGTTGTGTGGCGGCTCGACCGGCTGGGGCGCTCTCTCAAACATTTGCTGACACTGGTTGAAGACTTTAGCACTAGAGGGATTGGCTTTGTCAGCCTGACCGAAGCAATCGACACCACAACCAGCGGGGGCAAGTTAGTGTTTAGCATCTTCGGCGCGATCGCTGAATTTGAACGCCAGATTATCAGAGAACGCACAAATGCCGGACTCGCCGCTGCCAAAGCTAGAGGCAGGAAGGGAGGCAGGAAAGAAAAACACTCTGACAAGAAAATTCTCACGGCGCTCAAGTTAGCTGATGACAGCCCCGAAACAATTGAAGAAATTTGTCACTCCCTCGGCATCTCGAAAGCCACATATTATAGGCGTCGAATGAATCTCAAGTGAAGGTAGATTAGATTAGATTAGACAAACTCGCATTGCTACAGCTCTAGCTAAGTCTCCACAGTAAACGCTTCCGGGTCAACGTCCCAGTTAACCCAGCAAATCGCCTCTCTAGCAGAAGTGAGGGTGGGTGGAACGCGCAGGACGTGAAGGTGTCCGGTGCTGGGACAGGTCATTTTCAGCACATGGATGGGTTCGACATCAATATCTGCATCAATTCTGAGCAGGGTGTATTCGCGCCAGGTATCCATCGCTTGCGCCGCCAACTTCTGACAAATGCGTTCGTAGCCAATCTGCTGAATTAATACTCGCCGAACTTCCGCATTGGGTTCTGTCAGCAACCATTCAGCTTGCCACTGGCTCAGGTGCGTCCAATAGCGACGAGGAAGAAAAACACCAAAACAATAAACCGTCAGTTGGGGATTGGGATGGTTGGCTAACAGCGATAAATCTTGAATGAAATTGTCACTCAAATCGAGATTTGTCAGGGAATACAGTTTCCCAATTTCTGCTGGTAGGGATGTCAGCTGGTTGCCGTTTAGATAGAGTTCTGTCAAAGAATGCAGTTGGCCAATTCCTGCTGGCAGGGATGTCATCTGGTTGTAACTCAGATTGAGATGTGTCAAAGAATGCAATTGCCCAATCTCTGCTGGCAGGGATGTCAGCTGGTTGAAGCTCAGAGCGAGTTCTCTCAAGGAATGCAATTGCCCAATCTCTGCTGGCAGGGATATCAGCTGGTTGTAGTTCAGATAGAGTTCTGTCAAGGAATGCAATTGCCCAACTTCTGCTGGCAGGGACGCGAGCTGGTTGCAGTGGTGCACTAGGAGTTTTGTCAAGGAATGCAGTTGCCCAATCTCTGCTGGCAGGGACGCGAGCTGGCTGATGCTTACAGAGAGAGATGTCAAAGAATGCAGTTGCCCAATCTCTGCTGGCAGGGACGCGAGCTGGCTGTCACTGAGATAGATGTCACTGAGATAGAGTTCTGTTTCATCTGGGAAATTTAGAATTAGCTGTCGAACTTCTTCCATCTGCGATATAGTTTCATCCTTTGTCTAAGCGGCGTTGGGTAGGCTCAATTGGCTCGCCTACAACTGAAGCTGCGCCATTACTCCAGCATTTCGCGTCTCTATACACCTATCTGCGGCTCAATTCTAGCTAAGTCTTTACACGGGTAAAGGTAGACTCCTGGAAGTTAACTGACAAACAGAACCGCGACGAACTCTGCAAAACATTACCCTAGAAAGCTTTTACTTAAAAAAAACCTAGTCAGTATCAAGGGAAAGCTTGAAGTCCAAAAACTGTGAACAACAAACAATCCGGTTCGAGTAGTGCTGATATTTGCCACCCTTGTCAGCCTCCGAAACGCGATTACTATTACTGCGGTGCTTATCGGGGCTAAATAATCTCGTTCATTGTCCGGTCGGTTTTGCTTAATCAGCGGTTTGGTTTCTCATAGCAACTTCACCTAAAACAGTATTTGGTTGGGCGAATCCAGCAACAGTGAAACGCTCATGAATCCGTTAGCCGCTGAGAGTAACTCCACCGAAAAGAGTCCTTTTCGGTGGAGTCTAAACCCCTCATTCTGGCATACTTAATGCAGTAGTTGAGTAATGCAGCAACCTGACCGTTATCTCTTTCGCCCACGAGAAAGGGACAGTACAAGATCCCTGTCGCTCTGCATTTCGCACACTGACTAGCTATCAGAAACAGAAAAAATACAGGTAGTTGACAGCGACCCACAGCGCTCCCTCTCCCGCTGGTTCGCCTCTATGGAAAGTTCAATCCCTGCCGCTGCCTTAATAAGTCCTGACGATCTACTTGAACAAATTCCAGTCTTGGCTGAATCCGTTGATTTCCTGGTAGTTAATGGAGCAGGCAATTTAGCTGAATCTATAACGCACGCTGATCTCAGCGCTCATAAATTCTAACCAACTGTGCCTGCTTAATTACGCGCTCAGCATTGTATCAACGACTTTTTCGGCGTTCAAGCCTAAATCTAGTTTGAAGTAAAATCTGTAAAACATTTCAGTTTACTACAACCATGTCGCCCAATAATCTTAAAAAACCTACGCCTGAGCAAGAAGCACTGATTCCTGTTTATCGGGAAAAGTGGAGGCAAATTGCCGTTTCTACTCAACGCCTCGCTCGGCAAAAAGCTCGTAAGGCTATTAAAGCTGCTTATGCTCTCATTGGTGAAGCCGAACCGGAAATTATTTTTTATGATAGCCCGAAGGCTGCTTTAAATACAATCATTCAGTCTCAACTCATTAAAAAGTTTGATGGTTTACTCGTCGCTCAATTAAGAGATTTCCCCAGGATTCACTGGTTTGATAAAATCTGTTATTACTTGTATAAGCTACAAATCAGTCCTGTAAGAAAACAACTTAGAAATAAAATTATAAATGAATTTTCTAGCCCCTTGTATGAGCGCTTTTTGGCAGAGATAAAAGTCCCCCTCGAAAGCCAAATCACCGGATAATTCTTTAAGGAAGAGCTACTAGATGCACCCCTAAGAGAATACGATTTAGACAGGTTAATGATAATTAGAGATAGGGATGGATTGTGGGAGCGAATCGAAGATGGAATAATCGCTCAACTAAGATGGCATTTAGAGGGCAAACTAGAGTGGGAAATCCTAAATCAGTTATCTGAGGAATTAGGACAAAAGACTGTGTTAGAGAAGAAATTGAAACAAAAGTTGGATTGGCATATAGGCTCTGCCTATATAGAACAACAAGAAAACTATCGAAAAAACGATATAAAAAAACAATATTTAAAACCAAGCGGGGGAGCATTACATCTCAGGTCATGGGCAGTTACCGGGAGCTGGATGGACTATGCTATTTCAGTCTTAAATGTAATTTATAACTCTGAACGATGGGAAGTTTATCAATCGCTAGTCAGCCATTGTGGGTGGATTTTTCCCTATGAAGGAATTTGCTTGGTATGTGAGCGCCCCACTAAGCTTTCATTTGATAGCGATTATCGCCTCCATGCGGAAAGGGAACCTGCTATTGAGTTTGCTGACGGGTATCGCCTGTACTATCAGCACGGCGTAAACCAATGAACTCAATTTTTAGCCAAACTACACTTTGTTGAGAGTTGATAATAATGTCGAGAGGAAACCAATTTGTTGTGTTTTGTTCTTTTAAAAGAAAAACTCATGCACTTAGATGAATCTTTATTTGAGCCGAGTTGTATGGCAACTTGATCGGCTGGGACGATCTCTCAAACAGTTACTAACGCTGCTTGAAGATTTCAATACCTCTGGCATCAGACTTGTCAGTCTAATCGAAGTAATCGATACAACCACGAGTGACGGCAAATTAGTGTGCGTGCATCTTCGGCGCGAACGACTGGTCGTCGCGCTTGCGCTTCGCTCTCATTTGAAAGACAGATCATCCGAGAAAGAACGAACGCTGGATTAGCCGCTGCTAGAGCTAGAGGCAGAGAGGTAGCCAGAAAGAGCAGCATAACTCTAAGAAAAATTCCACTGATTAAGCTTGTAGATCCTTCGTCCGATACTATTGCTGACATCTGCAAACAGTTAAGAATTAGCTGCTCAACTGACGATCGCCGTCGTGCCGAGTTGAGTAAGCGAGACCCCCAGGTCTGGCATACTTAATGCAGTAGTTGAGTAATGCAGTAACATGACCGTCATCTCTTTCGTCAATGAGAAAGGGGGCAGCACGAAATCCACGTCTGCTCTACATTTCGCCTACTGGCTAGCTACCAAAAAAAAGAAAAAAATACAGGTGGTTGACGGCGACCCACAGCGCTCCCTCTCCAGATGGTTTGCCTCTATGGAAAGTCCAATCCCTGTCACTGCTCTAATAAGTTCTGACGATCTACTTGAACAAATTCCAGTCTTGGCTGAATCCGTTGATTTCCTGGTAGTTGATGGAGCAGGCAGTTTAGCTGAATCGACCAGAGCAATTCTCTTTCGCACTGACTTGGCTGTAATCCCCTGCCAACCCAGTAAGTTAGACCTGGATGCCGCAGCCGACACTGTGAGATTGATTAAACAAGCTCAGTCAGTTCGTGGCGGATTACCAAAGGCAGCAGTATTTCTCAGTCGCGCTCAGAAAAATACTCGATTAAAAACTGAGGCGGTCTCTCTGCTTGAAAAGATCCCTGATTTAATATCCCTAAAAACAATCATCCACCAACGGCAATCAACCGCCGATGCCTTTGGTCAATCAGCGACTGTGTGGGACTTACCTGGTCCCGGAGCGCTCGCAGCAACCGGAGAATTTGAGCAACTATTCAAAGAAATTCTGAGGCTGGTGCCATGACCAAAAAACGCAAGCCTCTAAACGATGACGATAACCTCGCTAAGCAATTTATTTACGGAGAACCAATCACTCCCCCACTTAAACAAAATGATCCTCAAGAAGTTGAACCTCCACCCAAGGAAGCTACAATCAGACTCACGGTAGACCTAGCCGAATCCATGCACAGAAAGCTATCAATTCTGGCAGCGCGAACTGGGAAGAAGAAAGCCGAAATCGTCAGAATGCTTTTAAATGAAGCACTGCAAGATGTAGAAGATTAATTACTGCATTACTGCATTACTGCATTACTGTTTAAACTTGTCCTGATTGGGAAACAGAAATTCTTAGCCCCTAGTGATCGCCCTCAGTTCTGGCAGAAACTGAGTAACCCAACTACAAGACTATGTCGAAGATCCCAGAGTGCGATCACGCTTTAGCTCAATTCCGCAATCCTGAGAGCGATCGCTGTCTTGATCTCCAACTCCTTGCTGAATCGGAGGAATTATAGACATCAGAGGGAATGAGGTTTGTTAAGGGGGGAAATACAGCCTATCTGTCATTAGAGGCAAAGTAGTGCCTAAATTTCCACCTCATGTGCCTTGTGGCATTTTTCCCTTCAACTGATTAACACTACACCCGTAGGACAAAGCACTCATACCAAATTCCTATGAGCTTGCACTTAATAAAGCAGTATTGATATAATCCCAACCACAAATCGAGGCGATGACGCTCTCCGGGGTCGAGTCAAGAATCTCTGTCAACTTCTGCCGCAATTGTGCCAAATTAGTGCAAGTTTCCCAGCGCAAAAACTGCTTGAAATGCTCCCATAACCGTTCAATCGGATTGAGTTCAGGACTGTAAGGTGGTTGAAAAATAGGCAAGATGTTGTCGGGCCAGTTCAGAGTTACGGATTTGTGGAAACTGCCGTTGTCTAGTTGCAGCAGATTCAAGCTATCAGGAAATTGTTGAGAAAAGTGATTGAGAAACAACTGAAAGCAAGAGCTATCCAGGTGGGAGAACTCGTAGAAGAAACTATTTCCGGTAGCTGGTTCCACCGCTCCATAGAGATAGAAGTTTTCACGTCGCCAACCGACAATGCCGTGTGGCTTCACTCCAGACAAGGTAATCTGCCGACAAGGGAATAGTTTTAAGCCCCAAACGGGTTTCCAGAAGGGCACCAATAACGTAGTGGTTGTCCCGTTCCTAAATAGCGCACCAGCACTCTTATCAAGTCTTTGAGTTTTTTTTAAAGGCTTGTTGCACTTCGGGTAAAGCGTTCTTGCTGCGGGGACGGGGAACTTTCAGCTTAGAGTTGAGTTTGTAGCGTACTGTTTGATGCACGGTTCGATACGCCACCTCTACCCCACATTCTGTTGCCAACCACTGCTGAATCTGACCATAACTGTTGAACCCTTGAGGCTGTGCTAATCGCTGTTTAAGTTTGTCTATCGCCACTGGCGGTATCTTCGAGACTTTTCCTGGTGCTGTGTTCACTGTTAACAGGGCTTCTATCCCACCTTGCTGATAGCGCTTGAGCCAGCGATAAATCGTGGATTCGTCTCGTTCTAGCCGTTGGGCTAACTCGGTTCTTGTGTTGACTACTCGCGTTTTGAGCCAATAGAGCATTTGCAGCCGTTCTTTAGTGTGAGCCGTAACAGCTCGTTTGAGCCGATGTTGCAGTTCTGCTCTGGTCTCTTTAACTGCTACTTTGAATTGATTTGCCATAGCTACACCTCCTCGCTTACCTCTTTCAATTTAGTGCATCTTCATAGGAATTTGGTATCAGCCCTCTTTTGTTACTAGGGGGAGAGGATAATCAGGAAGGAAACCAGAAACAGTAAGTAATAGCGATGGTTACGCCACGTAGAGAAGCAGTAAATACAGTCGGCTTCATCGATAACTATTGTCAACACTATTATTCAATGTTTGAGGATGTCAGGCATTTTGAAGCATTCAAGTATTTACACCTAGGGATGCTATCAGAAATCCCCCAAAAATCCTTGCCAAAGATAGCGAAAACAGTAGGGCTAAAATCTAGTCAGTCATTACATCATTTTTTGAGAGATGCACGGTGGGATACAAAAAAATTAAGAGAAATGAGGTTGTGGTTAACAAAGATATTGATTGGGGAAAGAGAAATAATTTTATGTATAGACGAAACCGGGGATAAGAAAAAGGGAAAAGCCACAGAATATGTAACTCGTCAATATGTTGGGAATTTAGGGAAAACCGAAAATGGAATAGTGTCAGTAAACGCCTATGGGGTAGTAGAGGGAATTACTTATCCATTAATCTTTCAAATATTTAAACCAAAAAACCGCCTGAAACCAGGAGATAAATATAAAACCAAACCCCAAATAGCAATAGAGATGGTTCAAGAGTTAAAAGAATGGGGATTTAAAATCAAGTTAGTTTTAGCCGATAGCCTCTACGGAGAAAGTGGAGATGTAATTAGCTGCCTAGAGAAGTTACAAATGATGTTTATCGTCGCAATTCGCTCTAATCATGGAGTGTTGATGCCGCCGGGAAGCCGAAAACGTTATAACCGATGGAAAGCTTATCAGCAAAAGCTTTCGCACCGCCCAACCGAAACTCGTTACCTGAGAGAAATTATTTTTGGCAAACGACACCGCCGGAGATATTACCAAATTAGTAAGACAAATACTCCCGACCCGACTGGAGAGGAAAGTTGGTACATTATGACCAATTTATCAATTGATTTGTCAGCGAATGTAGCTCAGTTATATAGTTTACGAAATTGGATTGAGTATGGTTTTAAGCAAGTCAAGAATGAACTGGGCTGGGCGGATTTTCGTCTGACTGACTATAAAAGTATTGAACGATGGTGGGAAATCATTTTTAGCGCCTATCTTTTAGTCAGCATTCAGGCTGTCTCATTTCAAGTTTTACCCCAATCAAGCCCAACATCTACATCATTCGTGCCAGACCCAAGTGACTCCAAGATTTCTCAACCTAGTCAACATCCTGATTGGGAGTCTGGTACGACCTGGAAGAGTGCATTGAATAACCTGAGATTAATTATTCAACCTTATATCTTCTACTGTTTGATTCGACCTTGGCTACAAGTATTTAATATTCCTGGGATGAAACGTTGCTTTTTGAAATTAATTCACCTCATGAATGATTTTCGCGCTTCTCCTGTCAGTTTCTCTATTGCTAGTTGAATTTCTTCCTGATTATCCTCTCCCCCTAGTAACAAAAGAGGGATCAGTTAATGTTTTTGCTTTTTTTCACCTTTGTTATGAGATTGTCCGCAGTAGAGACAGAGGCAACGCTGGAGAGACATAATCGGTTCATTAGACCTGTCTTGAAAATGTCAGTAGGATATGAAATTAACTAATCGGCTGAGGGATAGGAGTGAGTTGGACTTGGTAGCCTAAGGCTGTAGCACGATGACAAAGACGCTGGAGCAAACGATCTTGTTGACGGGTATCAAGATAATTAACTCCTAAATCTCGATAAGGTTCATGCTTAGTAAGCATATGATAGAGAGCTATCAGAATCCGATGAGCCACAGCAACAATTGCCTTTTTATGTCCCCGTCGTGCGACTAAGTGGCGATAGACAGCATTCAGATAAGAGTTTTTACATCTGACTGCGGCATTGGCAGCTTGTACCAAAGCACTACGCAACCAAGTATTACTTTGTCCGGTGCTTCCTCCCAAACGTTGACCAGCACTCTCATAATTACCCGGACAAAGTTTTGCCCACTTAGCTAAGTGAGCCGCACTTTTAAAGCGACTCATGTCAGAACCAATTTCTGCCATCAGCAGTTCTGCTGTTGAACGAGCAACACCAGGAATAGAATCCAGTAACTCTACAGCTTTGCGCCAACACAGAGGTTTGAGACTAACTTCAGAGTTATCTGGCGAAACGACCTCAGATAAGCCCTTGTCGTCATCAAAATCATCCTCACAAGAACTTTGTGCATCAATCGATTGACCGATCTGGTGGTCAAAAACAGCGATTTGCTCCTCTAAAAATTCCAGATGTGTCAAATGAGAAGCTATCAAAAAGCGATGATGCTCTCGCACCTGCCCTTGTAAAGCTTTTTCCAACTCGATTTGCTTTGGTACTAAGCGGCCTTTCGCGTATGTAGCTAACACCTTTGCATCGTTTTGACCTTCGGCTAGAGCTTTGAGCATACTTCGTGCCGACACTCCAGTGATATCAGTAACAACACAGGCAAGTTTGATGTTCGCCCATTCCAATACTTTTTGCAGTCGATTAACGACACTTGCCCGTTCTCGCACCAAGGTAGTGCGTTGACGAGTTAAATCTCGTAGATCCCGTTGTGGCAAAGGCGGAATGAAACTCCCTCGCAGTAGACCATGTCTTGTCAGTTCAGCAATCCACTCAGCATCTTTGACATCTGTCTTCCGCCCAGGCACATTTTTGATATGTTGGGCGTTAACTACTATCACCCCGAAACTTGATTCCAAAATGTTATGAATGGGCTTCCAGTATTCTCCCGTGCTTTCCATCGCTATGTGAGTAATTTCTAAACTACTCAACCAGCTTGAAAGTGACAGCAACTCCTGAGTGGTTGTGCCAAAACTGCGTGTTTCCTTAGACAGTTTGCCGCTCTCAGTTGGCCACAAGCAACAAGCAACTACCAGCTTTTTATGAACGTCCAAACCAGCACAGTGAGAATAGGTAATTTCCATTTTTATATTCCTCACTCGACCTAGCAAACTGGGGGATACTCTGGTTAAAAAGATTCTGTCTTGCGTGCTTACCCGTTGAATGGGTTTCACAATTGGTTGTGCCATTGAGTATCCGGGTCTGTCTCTTGCTCAGGCTCAATGCACTATTGTCTAAGCCGACCTCAACTCCAGTTTCTACGGCAGAGGGTAACATATTTTCATTCTTGGTTGTGAGCGCAGCTCATGGAGGTCTCTTGCAGAATTAAGATGATGCGGCTAATTTGAGTTTGTAATTACACCACATTTATTAATTGCCTCATGACACATAGATTAAAAAATGGGTTATGAGACATGTTAGGACTGGCCTTGAGGCGGGTTGTGTCAACTCCAGAAAATTGTCTCCCAAACGGTCTGATTTGAGACATCCTTGCTGTCGCGCCTCCAAGTTGCAGAAAATGGAGAGTGGATAATCAGTGGGAGGCATGGGGGAACCCAGTCCATAACCCCTGGGGTCGGGGACATTGTTTCGTTGGTTGCCGACTCTGGCATGACACGATTCTCCCAACTTTCTGTGGTAACTCAAATCAATACCAACACAATAGCTCTGTTATTACCGCTGTTCCTCTAAAGCTAATCTTTCACATTTTCTGTTCTCTGAGCTGTATTCATAAGCTGTTTTCACGTTTCAGATGGGCATTGAAGCATCAAGAACGCGCATCTGCAACAACAAATACGCGCTCTTTGATTTTTATGCTCTCGGTAGGTTTGGGTTCAAGACTATCACTGAGAGTTACTTGGTATCAATTCGGTCATTGCTTCTATTTTGGTTTCTGAGTGTTGAAGCACTTCACCGTTATCACTGCTGTTAGCATTAGTGAGTTCTTCTTCTAGCACTTGAATTGCGCCGCTGATGCGGAGGAGGATATCTCGTAGGTTGGCTTGTTTGGCTTCTAATTCTGCTAGCATTTTTTGACCCGCCTCAAATTCAGATTTGAGAGATTGGAGACGTTGTTCAAGTTGTTCTTTCATACTGAATAGTGCTAAGTTATGTTCCTTAGTGCTCACTCAAAAAAGCATGAATGAGTGCCTTTTCTCTTCAGAGCTTACGCTAAAGTCAGTTTTTGTACCTGCTCTTTCAAATTAGCTATCTCCTCTTTCAATTGGGTGAACAGTTCTTGTTGTTCCTGAATAGCAGCAATTGCCAGCACGCTAAAGTCGTTATATTTCATTGCCTTAATGCCAGACTTTTCAGTCACAAAATCCGGAAAAACTTTCTCTACTTCCTGAGCAATAAAGCCAAATAACTTGATTGAATTCTTCCCTGTATTAATCCAATGGTAAGATTTCGGCTGTAATTGCATTACTCGCTCCAATACATGGGAAAACGGCTCAATATCTTGTTTAAGTCGTTTATCACTGGGTTGTCTCCAACCGCCTTCCGGTTCAAGCCAACCTCTTACCCAACCCGTGTCTCTGGTTTTTCCGCTGAAGTCAAACATTAAATCTGGATCGCCCGCATCATGCCATTCTGGATAGATATGCCAATATTGAGACTTATTACTGTTGTAAAAACGCAATCCATTGCCTCCGGATATATGTATCCATCCATTTACATCCAGCGCTGCGCCCGGATTGGTTGTTCCAATGCCAACGTTACCAGTGATATCCATCCCGCCATTGACTTGGAGATAATCCCATAATCTGACGTATCGACCTTTGGAAGTGCCAGCTCTTCCTAAAATCATCAGAGCCTCGAAGTCCCTGGCATTCTCAATGGCAGCATAACCTGCTGTATTTCCTATCGCAGAGTGGTTGTGATCGGTTTTCGTAAAGTAAATATCTGAATTTCCAGCGCGAATATCACCCCTGACATCTAACATCCCTTGAGGCTGATTTGTTCCGATGCCGACGTTGTTGCCTAAAGAATTGATAGCAATGGGCTTACTGCCGTGTGACTGAATCCAGCTGTAATCTGCGTGATAGCCGAGTCTGAGATTGGATGCATCAGTAGAGCCTAAAATTAAGGTGTTACCATTAGCATCTTGAGACGCATTAATAACATGTAGCTTTGCGCCCGGATTGGTTGTCCCAATGCCGACGTTTCCACCAGCCGTTGCCATGTAGGCACTCTGAGTTACCTTGAGTTGACCTTGAGGTAGCTGTGTCCACTCACCAATCGTCAACCCACCATTACCGATAGCTACAGGTTTATGTAATGCGATCGCTGGATAAGTCTGATCTGGATTAATCCGTAACCAATCTTGTTGGTTGGTTTCAATAATTCCCCAGCCATTAGCGCTTTTGAGCCTAGCTCCCGTGATTTTAACATCACCTGCCACTTCTAATCTATCACTAGGAGTGTTTGTCCCAATGCCGATGTTACCAGTTCCTTTTTGAAGCACCAAGCGATAATCTTGAAAATCGCCGAACCAAAAATCATTATTATTGCCATCCCCCTGACCGACCCCCAAATCCCATTGCAAATTTCCTCCTCTGGCAAATTGAACTACAGTCCGAGTTCCTGGACTGTCAAGACGCAAATTTGGCTCACTAGAGGATATGTGTAGCTTGGCTTCCGGAGCAGTTGTGCCAATGCCAACGTTACCATCAACAGTCAATGGACCATTGATAGACAAGGCATTATCTACTTGTAGTGTCCTGGATGAGTGCCCCGATCGCACTATCCCTGTAATTTTTACCTCATCGTTGTCAGCATCACCTAATGAAACGTTACCAGCGATATGCTCAGTATCGCGAGCAATCACATTTCCCTGAACCTCTAAATTGCCAGAAACTTTCAGGTTACCGCCAATATCGACGTTGCTGCTGACAGTAAGGGCATTTTGAATCGTCAATAGCCCATTCATGGTCGCGCCAGCACTGAGTTGTAAGCTATTGCCTTGCAGTACTCCACTGGCTTGAACATTGCCTGTTACGTCCAAGGTATTGGCTTGCACAGCTAATTGGGCAAAGTTCCCACCGCCTTCTTTTTGCAGTAACACTTGGTCGGTAGCTTCAGATACCGTAATCTGGAGACCTCCACTGGAGGCAGGCTTAATCTTAGCCGCACTCACTTGGTGAATTTTGTTTTCCGCCTTGTCACCACGTTGGAAGTTTAGTTGCTCAATCGTTTTGCCTACCAAGCGGCGACCATCAGGTTTTAATCCTTTCAACTTTCCTTTGCTGTCAATGACGGCTTGCCCCAGTATCACGGAGGTACCATCGTCAACATAAGCACTATCCCCAGATACTGGCTGCAACTGAATCCAGGGCACTTGTTCTAGGACGCGATCGCAAGGACGACCAACCTCCCGTTGTTCCCATTCAAAGAAGGTAATAGTGACGTAATAGGCGGTGTCTTCTGCTCGTTGGTAGCTGCTGGTATTCAACTTAACTGGGACAGGTACTTTTGTAGGTGGATTAATATCCAACGTTCCGCTACCGTTGCTTGCTAACCAGATCAACTGTCCCTGCCTATCGAGCGCCACTCCAGAATTGACTGTAATCTCTGTACTGCCAATGGTGCCAGTAATTTCCCCCCCCTGGGCTATACCCCAATCCTGCAAAGAAGCTAGCGCTAGACGCGAATGAGGCAAATGATAGTCATCAAAATCTCGGTTGAGATTACTGCCCGTGATTTTGCATTCTTGGCTGGGCGGGTAAGCGTAGCGATTTCTTTTCAAAGGTTCGTTAGCCATAGTTGTCTCCCTGAATTGACTAATCTAGTTAAATGTTGGCTTGAAATTAACTTCCATTCAAAGCAGCTAATCAACGACTGATTTCATTGACCAAAAAGTCTGAGCCGGTTTTTGGTCGTTAATGACCTTCTCAATTTCAAAACGGATTTTGTTACGCTCATTTTCATTTGTAGAGCGTTGTGCAGAGAAGAGAACCACTACTCCAAATTCATTGGATCTAGCTCTCCAGTCTCTGTTTTTATTAGCTTCTCCTTGGTCGGCAATAACCAATTCTCCTTTTTGGTCAATTGCCATTTTGGTTGGATTAACTAGCTTTTTATTATTCGTGATTTTGGTGATTGAAGGTGGACTGTGAGATAAATCTATACGGTAGATATCTGCTGGTTCAGCCATTGTTCGTTCGCTCCCAGAACTCCCCCGCACTCCCGTGTCACACACGAGCAAAGATTGAGAGTTTTCAAAGACCAAACTCGTGGGATAAATTAATGGATTATTCTCTTTTTTTACCTCCTGTGTAAGGTAAATTGGTGACCAGTCTTGATGATTCAGCCTTATAATATCTGCTGGTTCTTGACTGTTAGGGTCTCTTGCGTTAGCTACAATCAAGTCTCCTGAAGAATCAATTACTAAAGCTGTGACCTCTGTGAGTTCTACGCTATTCTTCAATTTCAATACTTGTTCTTCTCGTTTTGGAGGGCTTCCTTCGTTGAAAAATACAAGTTTTGGTATTTTGTTAGTATCGGACGGATTACCGCGATCTAAAATAATCAATCTTTTTTGATTAGCAGACGTATCCAACACCATATCTACAGAGTCGAATACTTTTAGATCCTCGATTAATCGAGTTGGTTCAGTGGAACCAGAAGTGAAACGATAAATAGTCGGTTTATCTCCCTTCGTTGAGTCTCCTTGAACTAATACATAGTATTGATTCTGATTATCAATGACTACTGCTATAGGATTTCTCAGCTTATTGTCGGAATAGATATGCTGGGGCAATCCACCTGTGTATTGAATTTCTCCGGTACTGGATAGTTTCCATAGAGCTGGAAGCCAGGTTTTGCCTTGTTCTTGGCCCCCGGCGTCGGCAACAATATAGTTGTTCTCGCGGTCTACTGCGATCGCAGTCGGATGTAGCAACACACCTCTGTCTCCTACCGCGTGACTATAAGCAATTGCATGAAGTTCAGTCATCCTATCCGATGTTAACTGTGCCCGGAATACAGCCTCACCATCATCGATTGCAATCCGAGGATTAGCTTTGTTTGCTACATAAATATCGAGATAAGTCAGTAAACCTTGCTTCAATCCCCGCTGCTGGTAAATGGATATTATCTGCGAGATAATTTTTCGTCGTTGATACTCAGTCCAGTCATCCTGTAAAGATAGTGCTAACCAAGATGCTAACCAAGGGAGAAACTTTGTAGGTGTACGCCAGGGATTGAATACTTCCGGTAAGTGGTCAATAGTTTTTTCCAAGGAGGTGGTATCAGTAATACTGATAATTCCTTCTGAATAGGTGTCTCTCAGGTTGGCAGCTAAAAATATTTCTGCTTCGCGAACGCTTTTAACTTCTACCTGTTCGATAACTGGCACTCGTTCGGTTTTCCCTTCAGCTTCAATATTCTTGATAGCGCTGATGGTGATAAGATCGCCTGGAGAAAAATTGCTAGCGTCTGCGGCACTCTTAAGCCGGATGCGATCTTGAGCAGCAGTAACTAGAGGTGCTTTTATAGTAATTCCGGTTAGGAGTTGTTCAAAAATGCAGAGCATCCGACCCAAAAACTGGGATGGATCGCTTTCTGAAGACCAAAGGATAGAAGGAAGATACTTAGTATAACTGCTGATTTTTGCCATATCAAAGTTTTGTCCTGGGATTGACCTGTGTACTTTTAGCCCAAGGTATCTATCGTAATCTTGTGAGTACCACTGCAAATAATTTCGTAATCTGCTACCCGCACCCAAGCGCTAAGTTTATTTCCCTCATCTTGATTGGGGCGGATTTTAGGTTCATATAATAACGGCGTTTCCGTACTCAGCTTCAGATCGGCAACGAAACCTATATCTGGTTGGGGTTGAATCAATTCTAATAAGCTAGAAATATTAATATCTTGCCCAATTTCCCATCCCTTTCCTTCAACACCTCCGAGCAGGGGATGGAGAAACAGTTTTATTTTCTTTTCAGTGTCATCTTGAAACTGAGTTGCATCTATCAGGTTTTCGTCCAATACTCTTTGCCATAATTTGATGTTAGCTGTTACTTTAATTGATAAATACCGAGGAACAGTAACATTGAGTTTGGTAGTCAAAGGGCGACGTTCGTCTAGATAGTCTTTAACTTTTTGGATCAGTTCTTGAGAAGGCATTGGTCTATGCTCTCTTTCAATGAGTTCTTGAAAAGAGAGTGTCCTAGGAGATGTAAAATCTGGGATAATGATTGCATTTAATGTACCTGGGCTGCGATCAAGTCCCCCATAGTTCCAAGGGTCGCCAATATTAGCAGCCTTCTTCGGGTCTATCAGACTCTTGGTGAGGTCGTCATAACTGGTAAACTCTCTAGGTGGCAGACACCGGACTTTTTCTACCTCAGTTGAAGCCTCTCTAGCAAGATACTCGTAGTCTTCAACGGTTATGGCACGATAGCGGTTGCGTAGAACTTCAGGAGCACGTCGTTTAGTCTCTTCAATCGCTTCCTCATCTGCTCCTCCTTTGGCATAACCTAAATTCTTGACCTCGGTAATACCAGTAATTGGGGTGCGAATAACAGTGATGTTTTTTGGAGGAACATTACCTTTAACCCCGCCTACTACATAGCGATACTCCGCAGCTCGGATTTCACTTCCTGCTGGAGGAATGCTTCCATGACCATCCGGTGATAGGCTGGGGTGATAGTTACCAAAGTTAATGGTGCCAGCTACCGGATCGAAGCGGAAATACTTGCCTTCCCCTTGGGGAAAATCACCTTGGGGTGTCCAAGTAGTCCAGTCTCCAAAGCTGCCGTTTTCCTGTAGTTCCCGTACCTCAATTTTTAAGTGGTCGTAGGAATTTTGAGCTTTGGGGCGTTTTAAAATGGGTCGATTTTTTAGTTCAAAGAATTGAAAAAGTTTACCGTTGCTGACTCCCAGTACTTCTTTTTTGACAGTCAGAGCATTGGTGGCAGAGACACTGTTGAAGAGAATATGCTCTATACCAAGTTCCACGGCTGGAGCCGCGCTGCGTTCAATTTTAATTCCAATCCAAAACAGCGGTTGGTCTACTACTGTTGTGTCGGTAGCCACACCTGCCCAATTTTTTGGGTTTTGAGCTGCCCAAGTTGCGGGAATGGTCAGAAAGACAGAGCCATTTTTTTGAAATGTATCAGTACCATCATTCTTAGGTGCGATCGCAACCCAATCCGTAGGTTTTGTTCCAGCAGAATATTGCAAGGTGATAGTTAAATCGTTCTTCTTAACAGGTTTAGAAAAATGGTGGAGTAGAGAGATTGCCTCTGTGCTGGCTTTATCAAATCCGAGAGCGATAGTAATCGATTTGCCTTGCTCAATTAATAAAGTTTTACCAGTTAGCGGTGAATCAACAAGGGCAGCGGTAAGACTTTCATACTTATTATCTTTAATTAACAGAGCAGTAGTCAGGTTGATGGGTAAAACCTTGAAGTCTTGGTCTGTTTCAAAAATAACGGCTTCTTCTGTCTCAGTTTGGGGGGTAGCGACTTGGTGCCCCTTGGGAATGGTTAAAGGGCTAGTTCCGGGAACTAAACTATAAGTCAAAAAGGTAGAAGCAGGTATTGCTGGGTCGCGGGTAATTCCCAACAGGTTGAGGAATTCAGTAAAATTTTTATCGGGTACCCGATTGAGGCGATATATCATACCCTCAGCAATCCAGGCAAATAGCTCAATCAGAGCAATTCCTAAATCACTTGGATTATGGTCAGTCCACTCAGGAGTATAACGGGGAATGAGAGCCTTAGCCTGCTCAACGATATCTCGCCAAGTGCGATCATCTAAATTGGGTGGGTCTATTCTACCTCTTGACATAGTTATGTTTTCCTATCGCGCTTCTAAATAGAATGGATACACCAAGTTTTGGGATTCATAAGTCGATTTAATTTTGTAAAAAATCTGAATAACTAAGCAATTTCGTTCATAGTCATTTTTAACACTTACATCCTCAATGATTATCCGAGGTTCCCACGTCGTTAAACCTTCTTCTACATAATACTTTGCTAAGTTGGCAGTAGCTTTATTATTAGGGGCGAAGATAAGGCTTTTTAAATTACAACCAAATTTAGGTCGCATGACTCGCTCATCGTACTGAGTTCCTAAAATTATCCGAATAGAGTCTTTGATTTTCTGTTCCTGTTTTGATTGATTAATTCCACCTCGTGAGTTCACTCCTAGTGGAAAAGAAAAACCTTTGCCTAAAAAGTCAGTATTCATAACTTTAGCTTACATTCACTTGACTAGAATTTAGACTAATATTAGAGCCTCCTTTGATATTGATTCCTTCTAAGGACATTTTAATACTGTTTTCTTCATCAAATTTAAGCACCATTTCCGATGAAGAGAGGTGGATATAATTGGCATTAAACTGAATAGTAATACCATCTTGCGTAAGTTCTATAAAATTATTTTCGCTTAACTTGATTGAATTAGTTCCTTGTGCGAGAGTGACACTTTGTTCTGTTCCTTTTAATTGTAAGGAAAGCTTTTCGGCCGCTGGAGTATCGTCAATTTTTATTGTAGAACCCGTTTTAGTCTGTAAAGTAAGATTTTCCATACCTGGTGTTTCATCAAATAAGATTTTCATTCCTAATTTGGTTTGAATCACCTTCTTTTCATTAAGTCCCTTATTAACTTCTGGTGGTCTAGCTTTGCCATTCCACAAACCGCCAATAATAATAGGTTTATTGATATTACCCTGCTCAAACATCACGGCTACTTCATCACCAATATCGGGTAAAAAATAAGTACCGCTATCTCCGCCTGCCATGAGAGTTGCAATCCGCGCCCAATTGCTTAAGTTGACATCTGAAAGGTGAGGAAAGGATACCTGCACCCTACCCAGTCCCTCTGGGTCAATGTTGTTTTCCACCAGGCCAATCATCACCCCGGGAATTTTTTCTTGTTTATTGGGTGATGGCGTTTCATCAATTTTTTTACGTAAATTTTGTAAAAAATTATTGGGATATTCTTGAGATATTTCAAAGGTGGTTCGATATCCACTTTCATCAATAGTGTGGCTTACCTGGCTGAGAAGGTATTTCCCACTAAAACGTTTTCCAACTCCTCTAATTTCAATCATTTGACCAGGGCGGAGGGTAGGAAGACCAATACAGCTACCAGAACCTTGATATAAACCTTGTAATAACTGCATTAGCACTGATTTGGCTAGTATTGCTGCATCGACATAATTCTCGACCGACTGGTCACGAATGACATTCCTACCCATTTGTACTAGTTGCTCCACAAAACTGCTACCAAGACGTTCGATTAAATCATCTAGGTCCGAACCAAGAGCAACGGCGGGTAATATAGCAACAATTTTTTGGGCCAACTTGTAATCATATCCTCGAATAACTTGAATTCCTGCTTGACCAGCAATTGAGAGGCGGGGACTGAAACTTATTAAGTTTTTCCCCCACTCCAAAACAACCATTTCGGTTTGGGGTCGTGGAAATCGGAAATAAAGCTTATCCCAATGAACATAGACTTTGAAAAAATTGCGGTCAGCTAGTTCTTTTAACAGCGCCCAGTCACTTCCAGTTTGCTGTACAGACTCACGGGGAGGTATAGGAGATGGGTCAACAACCGGAATCAACAGGTTTTCGGCAGCGATTTGAGCAACAATAGCACTATCGTTGAGATATTTGAAGGTAAATCGACTGGGTTTATTGTGGCGCATTCGGTAAGATTTGTCATACCCCGTAATCGTCATTACCGATGCCCCACCACTGGGAAATGAGGTCTGGACTGCCGTAATCTCTCCCCACATTATTGGCTGTAAATTGCCAACATAACCTATGTAAATTTCGACATTTTTACCAACATCAAATAAAGCTGAATCAGTAAAACTTAGGCTAGAATTATTAAGCTGCAATGTAAACATACTAGCTGTGTCTAGACTAAGTTCACAGCTCAAACTGATGACGGCACTACTGACATCAGACTCTAGGGTTAAGCCCTGGATTTTTACGGCAAAATCAGGAACGTAGTAGGGCTGCATTGGCAGATTGTTATATGGTTTTATCGAACAGGTATCTTCTCATTGGCGGTATAACAACTTGACTTCCCGGTATAAGTTTAAGGGGATTATCAATATTATTTAGTTTGGCAATTTCTCGCCAAGCTTCTGGATTGCCTAGGAATTTGCCAGCTAGTTTGCTTACTGTTTCTCCTTCAACAATATTCCGGATTGTGGGAGGTCCAATAAATAAGCCTTTTCTAATTTCTATCTCTACAGGTTGGTATTCTTTGAAGCTAACTGATAAAGTTGCCCTCACAGGTGTGCCATCTTCTCGAAACATTGTGAAGCGCTGTCCTACGCTTTCTAGCACACATTTAAAGTTGAATCCGCCCCAGGAGAATAGGAGGATTGGTGGAGCCTGTTTTGCTGGATTATTATCAAGCAAAGATGTGATTTGCTGGGTTTGGTTTCTCACATCGCGCCTTTTTTCAAAGGTATCAAACAATAGTTCCATTTTTAGGCTGCGAATGTTGCCCCGGACATACTGAATCGGCGGTGTTTTTAAACCAGGAATACCAATCTCAGCAAAGGTGTTTGCTAAATCCAAAGAATACTCTTCCGGATTGAACATCACCGGAATTCGATTTCCTGTTTCTAGATTCGTGATTGTTGCTTTTTCGAGTGCCATTTAACCTCCGCGCTCCCATGTATTTATAATTTTATTATTGATTTTTGGTTCAATATATTCAAAAATCTTTTTCAGATGCTTTTCTGTAAGCTCAAAATCTGAATTTGTCTGGGGTGGCAAACTTACATCTCGTGATTCACCTGCTGTTTTTGGAGCATTCACAACAGTCTGATGTGAGGCACTCATTGGGGCATAACTATTTCTGGCTTGAGGAATAGATGGTTGTTGATAGTTTCTTTGTACTTCCGGAAAAGAAAAGTAGCTAAGAATCTGCTTCTCATTATTTAAGGCTGATTTTTCTTCAATATCATTGCTGGCAATCTGTCTATTATTAGGGTTTTGTGAATAGACAATATGAGTCAGCTCATGACCTAGTAAGGCAATACTATCTGGGTTTTGAGGATTATACTTACCAGTACGGAATAAGATTTTATCATCATAAGTTATGGCATCAGCATTAAAGCTTTTTGCAAAAGTATCTGCTACTGCATTGGCATAAACTTTTACATTGGGAATCCGAATGTTGAGAATTTTATTGAGGAAGTTACTTAATGGAGTGTTGATTGGTGAGTAACTGCTACGTTCAATTTTTTCCTCAAGTTGACCTTGTTCAGAATGAGTTCTGGCTTGGGAGTTTTCTAGAAATTCAGAAGAATCAAGTTTTTTTTGTTGGAAAAAATTAGGGGGCTGTGGAGTTGCATTTTCTAAGGTTGGTACAGCCGTGTTTAACTTCGGTCTAATTAAAGAATATTTAAACTGAATATCCTGAGCGAACTGAAATAATTTATTGATGCCTGTAAGTTTTTTCTTGGTTGTATTAATAGAAGATTGATTATGGCTTTTATTTTTAGCTTCTACCTGTTTATCCTTAGATTCAGTATTAATCATAACCGCGATTTCTTCGCGATGAGAATCCTTGATTAGTTGACCGCTAGAAGGGTCACTATCTTCTTTAAAATTTAATTCGCTAGTGAATTCTTCTTGGTTCAGCCTTGGCAAGTTGGCCAATAAGGGCAACTGCTCAGCATTAAAGTTAGCTGGCTGGAAGAGATATTTCTTTTGAATGTTTTTTGCAAATTGAAGTAAGCGTGGCTTTTGCTGTTCCTGTTGAACGTTAGAAAGGTCAATATCTTGCCACTTCTCACTCAGTCGGGTGAGATTTTCTCGGTTATTTTTCAGGAATTGAGAGCGGAGCCGTTGCGGCTGACGCTGTTGAATGAGGGAAGTTGCAATGTTCTGCAACCTCTCACCCAGGGTGGTAATGTTTTTGCAGATTTGGTCTTCTGAAGCCATCGGTTTTTAGGAATTATTCAATTGTGTTCTTGCTAGAAGCAGTTAACATCAAGATTTCTTGAACCCATTCCTGGCGCTCCTGATGTTCCATATTCATGAGCTGTTCATAGGGCCAATGAAAATGGAAGGCAATGCAGGCTACTTCTCGACGGAGCAAGTTCAGAGGGTAGCCTACGATTCCCCCGCGAGTTCTAACTCCACCTCAAACCCTTGGTTGCAATGGGGACAGGTGACGTTTTGCGCTCGCTTCCCATTTCCATTAATCTGGCTATATAACTCCTGTAAGTAAGTCAGATCAGAAGCAAATAGCCCTTCGATGATTTTGGGATTGATAGCTTCCAAGGAACCCAGTCGGACAATGACGCGGGACAGCAAGATAATCACTAGATAGGCTGGATTAGACTGTACACGCGGGTCTTTGAGCGGTACGACTTCGTCAGCGGCTGTTGCCAGCCGCATCACTCCCTGGCGATGCAAGTCACCTTCTTTATCTACATAGCCTTTAGGTAAGGTAAATTCATATTCGGTTTGAAACATTATCCTTCCTTTTTTCCAAGTGTTGAGTGGAGCATAGCGAGTTGCGATTTGTGATCTGTACCTCCCCCTCTCAACAACCAACAACGGCTAAAAGCGGATAGTTCCTTAAGTTCGCTCAACTCTCTCGCAGCTCACTGTTAGGGAGTCAATGGCTACATCGTTGGCTTTAGCGTCGAGACTTGGAGCATCATACTTACTGGGCCAAGCACTGAAGAAATTCCAGCGTACCTTTTCCTGACCTTTATCGTCGAGTATGACAATGGAGCCATTTTTGCGCTCAACTTCCCCATTGACAGCTGCTAAGTGCCAATTATAAAGTTCGCGAGAATCGGTTATGCCCCACTTGAGTGTGATGTCGGGATAGCTGACTTTTCCTCGCAGTTTGCGTACCGTTGTTGGGTCGCCGCCTTCACGATACTCGACTACTTCTACACTTGAACCAAATCCGCTGCACTCGGAAAACCCCGCTTGCACAATACCATCGATTTCTACCAGGAATCGATAGTTTCTATACGGATCGACTCTTGCCATTTCCCTTTCTCCTTAGCGTTGAATTTATCTGGTGGCAGTGCAGGGTTGCAATGCAGTTTGATTGCCAACATTAGGTTAGACAATGCGTGAATTTAGATTGTGAAAATTTTGAATGGCTTAGCTGCCAGTGGTTTGCTCGATACGGAAGATGACAAACTCAGCGGGTTTGATTATCGCTACGCCAATCAGGGTGACTACTTGCCCTAACTCTCGGACTTCTGGCGGGTTTGTCTCAGCGTCGCATTTGACGAAGAATGCCTGCTTGGGAGTTTCGCCAAATAATGCGCCATCGCGCCATTGATTGAGCAGAAAGTCACCCACTGACCGTTTAATGCGTTCCCACAGTGCTGGAGTATTGGGTTCAAAGACTACAAACTGCGTTCCCTCGTCGATAGATTCGCGGAGGAAGTTAAAGTATCGTCTGGTGCTGATGTACTTAAACTCGCCGTTGTCATCACCACCTAAAGTTCGCGCTCCCCAGATTTTGATGTTACCGTCGAAGGCGCGAATAATATTAATTCCTTTTGGATTTAATCCATCTTGGTCATTCTTGCCTAACTTGAGTTCTAGGTCAACAGCACCGCGAATCACTTCGTTAGCAGGGGCTTTGTAAACGCCCCTTTCCCCATCTACTCGTGCATATACACCAGCAATATGTCCGCTGGGGGGGTGCGCGATGTTTCCCTGAGAAACAGGGTCGAACACCTTAATCCAAGGAAAGTAGAGTGCAGCATAGTTGCTGTTCCTGGTCGAGTTGGTAATGGCATTCGTTGTTACTGATTCTAGTGTTTGTGTACCATCAAGGACAGCAACGCGGTCTTTCATTTTCTCGCAGTGGTCGATAATCGCTTCCTGCTGAGTTTTTGAAGTCGCTCCAGGGACGGCTACAATGGTAATTTCATCAATCGCCTCGAACTTTTGTAATTCCTGAGATGGGTCGTTCAGTTCGGCGGCAGTTGCCACCCGCAGCACCCAGCATCGAGTACCGCCATTGTTGAAGAACCCATAAACTGCATGGGCGAGTATCTTGTTGTCTGCGTGAATATCGCCAAACTTGGTTTTGAATTGTTCCCAACTGGTAATCAGTTGGGGAAGATTTGTTGGGGCAACAGTGTACAGAATCGGAATTGGATTTCCCTTTTCGTCTCGTTGGATTTCGTTTTTGTCGTCCTTTTGAAACTGCCCCGGTATAGGTGGCATCGCAACCGAGTCGGCAACTACGCCAATAAAACCGGCTGTACTCGTTCCTACTCCTGCAATGGGTCGCGCTTTTGGTGGTACTTCTTCAACGTAAACACCAGGGGATAAATACTGCGGCATTCTTTTTCTCCTTTACACGATACGCATTATTTCTCTGAGTAAGCTTTGAATTTTTTAGCTAATTTTAATTCTGTTGTTGTAAGCAACGGATTCCTATAAATGGTTAGCTTTAGCGTCTAGTTAGGTCAGAGAATCTTCCTTAAAAGATTCGGTAAAAATTTAAGGGGTTTGGGTCAGCTTGAAATCAGCAGTTGTTTCCTGTCCAGCCTTTAGGGTGATTTTTTGAGTTTCTGGCTGGAAACCCTTGGCTGAAACTTGGACATTGGGTTTTCCGGCTTGGATGCCCGATAATGTATATCGACCCTCTTTATCTGTTAAAGTTTTGGTTTCGCTGCCACTCAACTGAACAATTGCCTTGGCGATTGGCTGGTTGTTATCACTGCGTTTGAGTTGTCCAACCAGTCTAGTTGGTGGTAGTTTTACCTGAGCTTTTGGGTCAAAAATCAGTCTACTATCCTTGTCGTTTTCCACGACAATTTCTGGAATTTTAGTAGTACCGTAGCGACTCCCTAACTTGGGAACCGAAACTTTTAAGTTGTACTTTCCCGCTGGTAGGTCTATGAAATAGAATGAGCCATCTTCACGGGTTAGGGTATGCAGATTTTGTCCCTCTATTTCAACAACAGCGCCCTGAATAGCAAGAGGTGTAATTTCATCAGTCACAGTTCCTGCGATCGCAACTCGGTGACGAATTTGTTCAGGTTCTACACTCAACATAGTTATCCCCAAGATGCGTCAGAAAAACTGAGTTTGTAGTTATTTATATAGCCTATTTTAACAATTGGGTGTAATTTTACAAAAACTTAATAATAGCTATTTACTAGGAGAGATGCAGAAAAAATAAAATTGTTTGACTTAATTTTTCTAGGGAAAAATTAACAAAATGTCATTTCTAGAGGTAGTGATACTTTTGATATTGCAAGAATATGTAAATTTTATTAATAAGAGTTGACCTTAATAAATTGCAACAAAATGTTGTTTCTGGGGGGCATCGCAACCCAATGGCAAATTTCTTCCATTCCTGGAAAACGAGCGGTCGCCAACTGAAAAATAATTAATTCTGACGGGTGATTGCACTCCACCCGAACCCTACGACAAGCGATCATTCTCATCAATTGCAACAAAACGTTGTTTCTGGGGAGCGATCACACCTCTGTTCTGATTTCCCTCAGCAAGCGACCGCGTTTCGTTACTGGTTGGCTAGAATCCGCTCCCAAAGCGACTTTTTCGTTGGAGTATCGCATCTCTCATTTCACCATCCCACTAATATGCTTACGGACTCTAGGAAGTACGAAAAATGTTTTCTATCAGGTTTTTCGTTTGCCCTATCTCTATTTTTCCATCGCTGTAATAACTTAATGCTATGGCAACACCGTCGTACACTCTGGCTGGCCACGCATAAGGATGCAACTTGACTGTCTCTGCTAGTAGCGCAGCACCGTCGGGTTTCCCGGCAACGATCTGTTCCAGTGTCTCCACCGCTAATCCTCCTCCAGGTAGGATTGAAAATAGCCCCTTAGCTTTGTCCAATGGTGTATAGATTTTACCAACAGGCCATGCGTGCGTTTCCGATGGTGCGTTCACTGGTGATGGTCCTGGTGGTGGGCTTGACGATGTCGGTGCAGATAATTCGTTTACTGATGGCCCTGGTGGTGGGCTTGACGGTGTCGGTGCAGATAATTCGTTTACTGATGGCCCTGGTGGTGGGCTTGACGGTGCCGGTTCGATTGTCTGCATCCCACCATACTTTTTGTACAAGGCGTATGCCGTTAATATGGTAATTCCGGCTGCCAGAAATTTCCATTTATGTCTCCAGAACCATTCCCCCCATGTCTCCTCTGACATTACCGGTGGTTCATCATCGTCTAACAATATAGACAATTCCTCATCACTCAACGCCGGTGGTTCATCATCATCCTGCATCTGGACAACATCATAGGCAGATGAGGTTTCGGCGGCGAAGTTTTGCGGTAACTGCTGTGGTCGTAAATACCTTTGCTGGCCGATGGTAAATGCTTTCGCACCCATCACGTCTGCCTCTTCCTCCAACCCCTGAGCATCATTAACCTGTACCCTCTTCATCTGCATCGTCGGCTTCACCCTTCCCTGCATCTGCTGGACAACGTGCCATGCTTCATGGGGTAAATGTTCCTCTTGACCAGGTGCGACATGAATCTGCGGACCTTGGGTGTAAGCTAACGCCTGTAACTGGCCGGGTTTGTCAGAATTGTAGTGGACTTTCACATCATCCATAGATATGCTGGAAAGACTTTCAATCCCGGCTTTCAGGTTATCCGGCAATCCAGTTCTGTTCTCCTGATGCGCCTCAGATACACCGATGCTCTCACCAACTGCCTTCGTTTCCGCCCGCCGCGCCATTTGCACCACCTGATTCACATAACGATTCCCATACTGCCGTTGCAACTGAAACACCAACTGCTGATTAGAAGATTTCCCAGCAACAGGAGAACGATTCAGCATAGCCGCATGACTACTAACAGACGGAACACCACCCATCCCAGAAACCCCCACCAAAGGGTCATGCTGCGACGAAAACATTCCCCCAGTCTCAACCCTCTCCAGATGCATCTCCCCAGTCTCTTGCAACTGACGAGAATTACTCTTTGCCGCCCCTTCCTGCTTCGACTCCCGCATATTTCCCCCTTATTTTTGCTGCAACTGAATAATTTTTTCCGTCACCAAACCCACTTCAACCGGCGCAGGTTCAACCGCCACCGTCACTCGATAACTAATCCCCGCCTTCAATCGCCATTCATTCGCCCCCCAGAAATCCCAACTATTCGGCGTATTATTAGGGTATGCCACCACCGCCCGTAACGGCAGTGACTGATTTGTCATCTCCCCCTTTAGGACTTCCTCCGGCAGAGTCGGATAACTCACCAACGTTTTCATAACATTACCCAACAGCCGATGCTCATCCGCCACCGCCTTCGCCCATACCGTAATCAGGTAGGTTAAATCCATGCGAATCGACGCTGGAGTTTCCATCCCCGTTGCCCCATTGCGCGACAGATACCGTTCGTTATCTCGCAACTCCAGATTCTCCCGGATGTCGTAGAGAAAACAATTAATCGTCGGCTTTGGCAGCTTACTTTCCCACTCTTGGTTCGGTCTGTCAAATTGGATATCAATCACCATGCTATCAATCGGTACCTTTTGAATCAGCAACTCTTTGAGCGATTCATCCATATCTTGGATCATCGAAATCCGCTCCCTAAATGGTGTTCTTTCGCCTGCACTCAAAGTAGTGAGCCAGTTGGAATCATTAGACTTTGGGATTAACGATTTACGTTAGGACTAACGCACCAGAGATTCCCCCAACCCCTTAAAAAGAGGACTTTCATGTTTCCCCATCAAATTTAGATCCCCCTAAATCTCCTCACTAAAGATCCGGCTTTAAAAGGGGGACTTTGAGAAAATTCTCCCCCTTGAAAAGGGGGCTGGGGGGATAGAGGTTTCAGACTTCAAACCCGTAAGTTCTATACTTTCTAAAATCCAGCCCGAAAAAAATTACGCGACAGCACTCCTTGACCCAATAGAGGATTCGTCGCTTTGCTCCCCTGATAACCCTAAGCTAGGAGCAATCTTTTTTATATACTAGAAAAACACGAAATTGTCAAATTTACGCTAAAATCTCCTCAAATCTACCTAAACGGTTTTAGGGGTAACGAAACCCAACACTAACAACGATTCGTTAGCTTTCCCTATGGCCTAACCCAATACAATGGCTAAATCTCTATTAAAAAATTGAAAAGAGGGTTCACCCAAATGGGTAAAAGCGTGGCAGTTGAGGGCGATGTGCAGGCAACACCAGGGACAACGCCATTTCCCCCCGCCGATAAAGGTTCATGGACAGCCGGAAAAGTTACTGTTTACCCCTATGAAAAGCTGAAAGTAGGCGAGAAAAAGGTAATTTACAAAGCTCAGTGTACTTTCACCTTTACTGGAACCCAAACCATACCGGGAACACCCCCCTCGCAAAAGGACGTTTCGGGTACGGAAACCGTCACCCTAGAAGCCAAATTAACAAAACTACAGGGCGCTCAGTCCAAAGTCCTAGTTAACGGCGATAATGCACAGGGCACCTACGGCAACCAACTAAAGGTGACAGCTACCAACAAACTGTTCACCGTATAACCCGCCTAACTTCCGCTCAAAAGCAATTATTTCAAATTACAAACTCCTTATCACTCACCAACCGCCCCATCTTCTGAAACTCGCGCTTCGACGCCTGTAGCAACTGCTTCATCCCCACACTCTGCCCATTTTCTGCCGCTAAAAAAGCAGCCGCTAGGGCGATATTGCGAATATTTCCCCCAGCCAACTTAAACTGCCGCGCCAATAGCAGCAAATCCACATCCGCACCCAGAGGCGTCTGTTTCGGCCAAATCCCCTGCCAGATTTGCAAACGGGACTCCTCCTCCGGAAACGGAAACTCAACGATAAACCGAATCCGCCTAGTAAAAGCATCATCCAGATTCTGGCGTAAATTACTCGTCAGAATCGAAATACCTTCATACTCTTCCATTTTCTGAAGCAAATAGGCAATTTCTAAGTTAGCGTAGCGGTCATGAGAATCCTTGACCTCAGAACGCTTGCCAAATAAAGCATCCGCTTCATCAAAAAACAGAATAGCATTGGCACTTTCCGCCGCCGTAAAAATCCGGTTGAGGTTCTTCTCGGTCTCGCCAATATACTTGCTGACGACTTGCGACAAATCAATTTTATACAAGTCAAGTTGCAACTCGTGAGCCATTATCTCCGCTGCCATCGTTTTTCCCGTCCCAGGTGGCCCGGAAAACAACACATTCAGCCCTTTCCCTACCGACAGCTTGCCCTCAAAGCCCCACTGCCCATAAACAATATGCCGATACTTGGCTTGATTGCAGATTTCTTGCAACTGCCTCTGTTGATCGGCAGGCAATACAATATCATCCATACTGTACTTCGGCTCTATCTTACGTGCCAGTGTTGCCAAGTCATGACCCGATTGAGTACGGGCAGCTGCGTACAAATCAACCGATTTTAGAGTTTGGCTCTCAAATTCAGTGATCTCCCCCTCTCCCCCCCGCGCCGCCGCTTGCCATCGGGCTGTGTTGCAAGCAATCGTAACGGCATCGGCAATCTGGTCAGGTGTCAGGCGGAAGCGGTCTACCAAAGCATCCAATTCCACTTCATTGAGGCGGATACCCACTGCTGTGAGATGGGCTTCCCAGCAACGACGACGCTGGGCAAAATCAGGAAGGGTAAAGGGTACAGTGATGATTCCCCTTGCCCCCGCCCACGGTTGCACCCCTGATAAAATAGTTATTCCTCTGTTTTCTGCTACTGCGGCTAACAGACACTGGTAGGAAATAGCTTGGTCGTTACTTTGCACAACATCCAGCCCATCCAGATAAAGTAAGGCATTCTGAAACCAAGCTTCGCGGAACAGTCGTTTCAGCGTTGACTCGAAATCGACTTTAGCCTCCACTATCCGAGCTAAGTCTACCGCCAGTAAAGGAACTTTAACTTCTGCTGCCAACGCTTCAGCCGTGCGACGTTTGCTTATGCGATCGCTCCCCTGAAAATACAGCCGCAACGGTTGACAACGTTGCCAATCTTGCACAACCAGCACCGACAGTGCCTGCTTGATTTCTGGATTGATGTGCAACTCCTTCAGGGAAACAGTCGGCTGCACCAGTTGACAAAAGGATACCAGTCGTGTGTCCAATCCTTTCTGTCCCAAGAGCAGGCGGATAACCTGCTCATCCAATTGCAGATACTGAGCCAATAACGTTGACTTCACTCGATCGCGCTCGCCGACTAAGTGCAGCAACCCGTGGCGCAGCAGTGGGGCATCAGGAGCAAAGCGATCGCGCCGCATAAGTTTGGCTGCCGCCGAAGGACAAAGCAGATTCAGAGCTAAATCCACAGTGGGTTGCTTGCAGGTAACATCGTCTTGAAGGTAAGCGTAAAGTCGCTCATAGCGGCGGTCTATTTCCGGGGCGAGTGCGATCGCCACCACATCTAAATCGAAATCAGACAAACCGAAAGTCTGCTGAAACCAAGCTAAGCGTACTCCTCTGCTAGGTGGATAAGAAAAGGAGTTATCCGCTGAGCGTTGAGTGTCATTGTCCCCATCCCCTTTATCTCCATCCCTTTGGAATAAGGGGACACCCGGTTCGCGAGCTAGTAACTGTTCTACGTCTTGCTGACTGATGTGAAGTCCACGATAGGGGTCAGTTGCAGCTTCTGACCCATAAGCCGTTTGGGCAGCAACGACGGCTCCTTCTAAGAGTCGATCTAATCGTTGCAATAATGACCGTAGCTCATCAAGGACGAGATTCGTAGCACTCAGCTCTGTCACGTCAGCGATCACTTCTTCTGAGTTAGTCATTGTTTATCTGCCTTTTCAGATTTTTAGCTATCCGAAAATCTAGATATTAGAGTATCTGGATTTTCGCCCTGCTGGATTTCTACCCAAAAAACCAGCAAATCCTGTACCAGTTCCGAGAAATCTTGCTTGTCCCCAAGCTCTTCCCTATCCAACAACAGTTGTTTAACCTGAAGGTGGGTCTTCTCTCTTCACTTTCCC
Organism: Trichocoleus sp. DQ-A3; assembly: GCF_039961975.1. Classification (NCBI taxonomy): domain Bacteria; kingdom Bacillati; phylum Cyanobacteriota; class Cyanophyceae; order Leptolyngbyales; family Trichocoleusaceae; genus Trichocoleus; species Trichocoleus sp. DQ-A3. Next base: position 33,019 of record NZ_JAMPKC010000021.1, on the reverse strand, counting down.
GACTAGCGATCGCATTCTTGGCAGAGGTTCAGGAGTCCTGCTCGATCAAACCAGAACCTTCGCTTGGAGTAGAGGGAGGATTTTCCTTCAAGTCGTCATACATACATTTCTCAACTGGCGATCGCACTGGTGTCCGCTCCGTCTCTACATCGTCATAAACTCTTTTCCCGACTTGTAACCATCCCACCTGCGACTTTTCCATGAGGTCTATTGCTTCAAAGGCATAAGTCATCGCGCTCTGCGCGCAGATCGCATCTTGTAAGCTTCGCTTCTACCTTGCAGCGCTGAAGAAGAAAGGAGCGCGATCACACCCTTCGAGAGCAGCCGGATCAGTCTTGAAAAGATAGACCGCGATCGCTACCAGCTCAATTTTCGCAATTTTTTTATAGTGTGTGCCGTGCATCCTACGCAACTAGACAGCGATCGCTATCTCAACTGCCGACCCTCCGGACGGGTGAAGCTAGAATTCGGAGCGCCGAATTCTTAAGGGCGATCGCTGTCAAGATTTCTAACTCCTTGCTGAATCGGAAGAACTGTGGACACCAGAGGGAACAAACTATTACTTACAAATTCAGCGTCACGGATTTTACTTGATAACGGTGATAACCGCGCAGGCATAAGCAAAAATCATCGATTGCGCCCGAAACGCTGATTCTCTCGTGAGGCGGATGGAGCGGGATTGATAAGCTCGGTTGAATCCGGCAATCCAAAATCTTTCAACCAACGCTAGCGCTATACTTTTGGGCATCTATTCCACGAAACCGGAATTTCGTGTAATCTAGGGATTAACGACAAGATACCACTATGAAGGTCAGCGGCAACGGGCAAGGGAAAATCCTTACCTCAGATGAATTGAGGCGGTTGTTTAGTGATGGATTTAAGTCGCCACGCGATCGCGCTTTGTTTGCCATCTGTTTGTTTACTGGCTGTCGGGTATCGGAAGCTTTGGCGCTCCAGACCACGGACATTAAAAGTGGAACATTGACTTTCCGGAAGTCTACCACGAAGGGTAAGTTAAAAACCCGCGTTGTAGACATTCAACCTGCACTGGCTCAATTTCTAGCAGAGTATCCACTTCTCAATCCAGGGGTGCTGTTCCCTTCTGGAGTCAGGGGCAAGGAACACCTAACTCGATTCATGGCTGATAAGCTCTTGAAGGATGCCTGCAAGCGCATTGGAGTAGAAGGAGTCAGTACCCATAGCTTCCGGCGAACTGCCCTAACCCAAATGCACAATGCTGGGATACCGCTCAGGCACATTCAAGAGATATCCGGACACAACGATTTAGGTACTTTACAGCGGTATCTAGAAGTATCGCCAGAACAGAAGCGCAAGGCTGTATCGATGATTGGTTGGTAGGATGCTCAGGACAAGTATCGGATCGAAAAACACATCATTCTTACTGCACCCTCAATTCAGGTATTAGACCTGACGCGACAACGACGACAATTGGTAGCCGCAAATGGCAGTTCGCCCATTCGAGGAGATGATGTCCTGGTTGTCGGCAATCCCATCATGCCCAAGGTGTGGAATCCTGCCAAAGGCATAGAAGAGCAGTTGTCCAGTCTGCCTGGTGCAGAGGAGGAAGCAGCAACAGTTGCCAAGGGGTTTGCCATCAAAGCCGCTACTGTGGGAGCAAGCGAGCCAGCCGTTGTCGAACGAATGCCACAAGCTCGGATTATCCATCTAGCAACACATGGACTATTGGAGTATGGCACTCCGCAAGCTTCAGGGGTGCGAGATTTTCCAGGAGCGATCGCTTTACCTCCCTTAGCTAAAGATAATGGACTACTGACTTCGGCTGAGATTCTCAAAATGAAGTTGAAGGCAGAACTAGTGGTGTTGAGTGCTTGCGACACGGGACGGGGCAGAATTACTAGAGACGGAGTGATTGGATTGTCGCGATCGCTCATCATGGCTGGAGTTCCCAGCGTAATCGTTTCCCTATGATCAGTTCCCGATGCGCCTACTGCTGAATTGATGAGCGAGTTTTACCGTCAGTGGCAGCAGAATCCAGACAAAGTCAAGGCATTACGGCAGGCGATGCTGATTACCATGCAAACTCATCCCAATCCGCGAGAATGGGCTGCTTTTACTCTAATTGGTGAAGCGGAGTGAGGGAGATAAGGTAGGAAAAACCCCTACACCCCACACCCAAACACCAAAGCTCAAAAAAATCTATTTTCAAGCCAGCTCTCCATAAGCTGTTCGCGCACAACGAAAGCATGATAAACCTCTCTCCCCTGACCCCTAACTCTAACCCCTATTTTCCAGCCAGCTGATTGCATAAGTTCGCTCCCGCCATAAATAGGTGTAGATGACAGGGAAATTCACCTGTTGTTAAAGGCGAACTAAAAGGGGGTAAAACCATTGCAGGCAACATTGGCAATCCAGTTCATCCAAAATAGGTGAGACAAGTATGGGTGCTGCATGGAAATACTGGTGTCTAGTGAGAATTGACTCGGCTCGAGGACGCAAAGTAGAAGAAATTCCTGCTGCCAAAGCGTTCTTCCAACAACAGTTCCCCTCCCTCGTTGGTATGGCAGAAGTGCCGGATGCTCAAGTTCAGCATCGTCTCCTGCAACTAATGCCAACAGAAGCAATCTCTGAGAATGCTACCCTTGGGCAAATCGCAGAGTGCTGTTTGCGTTGCTTTATTTCTCATCAAATTGATTGGGTATGTGCAGATTTGGAGGAACGATTTGGCGAAAAAGGCGGTTTTACGCACTTTGAGCTGTTGCCCTTGGTTCTGGATGATGTCGATATTCTCGAGCCTAAGCGAAATTCCCAAAGTCAATCTTCCAGCTATCAGTCACTCGCTACTCATATCTTACAAACCTTTGCTCCACACCAAAGCCAGCTTAGTACTTGGACAAAACGTTTGGTCATCTCTCGACTCAATGCATTCTTGCTAGAGTGTGGGGTTTATTTAGCTAGCGATTGGTCGATTTTAAATGGCATAACGACTGGGCGATTGCAACGGTTACTCGTCGAGCTTTACGCACTCACGCCCTTAGAAATTGAGCGATCGCGCCAACTACTAGAAAGCTATCATGCCGTTTACCGCCAAGACCATCTCCAACAGCGACAACCCGGATCTCGTCGCCGATGCGAATCGCCAACACTAGAGCAATTGAACCGCATGGTGGAATACCTGCATGCCTTGGGAATGCATAGATACTCTCAAGAGCAGGTCATGCACGAACTACAAATTTTAGCCGATTGCATCCGAGGAAGCCGCCCCCCAAAACTCATGGCTTGCTTAGTATTCTCTAGGAGATTACACCAAAGCCATTGAGTACCAAAGGCTTAAGCAGATGGTGATTTGAGTGCCTTGCGAAACTCTTGAGCTGCCTCCAACCGAGAAGTCTGAGCCATCAACACGCAGCAGGTGAGTAGGTCAATGCTGAGGGTTGCCAGTTCTGGAATTTCGCTCTGAGTGATTTTATCGTAATGGTCAACCCGTAGGCGATAGAGACTAAATAGACCGTCTTGCCAAAACCATACTTCAGGCACTCCTAATGCCTGATACCGTTGGAGCTTGTTAGGACCGCCACTGGTAAACACGACTTCGATGACAAGATCGGGGATGGGCTTGGATGCTCCAAAACAGTAGGATTCATCGGCTTGGGCAGAGGCTTCTCCTTCTCGCTCTTGGGTCATCGAACCCGTGGGTTCAAATTCAATGGCGTTTTCCAGGCAAAATAACCCAATCAAAAAGCCGATGAGCCGACTAAAAACTTCGTGTTCGCGTCCGGGCATGAGAATTTCAATAGTGCTGTCATAGTAAGCCAGCCGAATGCCTGGAGAGTCAGCAAAACCTGCCTGAATCAGCTTGAACTGTTGCCAGGTAATGTCGGAACAGATAAAGCGTTGGTCGGTGGAAGGCCCAGTGAGAAGGGGAGCTTGCGTCATAGTAAGCTAATCGGCATTCAAGTTGCAGGGTGAAAGGCTGGGAGGGAAGATGATGCAATGACCTTGATCGCCATCTTTCTAATCTGCCTTACATTTGGTATCTCCAGTATAGGTTGCGATTATTTTAAAGGAGAGGTTTTGGCGATCGCTAGAGAAATCGATAATCGCTGGGGCTTGAGTGAGAGGCTACGCTGTCTCTCTTGCATAAGTGTTTCGCTTCAACAAATATATTGCTCATAGTTCCTGTTGCTGGAGAAGTGCATGATGCGATCGCCAAACAAAATTCTCACCCTCCTCACTCTCGTTACCACTCTAACGATTAGCGATTTTCCCTTAATCCAAAATCTAAAATCTAAAATCCAAAATTCCCAGGTGCTGGCTCAAACACCAGATGCGCGGAAAGCGGAAGCAGATCAACTGAATGAACAAGGTATTCAGCAAGCTCAAACAGGTCAAGTTGAGACAGCATTACAATCTTTCCAACAGGCATTGACAATCTACCGGGAAATTAAAGACCGCTTAAATGAGGGGACTACTCTAGGCAATCTAGGAGTTGCTTACGATTTGCTAGGAGATTATGCCAAAGCCATTGAGTACTACCAGCAAAGTTTAGCGCTCACTAAGAGTATCAAAGACCGCCTAACTGAGGGGCGAGTTCTAGGCAATCTGGGAGCTGTTTACTATTCCCTAGGAGATTACGCCACAGCCATTGAGTACCACCAACAGCATTTAGCGATCGCACAGGAAATCAAAGACCGTTTTAGAGAAGGGAAATCTTTGGGCAATCTGGGAGTTGCTTACGCTGCCTTAGGAGATTACGCCAAAGCGATTGAGTACCACCAGCAGAGTTTAGCCATCGCTAAGAGTATCGAAGACCGTCAAGGTGAGGGGAACTCTTTAGGCAATCTGGGAGATGCTTACGCTGCCTTAGGAGATTACGCTAAAGCGATTGAGTACCATCAGCAGCATTTAGCGATCGCGAAGAGTATCAAAAACCCTTTACATGAGGGGCAATCTCTGGGAAATCTCGGAACTGCTTACTATTTCCTAAGAGATTATGCCAAAGCCATTGAGCACTACCAGCAGAGTTTAGCCATCGCTAAGGCTATCAAAGACCGCCAAGGAGAGGGGGATGCTCTGGGCGGTCTGGGAGTTGCTTACAGTTCTCTAGGAGATTACGCCAAAGCCATTGAGCACTATCACCAGAGTTTAGCCATCGCCCAGGAAATTGGCGACAAAGATGGGGAGGGGACTACTTTGCATAATTTAGGAGCTACTTTCTTCAAATCTGGCAATCTTACCCAAGCCGAAACAAACCTTCGCGCTGGGATTGAGGCGAGGGAATCTCTACGAGAGAGATTAGGTGACAATGATGCCTACAAAGTGTCAATTTTTGAACAACAAGCTGGCACCTATCGCCATTTACAAAAAGTTCTCATCGCCCAGAATAAAACTAATGACGCTTTAGAAATTGCTGAACGGGGACGTGCCAGAGCCTTTGTGGAGCTATTGGCTAGTCGCAATGCTACAACCTCTAACTCTCCCAACTCTCCTATCACTCCACCCACTATCGACCTGCTGCAACAAATCGCCAAACAGCAAAATGCCACCCTTGTTGAGTATTCGATTATCGGTGACGACTTCAAGATTAAGGATAAAGAAGAAACTCACGAATCAGAACTCTATATTTGGGTCATCAAGCCTACAGGGGAGGTGACGTTTCGCTCATCTGACCTCGAACCCCTGTGGCAGCAACAAAATACCTCTCTTGCCGAACTCGTTACCAATAGCCGAAAATCTATCGGTATCAGAAATCGCAGTGAACCAGCCACCGTTGTTGTCGAACTATCACCCCAAGCACAGCAACGACAACTTGCTCAACAACGGCAAAAGCTGCAACAGCTTCACCAATTGTTGATTGAACCGATCGCTAACTTACTACCTACCGACCCTCAAGCACGAGTCATCTTCATCCCGCAGAGCGCACTCTTCTTAGTTCCCTTCCCTGCCCTAATAGATGCTTCTGGGCAATATCTCATTGAGAAACACACCATCCTCACTGCACCTTCAATTCAGGCACTGGACTTAACCCGAAAACAGCGACAGCGATTGGGGAACTCGAAGCGAGGAGCAGGGATTGGAAATCAAATATCCAATTCCCAAATGCTGATTGTTGGCAACCCTCTCATGCCCAAAGTCCGGAATTCCAAGACGGGAACAAAGGAGCAGCTCTCCTACCTAAAGGGAGCAGAAAAAGAGGCACAAGCGATCGCACAATTCTTTAACGCGCCCGTCCTCCTCGGCAAACAGGCAACTGAACGAGCTATCAAACAGCGAATCTTCAATGCCCGAATCGTTCACCTGGCAACCCACGGTCTGCTAGACTATGGTACTCCTGAGGATACCGGGGTGCTGGATTTTCCTGGGGCAGTGGCACTTGCTCCCGGAGAGGGAGAAGATGGACTGCTCACCTCTACCGAAATCCAACAAATGAAACTGAAGGCGGAATTAGTTGTCCTGAGTGCTTGCGACACGGGACAGGGCAGGCTGACTGGAGATGGCGTGATTGGCTTGTCCCGTTCCTTCATTAGCGCAGGCGTTCCCAGCGTACTCGTGTCCTTGTGGGCAGTGGATGATGCTGCAACCACAGAATTAATGCAAGAGTTTTATAAGCAGTGGCAGCAGAACCCAGATAAAGCACAGGCATTGCGACAAGCGATGCTGATCGCAAAGCAAAAACATCCCGACCCAAGACTCTGGGCAGCCTTCACCTTGATTGGAGAAGCAGAGTAATTTTTTTTATCCTGGTGATGTCACAGTAAGTTGCATAAGTGCTGATGCTTCTGGAATAGGTACTTTGCGATCGCTTGAGCCTGTGCAGAAACTCAATTTCTGAAATTGCATCGACATCAAAGACCTGAGATTATGCCCCTCTTCAAGCGTTGTCACTTGTTGCAGTTTACGGGCTCAACCTTGGCAGCCATTGTCCTTAATCAATTAGATATTATGCAGCAGGGCGATCGCTTGCGGCGCTTTGCTATGCTCGCGTGTTGGCACACACTACGCGAGCAAACTGGCAATGTGCTAACACTACTGCGCTCAAGACGTTACCACCTCAATCACATGAGAAATCGTGGCAAGCTGCGTCGTATCTACTGCTCGCGTTCCTGCCACCCCAATTGCTCGCGCTCCCTCCAACTTAATATCCCCATCCCCACGACTATTGCGATCCAAGTCGCCCACCAACGACTCGATAATATCTAACGGCTCATTATCCTGGAGTGGTGTGAAACTACGAGAATTTAGCCCTCTACCGCGACCGATTGCCTCCAACGTCTGCAACGACTGCCGCAAGGGCTTTGTTGTCGCCAACACCAACACCTCAACAAAGCCAGAAGTTCCGCGCAGCCGGAACTGGTAGGGGTCGTCCGCTTTCGGGACGGCGAGTTCCTGCCCTGGCGATACCAGCGAGGCGATATCGGGAGCATCCCAGTAAGGATACAGCACCGCCAGATTCCCCGTGGCACTAATGACCAGAACGGCAATGTGGAGATCGCGCTGTTCGTTGTTGCGAACCTTCACCTGCATCGTTGTCCCCGTCTTAAATTGCTGTACCCCGTTGGCGATCGCCGGAGTACCCTCTCCCGTTGGCACAACAGACGTGGCAACTTGCAAGCGGGCAGCCTCACTACTGAGTGTAAGTTGAAGAATGCGTCCTGCCAACAGGGAAATCAACCGGGGACGCAGCCGCTCAACGGCAGCGGCGGCGGATTCATTGGCACGAGCAAACGTTGCCGTAACGGGCACTTGTGCGGCAGTAAACAAGCCGACGCTGCCCGCTGGCGGGAGATCGGGTAGCTTTGCCTGCGCTGCGGCAATGGCTGGAGTCAGGCGACCGAGAATGTAATCCACTCGTGCTGTTTGCCCCAAGGGAACTACCTCCATACGCTTTATAGCTTGTAATGCGGCTTTTGTTGCCTCTAGTCGAGTGCCCAAAGATGGATCGAGGGCAATTTGCAATTTTAGGTCATTGGGAACGGCGCGAATTCGCTCCCGCAAGAATCGTCCGGGTTTAACCGCACTGGGTTCTCCTTGGCGGAGTTTGCCGTAGCCGACAAGTCCAGTGCGACTGAGTTGCTCAATCTCTCCCAACGGCTTACCAGCCTCATCAATGATGGTGAAGATGGTACCCTTCCCCGTAGCATCAAGGGTACGGGCAGAAACACCACCGAGCCAAAACTCAATTTGTCCGTTGTTTTCAGCACGAATTACGGCTTCAGCAGCGGGTGTGGCAGGGGCGAAGAAGTACAGCGGTTGCTGGCTATTTTTTGCTGGGTTGGCTTCGTAAATGGGTTCTTGCGGGATACCGGAGGCATTGGCAACATCCTTGGTGCTGCGGGATAAATTGACAAAGACGGTACCAACGGCTTCATCGCGGGTACGTTGCCAGAGATAGCGAGTCAGCAGATAAGTAAAAGCTCCCGCATGGAAGCCGCCGAAGGGGGCATCGGCAGCTTCCTGGTTATAACGTGCCGAGCCAATTGCTACGCCTTTGGCAATGCCTTGGTTTCGCAGTGCATCGAGTTCGCGATCGCTAAGCTTCAAATCCTTTATCCAACGGCGTTGGTATTCTACTTCCTCAGGAGCAGGGGCAGCAGTGCCACCACTCAGGCGAGAGGAAATGGCGCGAATCTCCAGGTTCCCACGGGTGCCACCGCCGGAGTGACAGCTATCGAGAACTACGGTGACATTTTCAGTTTTGAGGGCACGCATCAACAGGAATAAGCTGCGCCCCATAATATCCCGGACTTGGTTATCGCTGGAGCTGTTGCCAGGAATGCGATCGAAGGGAACTAGAGTGCCATTGATACCTTGCCCTTGGTCATCTTTGAACAGGGGATTGGGGGCGTTGTCGAGGACGAGGGAGCCATGTCCGGAGTAGTGAAAGACGACGACATCGCCGGGTTTGGCATTTTTGATTAAGTGATTTTCAAAGGCGTCGAGAATGTTCTGGCGAGTAGGTTTGAGAGGTTCGTAGTCTGTAAAGGCTAGTTTGCGATCGCCTACCACGAGAATATCTTTAGGGCTGAAGCCGAAGCGATGCACCAAGAGTTCCCATTGCAACTCTATATCGGTCAGACAACCATTGAGGGAGCGGATACCGTTGGGGTATTGGTTAATGCCAACAAGCAGGGCGAGTTTGCGGGGAGTGCCTTGTGCAAGAACTTTGCCATATTGGTTAGCTTGTTGGAGAAAATCAAATTGGCTTAAACCTAGTGTTGCCAGCGTTGAGCCAGCAAATTGGAGAAAGTGACGACGCTTAATTGAGGACATAATCAAACTCCTCTTAGGTAGTATATTTGGTGATTGGATTAACACTGATATTGATGGTGTGAAGAACTGGTTGTAATTAATTGGCTAGTTGCATCATTCTTGCCATCAAAAATGAGCCAAGCCGTGTTTCATAAACTGTTGCCAATTAAGATGAAGGGTGCCCAGTAGTATGGGTGGGAAAAATCTGGAGTACGGCTGCGCGGAAGCTGTGCGCCTAGTGCTGGGTCAAGGGTAACGTAGGCATCTGAGCGTTGTGGGGTATCTTTGGCAGTGACTTTGCCTTGCAGTAGGCTGAGCTGTGCCTGTTGTAGAGCTTCCGCCTTAGTCATCGTTCCAGCCGCTAAGTTTTTGTAGAACTGTTGCATGAGCAGACTGGTACTGCCATCATTGACTAGCCATAGGGAAGCCATAACTGCCTTTGCACCATTGGAGAGGAAGTAGTAGCTGATGCCGGACATTTCAATACCGTTGTGATCGGGACCACCTAGGGCAGTCTCACAAGCAGAGAGTACTACTAAATGGATGTCTGCCATATAGTTTTGCAGCTTTTGAATCTGCTCAACGCTGAATCTATCCCCAGTGCCCAACAGTAAGAAAGAGTCTTCAGGACGACCTGATTCAAACTTGCCATGAGTGGCAATATGCAGCACCTTATTACCTGCTAGATTGTCTCGCAAGGCACGGAAATTAAATGCTTCGTTAAGAAACTCTAGTCCCGGATAAACCCCCTGCTGATCGCGTCCTTGTTGCTCTACGATGGAAGCCAGTTCAATGGGAACGTTTTCTAGCGCACTAAACCCCGGAAAGGCTTTAGAAACTCCCATTGCTAGAACACGGGTTTCTTGTTTATTGGCGGGCAAGCGATCAAGTACATCGGTAAATTTTGCCGAGAGAATGGTAGAGATGGCGTAGCGTTCAATCAGATGCTTTTGTGTTTTGGCATCGAACAGAGCCGCCATCGGAATGTAGCGAGTGGAGCGGTCAAGTGAGAATACCAAACGACGAACATTAGGATTACTAAGTTCGGGTTCGAGCGGTTTGATCAACCAATCATAGAGTTGTTGACTGGTCGCTTTAACATCACTAACTTTAGACAAAGGCGTTTTGAGTTGCTCCCGATATTTCATTACTATGTCCCAGAGCTGTCGCTGCTTGACCTTCGTTTCAACAGTACGGAAAACAACTCCCTTTTCACCGGCTCTAGTGGCTAGGAGAATGCGAACTTTGTCCTCTAGAACCAAGGGATAAATCAGGACAGTACCGGATTCGGCGCTAACAATTTTGCTGGCTGTATCACGAAGAGCTTCCGGTTCAAGCAGACCAGGGTCGGTCGCTAGGCGATCGCGTAGCGTTTTACGAAAGGCATTGGATTCCTGGTTGAATTTGTCGGTTAAAGCATCAAGCTGATCGCGCAGTTGACTCAGTTGAACACATTTTTTTTGTTCACAGTCATATACGGTCTGCCCAAAGGTAATGAGACTGTCGTATTTTTTCAAGATATCGGTTTCAATGTTTGCCAGCGCAATTCCGTTGCTATCACCTCCGGCTCTGGCATTGCGGGTAAAGTCGCGCAGTTCCTGAATTTTCAACAGTTCCAACACCTGTTGAGCCTCCAGAAGTCGTCCTTGAGACAGTAAGAGGTTAGCTAAACGGCGATAGGTGTCTGCAACGGTTTGGGTATAAGCCTCTTGTTCTTTCCGGGTCATTTCTCGTAGACCTAGCCGAATATTTTCAGTGACATTAACGGCTTGTTTGTAGAAGACAATCGCAAGTTCTGGTCTATTTTTTTTCTCAAATAGTAAACCAATATTGTTGAGAGTCACTCTTTGACCTGGATGCTCATTAAGTTCTCTAAATAGTGCTAAAGCCTCTTGGTATGCTGTAAAAGCTTTATCGTGTTCACCAAGGCGAGAATAAGCTGTACCAATATTATTGAGAATAAACCCTTTTTCACCATACTCACCAGCAATAGGAGGTTTTTTCAAAGCTTTTTGATAGTATTCAATTGCTTTTAAATGCTGGCCTAATTCAAAATAAACTGAGCCAGTGTAATTAAGAATATTATGTTCTTCTGAGGGATCTGGAAGCTTCAGGGCTTCCTGAAGAACTCGTAGGGCTTTGTCGTATTGTTTCAGTTCCTTATAAACCAAACCCATCTTACTAAGAGCCATACACTTACATATCTCTTCTCCCACATATAGAGATTGTTGAATAGTTTCTAAAGCTTTCTCATGCTGTGCTAAATCATTGTAGAGTAGACCAATGTCTATCATTACAAAAGCTTCCCGAAACTTATCTGTCGATTGTCTTGAAAAAGCCAAGCTCTGCTGATAAAAATCTAACGCTTTAGAATATTCGCCTAAATTACGATAAGCCCAACCAATGCCATGTAAGATTGCTTGATGTCCAAAACATTTATCAAATTGAGGCGTACCAACTAACTCAGATATAAACAGATTTAGCTGCGATATATCTAATATTTCCTGCCATGAAATTTTTCCATACATGAAGCGTTGCTGGATATCTTGATCTTGTGCCCCATTACAGGCTGCTGTCAGCCCCCACCGATTCTTAAGATAACGACGCATCATCTCAAGCAGAGCTTGTTCGCTCTCAGGTTCGTCAGCTTGCTTGAAATTCTCTAGCTGTCGGCGCAGTAATGCTTCTACCTGTTGATAGCGACCTGATTTAAAGAGGGAATTTCCGATATAGCCAAGAGTTTCTACTTCACCTTTACGATCGCCAATCTGTTGATAAATTGCTATGGCTTGCTGGTGTAGCTTTATCGCTGTTTGAAATTTCTTCAAGTCTGTATAAACTTCACCCATTTGATTTAGAGTATTCGCTTCACTTTCATAATCGCCGCTCTTTCGATAAGCTTCAAGAGTATGATGAAGGCGCTCCAGCCGTTTTTGTAATTGTTCAACGCTATCACCAGGAATTATTATTTCGACGTCGAAAGAGCCTGCGATTGCAAGAGTTTCTGGAAGCAAAAAAGGAGATGTAAGCGATAACAGCAAAGCTGTGCTAATCCAATTAACAGACTTTAGACAGGGCATCAAAGTATCCTCTCTAGTAAACAACCACGGGTGTCAAACTAATATTTTTCAAGGCTGGGAAGATATGCAACCTCACATCTCTAAGGCAGCAGAAATCTCCAACAGGGAATCACCTAGCTGCCAGTCTTTTATAAACTGTTGCCAATTAGGATGAAAGGTGCCCAGTAGTAAGGGTGAGAAAAATCTGGAGTACGACTGCGTGGGAGCTGTGCGCCTGGTTTTGGAGTAAGGATAACTTCGGCATCTGAGCGTTGTGGGGCATCCTTAGCACTAACTTGTTTATTTAATAAGCTCAGTTGAGCTTGCCGTAGTGCTTCCGCTTTGGTGATAGTTTTTTGGCTCGTGGCTAAATTTTTGTAAAACTGCTGCATTAGTAGGCTAGTGCTGCCATCATTCACTGCCCATAAAGACGCCATCACTGCTTTAGCTCCGTTGTTGAGAAAATAGAAGCTGATGCCAGCAATTTCCGTGCCATCTTGTCCAGTACCACCCAGGGCAGTTTCACAAGCACTCAGCGCGACCAATTGCAAGTTGCCAAGATTCGTCAAGGTTTTAATTTGGGAAATGGGCAGCTTTTCGCCATCGCCCATTACCAGGAAGGAAGCATTGTCACTGCCTGGTTCAAATTTACCGTGAGTGGCAATGTGGAGGATGTTGTGAGTACTCAACTTATCGCGTAAGGTGCGCCAAGTGAAGGCAGAGTTGAGATATTCGTTGCCCTTATAGATGCCTTGGGAATCAGTGTCTGATTGCCGTACAATTGCATCCAGTTCTGTTGGAACGTTGGGTAATGGATTAAATCCTGCCTTGGCTTCAGAAAGTCCTAATGCCAGAATCGATGTGTTTTGCACACCCAATAATTGGGAATTGCCCATTTGAGTGTTAGTGGAAATGATGGTAGACAGGGTATAACGTTGAGCCAAATACTGCTGACCATCAAACAGGGCTGCCATAGGAATGTAGCGGGTTACGTGGTCGAGTGAGAAGACCAAATTTTGAATTGAGTTAGCTGTGAATTCTGCTTGCAGTTCCTTGGGAATTAGCCACTCGTAAAGTTGTTTCCCTGTAGCTTGTAGTTCTTGGATATCGGAGGTGGGATTTTGCAACAACTCTCGGAATTTTAGGACGGTTTCGCTGAGTTGCTTCTGTCCAACCGGGACTGGAATACTTTTGGTGACACCACCTTTGGATGCCCAGAGAACCCAAAGTTTATCAGAAAGAACGAGCGTTTGCAGCAGGACAGTACCCGGTTGAGCGGAGACGATTTGGTCTGGATTGCCGAAGAGCTGATTAGGATCGGTGAAGATGGGATCGCCTTGGCGGTTGTCACGAACGGTTTTTTCGAGCGCTTCAACCGCACGGTTAAATTCTTTAGTGATAACTTCCCGTTGGTCTAATAGTTGACTCAGTTGATTACATTGGGATTGTTGGCAATTAACGACTTTTTGACCGAAGGCAATGAGGGTTCCATGCGTTTGCAGAACTTGGGTTTCAATAGGGTTCGCAGTGACTCCTGAAGTTTGTTCACCTGCACCAGCGTCTCTCGTATAATTGCGAATCTCTTGAATTCTTAAAAGTTCTAGAACTTGCTCCGCTTCACCAATGCGTCCCTGGGAAAGTAGCAAATCGGCAAGACGACGATAAGTTCCTTCAACTTTGCGAGTATAGGCTTCTTGGGTTCGCTTGGGTAATTGCCGGAGTTCTTGCCGAGTCGTTTCAATCACGTTGACTGATTGCTTGTAGAAAACAATTGCCAATTCTGGTTTGTTCTGTTCCACAAGCAGACTGGCAACACTGTTAAGCACGTTGACTTGGTTATTGCGGTCATTTCTTTCTTGCGAGAGCGCTAACTCCATCTGGTAGGCTTCCAATGCCTTAACAGGGTTTCTGGCACGCTGGTAGGCAAGACCAAGATTGCGAAATGCCGATTTTTGCAAGCTGTAGTCCCATCTTCTTCCACTAATCGCCAACTGCTGCTGAGAATACTCAATGGCTTTGGTATAGTCACCCAATGCAATGTAACTCTCTGCCATTCGTTGGAGAAGACTCGCCTTTTCTGCTGGAGCATCCTCATCCTCCTGTTCAATAAACGTCAAAACTTTCTGATAGTTCTCTAAGGCTTTAGTAGGGTTTCCTGAAGCTTTATAACCATCGCCTAATCTCTCAAAAATATAGTCAAGATTAGTATCCTCAAAATCACAATTCTTCTGACAATAGTTTTGAACTACGGCTAAAGCTTGCTCATAGTATTCAATCCCCTTTGCATAATTAGCGAATTCACCCTCAACATAGTCCTCAAAGTCAGGCAAATATATATCTCCTAACTCCTGTAAAACTTCTGATTCTTCTAGTGAATCATTACTTACTCTTGTAATGTTTAACACCTGCTGCAAATAATCCGTTGCTTTGGCTGAACTTCCTTGCTGAGCATACGCTACTCCCAAAGCTTTCAGAAAGTCCAACTCGTTTCTCTGCTGGTGATTTTCTCGTGCAACTTTTAAGCCTTGTTCGTGGAAGTCAACGGCTTTGGCAAACTCTTTATATTGAAGGTGGAAATCACCCAATTCTTCAAGTGCTTCCATCTCACTTTCCCGATCGCCCTTTTTTCGGGCAAGCGTAAGCTCCTGTTGGTGTTCCTTGAGCCGCTCTAAATATCTTTTCTGTCTGAATTCATCTACGGTGGTTTGATCTCCCAGTTCACCGTATGCACGCTCTAGATCTGAAAGTTCCGATCTGATGTTTTTGTCATGTTTTTGTGCCAGTTCAAGTCTTTGCTCTGCTGTCTCAATTGCTTTAGCATAGTTTGCTGTTTCCATGTAGGCTTCATAGAGCGACTCAAGAGCTTCTTCTTCACTCTTATAATCTTGGATTGCTCGTGCTAGATCCAGTCGTTTCTGAGCATATTCAATGACTTCAGGGTGCTTATCTTGAGTGCTGTACACGCGACCTAATGCCTCTAAAACCTCAAATTGACCTTGAGTATCTTTGAGTTCTTGATATATTTTCAGCGCTTGTAGGCAGACCTGAAGCGCAGATGCGAACTGACGTTCTCTTCGCTGCTCTGTACATTGCTCCAACAGTCGCGATGCTTCAACTTCAGCTTTAGGCAAGTATATACCTGCTAAATCTCCTAAACTGCTCAAGAACTTTGACTCTCTTCGCGGACTATCGAGTTCTTGTACGATTTTGAATGCTTGCTTGAAAAAGTCGGCTGCTTTGGCTGAATTTCCTTGCTGATGGTACGTTTTTCCTAGACCTGTCAAAAAGCCTATTTCAAATTTCGGCTTGCGACTTTCTCGGGCAATTTTTAAGCCTTGTTCATAGTAGCCAATTGCTTCGGCTTGGTTTCCTGATGCAGCGTATGCTAATTTCTCTAAAGTCTTAATTTGGCCTTGAATATCTTTGAGTTCTTGATAGATTTTTAGCGCTTGTTGGCAGAACTGAAGTGCAGATGCAATTTGGTCTTCTTCTTGCCGTTCTTCGCATTGCTCTAACAGTCGCGATGCTTCGACTTTAGCTGTAATAAGTTCAACTTCAGCTTTAGGCAGGTATATGCTTGCTAAATTTCCTAAACTGCTCAAGAAGCTTGAGTCTATTTCCTGATTGTTGCGTTCTTGTACGATTTTGAATGCTTGCTTGAAATAGCCGGCTGCTTTGGCTGAATCTCCTTGTTGATGGTACACTTTCCCTAAAAGTGTCAAAAAGCTTATTTCAACTTTCGGCTTGCGATTTTCTCGGGCAATTTTTAAGCCTTGTTCATAGTAGTCAATTGCTTTGGCTTGATTTCCTGATGCAGCATATGCCTGTGCTAGAGATTCCAGATCGGTGAGTCCATTGCTATCCGGTTTTGGTGCCAGTGCTAGCATTTGCTCTGCTGTCTCAATTGCCTTAGCATAATTCGCCACTTTCATATAGGCTTTGTACAGTGACCAAAGAGCCTCACGCTCACGCTTATAGTCTTGAACTGCTCGTGCTAGCTCCCGTCGTTTTTGATCGTACTCAATGGCTTCAGGGTACTTACCTTGAGTACGGTACACCCCACCTAATGCCTCTAAAGCCTCAAATTGACCATGAGTATCTTTGAGTTCTTGATAGATTTTTAGCGCTTGTTGGCAGAACTGAAGTGCAGATGCGAACTGGTCTTCTTCTTGCCGCTCTTCGCACTGCCCTAACAGTCGCGATGCTTCGACTTTAGCTGTAATAAGTTCAACTTCAGCTTTAGGAAGGTATATGCCTGCTAAATCTCCTAAACTGCTCAAAAAACTTGAGTCTATTTCCCGATCGTTGAGTTCATATACGATTTTGAATGCTTGCTTGAAAGAGTCGGCTGCTTTGGCTGAATTTCCTTGCTGATGGTACGCTTTTCCTAAACCTGTCAAAAAGCTTATTTCAACTTTCGGTTCGCGATTTTCTCGGGCAATTTTTAAGCCTTGTTCATAGTAGTCAATTGCTTTGGCTTGATTTCCTGATGCAGCATATGCCTGTGCTAGAGATTCAAAAGCCGTGCTGCCATTGCTGTCCAGTTTTGGTGCCAGTGCTAGCATTTGCTCTGCTGTCTCAATTGCCTTAGCATAATTCGCCCCTTTCATATAGGCTTCATAGAGCGACTCAAGAACACCATACTCACTCTCATAATCTTGTATTGTTCGTGCCAGCTCCAAGCGTTTCTGAGCATACTCAATTGCTTGAGGGTAATTCTTCTGAGCCAAGTACACCCGAACTAACCCGTGCAATGCCTTCATTTCACCTTGCGGGGTTTTAAGTTCCTGATAGATTTTGAGCGCTTGCTGGTAGGACTCAAGTGCAGCTGTGTACTCGTCGGCACGTCGTTGACGATTACCTTGCTTTAGCAGTCGCTCAGCTTCGGCTTGTGGCTCCTGAATGGTTTGTGCCTGAACTAGTTCAAAATGAGACAGGATTGGCGGTAGAGGAGCGAAAGAAAGTAGTAGCGTTGCGATTCCTACGGAGAAGTGTGTTAACGCAAAACCAACAGACTTCGGACGGGGGCACATGCAAGTATCCTGTGTAAAAACAACTGTGGGTGTCAAGTTATATATCTTTCAGTGCAAGGAAGATATGCAACCAAAATCTACTAGCCAGCAGAAATCTCCCGCATTAAGGAAATCAGCTAGCCGCTAGCTTTTCATGAACTGTTGCCAACTAAGATAAAGCATGCCCAGTCGTAAGGATGGAAAAAATCTGGAACACTGCGGGATGAAAGCTGTGCGCCTGGTTTTGGGTCAAGGATAACTTCGGCATCTGCCCTTGTGGGGCATCTTTGGCAGTGACCTGTTGATCCTGATTCCCTATGTTACTTTCCCCACTGGTGATCGCATTTTCGGCAGCGGTTCAAAAGTTCTGCTCTATCAACCCAGAACGGTCGATTGGAGTAAAGAGAGAACTTTCCTCCCAGTCGAAATAGATGACTTTCCCGACTAGCGATCGCATTTAGGGCTGAGATTTAGGAATCCTTTTCAATAAAACAGAACCTTCTATTGGAGTTGAAGAAGGATTTTCCTCCAAGTCGTCATACATACATCTTCCAAGTGGCGATCGCACTGGTATCCAACCCGTGTCTACATCGTCATAAACGACTTTCCCGACCGGCGATCGCCCGAAAGATGGGCCAAACAAGTAAAAACGGGTTTGTGCTACTGGAGCCAAACATCCAAGTTTTTGAGAAAGAGCTAAAGGAGCCAAAAGAGACATCCATGATGGAGTGAGAGGTGATCGCGCTTCCTCAGTAAGAGCGATCGAGTTTGTCACCTTCGGGTGATCGCTCATGAACTGTCCAGAAGTCCAACTTTTTGCCTTCAGATACCACAAGCACAGAGTGTGAGGTGGGCTTGAGGACTAATCACCCGCGTATCATTACAGATTTGATTAAACAGTTTGACACGACTAAGGATCTGGAGAAGCAATAATCTGTCCAGTTCTAAGAGCGATCTAGAGCGTGATCGCGCTCTAGATCGCTCCTTGTAATTCTTTGATAGTTTGTGCCGTGCATCCCACGGAACCAGATAACAATCGCTGTTTCGACTTCCGACCCTCCTGCTCAGTGAAGCTAGAGTTCGGAGCGCCGAATTCTAGCTTCACTCGTTATCTGGACTTTCAACCCTCTGTTGAGCCTCCTGAAATGTCGGTACAAAAGGGAATGAGGTTTGTTGATGAGGATCTGGTACTGGATCAACCAGCTTATCACGGCAGACCAGTGCCCATGCTGGAGCAACGATTCACACCAGAGGCAAAGCTAGAACTGCTGGATTATCACCCCTAGTTTACGGGCAGATGTCCCTGCTGTGAGATGCCCTTTGAGATGAAGAAGTCACCCTTAGTACATTGGGATTGCTCGCGAGTGGGTAGATGATACTCTGTGAGTGCTCGCGCTGATGTTTCCATCGTGGGTCAAACTCCAGCGGGTGGCTTAGCGGGGTTGTCCGCTAAGGTTATCGACGCTTAAAAGTGTTAGTGAAAATCCAAAAATCGCAAGTAAAGTTTCAGGTCGCTACATATTCATGAGCCGTATAACTACTTCCTAGAAAGTCAGCCCAGTGGTAGCGGTAAGTATGAAGTCAAACAACGGCAGAAGAGTGAGTGAGGCATTCTCTCCTCATAATAGATAAAACATCCGATTCACCAAGCCCTTGATACTTGAATTGGCTAAAGGTTAGACTCTATAGTAGCACCAATTAAATATCCAATCCCCCAAAGAGCGACTCTTTATTGAGCCGCCGTTCTTTGCTTTTTTGGGCTAAATAAGCTGCTATCAAACTGTTAGTAAACTAACCCAAATGACCGTAATAAAAATTACTAATAAACATTTGTTACAGTAGGCAAATAACTTGATGCTTAAACCTAATGGATTGAGCAATTTTCCAGCTTTTATATCCGTAAAAAGTTAAAACTATTTGGGATAAATTGAATGCCTTATAGACTACTATCTGGTTGAAAATTTCTTCTATCTAACCATACTCGATTTTTTAGAGGGCACTGGTTTCTAAAGAGGTAATAGGGACTCAAAAGTCCATCAGATCAAAACAAGCAGATGCCGAACAAGGCGCGATTACGGGTTGTCTGTAAACCCTGATTGAACAGCAACTGGATTCCTTCTACAGATAAAATCTTGGCTTGACAGTGCCGAGCTATTTTCATTGAGGCTACTCATGAATGTCCAATTATTTACCACGATTTTGGGGTAGCTTGTCCAGATTAACTCTGAAGTCCCAATTGGAACTTACAAGTTATTTTTGATTGCATCGCGCGATTGATAGGGCATTTGCAGGATTCTCCACCGACATTTTGGTTAGAAAAAAAGCTCGGATACGTCTTCCCAGTTAGACATTTCAAAATCCCGAATGAACATAATAGTTTTTAGATAACAAATTATTTTTTGTTATTAACACATTCGTGTCATTCATCCAAAAAACGTTCAAATCTTTTACAAGAATAGTTTTGAACTGAGTAACAATTTGGTAGAGTGCCTCTTCTAAGCCATAATTGTCTTAGCTCAAGCTTTTCTTCATCTCAATATATCTAAGCTTTAGTAGCGATAGAAACGCTCAACGACAACAATTTGTTAAAACGACAAATAATCTGTTATTCGACAACCGTTGATCAGGTGAGCGCGCTCTTCGGAATGTTCGTGAAGAAGTTGAGTAAATTTTTGCATAACCTCTTCCATATGCAAGATATATATAAGCAGTTCGCTAACCCATTGATAGAGATTATGTATCCTCATCTGCGCCGTCTTAGCATTTTTAGTGCAACTTTGCTTATCTTGTTGAGTTGTCCGCTGCAAGTGGAGGAGAATTTTTGGCGAAGTAATGCGACTTTGGCGCAGGCTCAAACTAGAGAACAACGGAATGACGAGGCGTTGCGGTTGAATCAATTAGGTCTTCAGCAATTAAATAAAGGTTTGGCTAGAGAAGCGTTAGCAACATTTGAGCAGGCTTTCATTATTGTGATAGGAATTGGGGAACGTCAAGGCGAAGGTACGACGCTCAATAATATTGGGTTAGTTTACAGCTCCTTAGGACAGTACTACGAAGCCTTGGAGTATTATCAACAATCCTTAGCTATTGCCAAAGAAATTGGGGCAAAAGTGCTGGAAGGTACGACGCTCACCAATACTGGGGAAGTTTACCGCAACCTAGGGCAGTACCCAAAAGCCTTGGAGTACTATCAACAAGCATTAGCCATTGTCAACGAAATCAGTAACAAGGCTCTAGAAGGTAGGACTCTCAACAATATTGGGTCAGTTTATTATAGTCAAGGAGAATACTCCAAAGCCTTGGAGTATTACCAACAAGCGTTAGCCATTGCCCAGGAAATTGACGATAAGGCGGGGGAAGGTAAGGGGTTCAATAATATTGGAGAAGTTTACCGCAACTTAGGGCAGTACCCCAAAGCTTTTGAGTACTATCAACAAGCACTAGCCATTGTCAAAGAAATTGACGATAGGGTGGCGGAAAGTGCAACTTTCAACAATATAGGGCTACTTTACGACAACCTAGCACAGTATCCTAAGGCTTTAGAGTATTATCGGCAAGCATTAGACATTGTCAAACAAATTGACTTTAAACAAGGAGAAGGTAGAAGTCTCAATGGTATTGGGGGGGTTTACCGTAGGCTGGGACAGTACCGCGAAGCTCTAGGGTATTATCAGCAAGCATTAACCATTACTAAACAAATCGGCGACAAGGAGGCTGAAGGTGGAACTCTTAACAATAGTGGGTTCGTTTACTTAAACTTAGGGCAGTACACCAAAGCCTTAGAGTACTTTCAGCAAGCATTAACCATTACTAAACAAATCGGCGACAAAGCTGGAGAAGGTATAAATTTCAACAATATTGGGGAAGTTTACCTTCAGTTGGGACAGTACCTAAAAGCTTTAGAGTACTATCAGCAAGCTTTAGCTATTTTTAAACAAACTGGCTTTCAACAAGGAGAGGGTGTAACTCTCAGTGGAATCGGGGGAGTTTACCGTCAGTTGGGACAGTACTCAAAAGCTTTGGAGTACTATCAGCAAGCTTTAACCGTTGCCGAACAAATCAGTGACAAAGCAGCAGAAGGTACAGTTCTTAACAAGATTGGGACATTCTACGGCAACTTGGAACAATATGCCAAAAGCCTAGAATATTTTCAACAATCCTTAGCTATTGCCGAACAAATCAATGATAAGGTACTGGAAGGTACGAATCTTAGTAATATTGGATTTATTTATAATGCTCAAGGTAAGTATTCCCAAGCCGAAACCACCTTATTCGCAGCGATTGAGGTTCTGGAATCTCTACGAGCGCGAGAATTAAAAGATGACCAGAAAATCTCTATTTTTGAAACGCAAGCTACTACCTACCGCTTACTGCAACAAGCCTTAGTCGCGCAGAATAAATTTGATAAAGCCTTAGAAATTGCCGAACGCAGTCGCGGTCGTGCTTTGGTTGAGTTATTAGACTTCAAGCTATCTCAAAACTCCAGCAATGAACCCAATATTAAACCCCCAACTTTTCCAGAAATTCAACAAATTGCCTCCCAACAGAACGCTACACTTATTCAGTATTCAGTTATTTATGAGCCATTCAAAGGTGAAGGGGAACAAGAATGGCAGCAATCAAAACTTTACATTTGGTTGGTCAAACCCACAGGTGAATTTACCTTTAAGCAAGTTGACCTAAAAAAATCCCTGAACAAATCCTTACAAGACCTCGTTAGCACTAGCCGTGATGATATCGGTGTGAGAAGTCGCAGTATATTTGAAGTAACTGTTGCTAATTCCCAAACCGAAAACTCAACCAAGAAATTACAGCAACTCCATAAAATACTCATCGCACCCATTGCAGACTTGCTACCAAAAGACCCCAATGAGGGAGTCATCTTCATCCCACAAGAATCGCTGTTTCTCGTCCCCTTCCCTGCACTGCAAGACGACGGGGGCAAATACTTAATCGAAAAACATACCATCCTCACCGCGCCTTCAATTCAAGTTTTAGACTTAACTCGCAAGCAGAAGCATAACGGTCAAAGGTCAGCCAATAATGTCCTAGTTGTGGGCAATCCTACCATGCCCAAAATTCAAATTGGGGAATTAGTTGCAAAGTTAGATGCTCTCCCTGGCGCAGAAAAAGAAGCAATTCAAATTGCTAAATTCTTTAACACCGAAGCACTGACAGGTAGCAAAGCCACCAAAATTACGGTGATGCAACTCATGCAGAAAGCACGCATCATTCATCTGGCTACCCACGGCTTACTTTATGATTTTAAAGGATTCGGTGTACCGGGAGCGATCGCGCTTGCACCGAACGGTAAACCTGACGATGGAATTGATGGTTTACTCACCGCAGGGGAAATCTTCGATATGAAACTACAAGCCGATTTGGTTGTCCTCAGCGCTTGCGATACCGGACGGGGAAACATTACAGGCGATGGTGTGATTGGCTTATCTCGCTCTTTAATTTCTGCGGGAGTTCCCAGCGTCATGGTATCGCTGTGGGCAGTTAATGATAATTCCACTGCCTTTTTGATGACCGAATTTTATCGCAATTTACAACAAAAGCCTGACAAAGCGGTTGCCCTACGTCAAGCGATGCTGACAGCAATGAAACAATATCCCAATCCTAAACAATGGGCTGCTTTTATCCTCATCGGTGAGGCTGAGTAAGTTTTTAGATACATTGAAGGAGTGAGAATTCTTTATGCTTGCAGAAGCACAGGTATTGTGCGAGCGCTATCAGATTCAGCGGGGACGCACGTTTAGTGAAGAAGAGGTAACACAAATCGCTAAAAATCAGAAGACACAGAAACCGTAAGAGCTTTTTATTTTATGCCCCAAATGAACCTGATAGGGCAGAGGCTCTATTCACAAAAAACACCCGGACTGCAAGAGCCAGGGTACCAATTAGCATCAAAAAATTAATCGCAGTCTTATTACTGTATTCAATTCATATTTTAGGGGTCGCAGCTAGTTCCGCTCAGTCCTATCAAAAATTCAAGTACAGTAACTTGGGGCGATCGCACTTTTGGCAGTGGTTCAGGAATTCTTATCAATCCTCTTAATTGGAGTTAATAAAGGATTTTCTTCCAATCCAAATACATACATTAGATGGAACCTTCGCATGGCATCTACGACTCACTCGGCAATTACAACCTGATCTCGTCCTCCAGCTTTAGCTCGATAGAGGGCTGCATCTGCGGCTCGGATTACGGCGTCAGCCGTGTTGCCATGCTGGGGAAAACAAGCAATGCCTAACGAAAGAGTGACCACCCCAAGGGGTTCGCGCCGAAGCTCTAGATTAAGATGTTTTGCTCCTAATCGCAGTTGTTCGGCTCTTTGCCCAGCAATCTCAATTGAAGCTTCTGGTAGCAGCAGCATAAACTCTTCCCCTCCATAGCGACAAGCAATATCTGATGCACGAATCATGCCTTGCAAAAACTGCCCTAGCTCTCGCAGTACGATATCCCCCGCCTCATGTCCAAAGGTGTCGTTGAAGCGCTTGAAGTGATCCACGTCGAGCATAATAATGCTCAACGACTGTTGGTTGCGTTCAGCACGGCGCATTTCTCGCTCCAGAGATTCTTCCATATAGCGGCGATTGAACAAGCCTGTCAGTGGGTCTCGAATACTCTGATTCTTCAATGTCTCCCGCAGCTTCAAGTTAGCCAGGGCGATCGCTACATGTTCAGCAACGGTGGTTGCCAGTTGTTGTTTGGGTGCAGATAGCTGCTCTGGTGCTGTCGCCATCACCTGTAAGGTGCCGATTGCTTCCCCTTGAGCCATCATTGGCACACACAGCGTTTGGTTTGGTAAGGGCGAATGGAAATGGTGACAGTGTAGACGGCTCTTGGCATCAGGCAAGAAATAGGAGCGACCGCGCCGCAGTGCCCAACACTCTGTGGGAGTAAACAAGTCGGAGCGTGCTGGATGTTCTCCCCAGGTTGCCACTGCTTCGACCAGGGTTTTAGAGTCATTAATGATAAAGACTCCCCCGACTGTTTGAGGGAATAAGCGCTGCACCAATTCTCCGAGGACAGTATACGCCTCTTCTAGGGTGAAACAAACTTGCAGGATATCGCTCAATTCACCTAATTGTGTCATCTCGCTGCTGCGTTCCTCTAATTCACTCACCCACTGTTTCAGTTGCTGCTGGCTCTGTTGTAGTTTGGCTTCAACTTGTCTACGGCGAGTGATGTCTCGATTGATCGTTAAGCTGGCGAGCGGTACTAGCCCAAAGGTCAAGATTCCTCCCAACCCAACCATCACGGTCGTATTGCGAGCCGTGTGTCGGGACTGCTGGAACCGCAGCGCCAGCAGCCGCCGCTCCTCACTCAACATGGAATTAACGAGTTGACGAATATCACTCGTCAATTTTCTGCCGACATCCTGCTCAATTAAGGCTTGTGCTGCTGCCAAGCCGCCCAGCCGTCTCGCCTCAAGTGCTGCTTCGAGTAGTTCTACCCGTTGTTTTAGCGCCGGTTGTAAGACTTGCAGACGCTGCTGTTGGGACGAGTTATCAACGGTTAACTTCCGAAGATCGTTGACCGTATCGTTAATGGCGGTGGTTGCCAGATAGTAGGGTTGTAGGTGTTGTTCATTGCCCGTGATAATGTATCCCCGTTGTCCGGCTTCAGCACTGGCGAGATGACCAAGCAGGGATTCTATATCTTCAATTACACGGTGCGTATGGTCTACCCATCGAGTTGCTGCGATTAGTTGTCTGGTACTCCAGTACCCTAGCCCACCAACTAGGCTTAGGAGCAAAAGCGCGATCGCAAAGCCGCTGCTAATTTTCCGTTCAATCGACCACCGCATTAAACTGGGATAACTCTAAAACGCCACCGTTTAGTTTAGTGGATTCTAACGAGAAGGGGGAAATACAGGGAAATTGTGAATGAAATCGCCTAAAACTTTATTTTTGCTACCGATTTTGTGGTTTTACTAAATCATCATTCAACGCGAAATCCTTAGTGGTATCTATGTCGTCATACCCACATGCCCGACTGGCGATCGCACTTTTAACAACGGTTCAGGAGTCCTGCTCGATCAACCCAGAACGTTCGATTTGAGTTGAGAGAGGGCTTTCCTGCAAGTCGGAATACAAGACTTTCCCGACTGGCGATCGCATTTAGGGCAGTAGTTCAGGAATTCTTCTCGATTCCCTCGATTGGAGTTGAGAGAGGATGTTCTTCCAATCCGGAATATGTATCTATTCCGGATTCGGACACCGGAGAGAGCAAAGAGAGGGTATTTACGGCTCCTAACACTTGTGAGTCGCGCACTTCCAGGTAATGCTGAAGTTGACTGAGATTCCTGTGACCCGACACTTCCTGAACAATTCTTAAGGGGATCAGAGCATCGCTCATTTGGGTCAGGGCTGAACGTCGGAAACTATGAGAGGAGACACCTTCTAAGCCGACTCGTTTGCAGGCTTTTCTCAGCACCTTATCAGCTGAGTCGGGTTGGAAAGGAGAACCGAAGCGACCGGGGAACAAATAGGGTTGACCCGTTGCTGGCTGGTAGTGGGTGAGAAGAATTCGTAGGTCATCAATGACGGGGATGGTGCGAGTCGCCAGCCTTCCTTTAGTATTCCCTTTGCGGATAATTAGCTTAGGGCGAACTTTTCGGGATGCGTCGTAGACATCTACAGTTCTCAGGGTGCAAGCTTCCTGGATTCGGCAGGCACAAAATAAACAGATGCCGAATAAGGCGCGATCACGGGTAGTCTGCAAACCCTGATTGAATAACAACTGGATTTCTTCTACAGATAAAACCTTGGATCTTCCGTGCCGATCTATCTTCATGGAGGCTACCCATCAATGCCCAATGATTTACCACGATTTGGGGGTAACTGGCTAGCGCAACTCTCAAGTCCCAATTGGAACTTTGTTAGAGGCGATCGCTCGCATAGAGGAACGAAACCAAAAGCGTTGGGTGAAACTGCAATCCCTTAGGGAGAAGGTAGCGGAACTAGACCTTGAAGGCGATCGCCGCCGTCAACAATCCTCCAACCGTTAATCTACGGCTCCATTGAAGCGGTTGGCAACGTCTCGGAGCGCCGAGATATTGATCCGTTGCACCGTATCTTAAACGTGTGGTTCCATTGAAGCAGTTGGCAACGAGTTCGGAGCGCCGAATTCTTAAGCGGTTGATCACATCTTCAACGTGCGCCCCGATTGAAGCCATTGGGTGATATATAAAAGAGGGGCTATGCAGATGCTACCTATCAGTTACTTTGCCCCTAGTACCAGGAATGTTCACATTACCCCTTAAATGTGCGACTCCATTGAAGCAGTTGGTAACGTCTCGGAGCGCCGAGATATTGATCCGTTGCACCGTTTCTTAACGGGACTTAGACAAAAACTAATAAAAAAATGGCTTCAAACCTTTATAGAAAAGGATTTTTAGATCAAATGAGCATGAATTCAGTATTCACAAGGGGTTCAGGCATTTTTTGGTCATCGACCTCTTTTCCTTGCTCAGAGAGTTTTTCAGCCTCTAAAGGGGTCAGGAAATGCCTAAGTCCCCTTAAGAAATCAAGCCAGCAGGATGTCTTTGCAAGCTTCTTAGTCTTTGAGAACTGAGTTCGGTGGGTAGGTGTGGTGATAATAGCACCAACAGCAAACTGTGTAAGGTTGACTGTTGCGGAACCTAGGAACTAAGTTCAGTGGGTATGGCTATGACAGCACCGTTGGTGCTGATGGTTTTGGTACTTCTAAACAAGGCAACCAAATTGTAAAAACCCGATAAAGGATAACAGCACCATTGGGACTGATGGTTCTTGTAACCCTTTTAGTCTTTGGGAGCTGAGTCAGAGAGGCTTTGTTCTTTAGACAGTATTTACACCATTAGTGCTTGAGGGGGAGCGATCGCGCCTATTCAATCGAGGTGACTGCCCATGCCCACGGCGGGTGGCATCGGGAGCGATCCGCACCTACTCAATTGAGGTGGCACCCATGCTCACCATAATTTATATCTGTATCTAATTCCCTGGTAGGGTTGAGTTAATTGGAAGCTTAACTTAGCTCTAAGGCATCAGCACAGACTAAGCTGAGTTCAATCCCCGATCGGGATTTAAATGGGGTGGAAGAAACGACTTCGGTACACTGAAGTCGTTGTAACTTAATTTCAATCCCTAATCGGGATTTAAGTTGAGTGGAAGACCGAGAGCCAAAAAAGCTTACTTTAGAAGAGTAGGAGGCATTATGGTTACATTTTGAGTTTGCCTTTCAATCTGATGCTGGTCAACGATTAGCCCATCAATTTTTTCGCAAGGATGTTCACTTGAACCCACAGCTGCTTCAAAAAGTAAAAGTGCGCTCACTATACATTGGTTATTTATTAACTAATTGAAGGATCGTAACTGAGTAGGTTTTTAAAAAAGTTTTTGTAACGGAGACAGCAGGCGATCGCCAGCGCTTTTACCCACTATAATTAGCTGAGGAGTACAAAGTCAGACGGGAGAACTCAGATGGCACAAAAGCGGCCCATTCGATTTACGCCAAGTATGAAGATTAATCAACTTAATTGTTTGCCAGACGCAGTGAATGACCTAGATGCGTACAAGTTTGAAATGGCTCGCCCTGCCCTCGAAAAATACTTGAACGCGCTGGATTCATTCAGTCACCAAATCAGAACGCCAGTAGCCTAAGCCACTGGCGTTCATTTCTTATTATCCACCCACGCAACGGCCAGAAGTTTGGCGACCGAAGACCGATTGCAGTGGACTAGCAAGAATCCCATTCCCCTGAATAACGGGTTGATGGGACCTTCTTTAATGATATGTCGGACAGATTTTTTAGGCAAAGCTTTTCTTTTGCGGCATTCTCTCACGATCCCGATCAGCTAGCTAAGGGTGGATTATCCCTCCAAAATTCCAACCCAGTTACAGTAGATTCAGATGAAAGGCGATCGCGGCCCTCTACATTTGAGCGATCACCCCTTGATCCATCAGCCCCATCAGAGAGCTGGAAAGTCGCAGAAACTTTGGCGGCACCGTGTATCAAAAGTGAGTCACCACGGCTAGCACGGCTAAAGCCAGCTCAAGCAGCGATGAAGGTGGAACGTGTAGCGCCCAACCTGACCTTAGGCGACCGTCCAAGATTTTTGTTAATTCATTTTGAGTCTGGATTGCAGATTCCAGAACCGTTCACCCAGCAGGAATGCGAAGTCATTCGGAATGTTATCCAGTGCTGGCATTGGATGGTTGACCTAAAGAGTCGAGAACCATCTGGCAGAGCTTACTTACTGGATCTGCTTGAGGAGATTTGCGACCAACCTGCAATCTTCGGAGGGGTAGCCTCATGAGACTAGGATTTACACCCCTCAAAGGAAATTGCCCGGTCTGTAATGGTGCCCGCAAAGATTGCCGCCAAAGCGTTGCCACTGGGCTAATCCACTGCCGTGAGGGTGAAGCTAACCCACCCGATTACATGTTCCGAGGTCTGGACAAACTCGGCTTCGGAATGTGGGTCCAAAAAGCCGAAATCGAAGCCGCATCCGAACAGCAGCGGGAGGAATGGCGACAACAACGAGAAACTGAAAAACAACGCCGGTTGGATGCAGAACGCGCTCAGAGATCGCAGCTACTGAGCGAACCTGACCGCGACCGAGAAATCCGGAGATTACTCGGTCAACTCCAGCTTTCCCCAGAGCACAGGGAGAACTTACGCCAGCGGGGACTAAGCGACGAACAGATTCAAGCGGGAATGTTTCGGAGCGTCTACCAGTGGCAGAAGTTAGAGACACCTGTGAGTTATCGACTCGCAGGCATCAGTATCGACGGGCGAAGTCTGACGAACCCCCAAGCGGGGTTGCTCTGTCCAGCTTGGAATGCAAAAGGGCAAATCGTGGGTTGGCAGCTCCGATTGGACAATGCCGACAATGGGGGTAAATATCGTTGGCCCACCAGCGCCAGCCAGAAGCGTCCCAACGGTGCCACTGCTCACCTAACCAATGGTGAGCTACCCTTAACCTGCTGCCGTCCAGCCGGTGAGCCACGCAAAGGAATTGGGTTAGTTGAAGGGATTCTGAAACCCCAAATTACCGCCCAGTTATCCGGTCAAATTACCATTGGTGCCGCTGGAGGAAACTTTGCGTCTTCACCGTCAACCCTGGAAGCTTACCTAGTTCAACTAGAGCCGGAAATCGTAGAGGCACCCCCTCTGATTCTGTACCCGGATGCGGGAGCGATCGCCAACAAAAATGTGATGCGCCAATATCGGCAGACTCATGCCCTGCTGGAGAAATGGGGCTATGAGCTGCGCGTTGCCTGGTGGGGTCAAGTTAGTAAAAAAGACCTCGACATCGATGAGCTGCTAGCCGCCCGTCGGGGTGAAGAAATTGAGATAATCACCTGGGCGCAATTCGAGGCACTCGCTCACAACCTTAATCAACTCTTGGAAGGAGTTGCAGACTTATTCCGAAACCTTAAGCAGCGCTTAGGTAACTCTTTCAAAGGGTTTGGCAGGCCACCGGCACCAAAACCAATACCAGCACCGAAACCACTAGCACCGAACCCAACACAATCCAAGCCAGTCGTTCTAAATTATGTACCGGGCGCTCTGCCTAGTTTCAAAGAATGCGGCGGCAAAGATTTGGGAACTGTCCGTTACAAAAAGGGACAGCGAAAGCGAATCTGGAAGGAAGCTGCCCGCAAAGGCTGGAAACATGTTCTCGACAAGTCAGGACCGGGTCTTGGGAAGTCTTACACTGCGGGGATAACCAACCCACGCGACTTAGGGGTGGAGAAGTTATTTTACTTTGCCAGCAACCATCGCAACCCGACCACAGATGTAATCGAAGCCAACTACACTGACGTACCTGTGCGGAATGCTGGAATGAAGCGAGACTCCAGCCATCAAACGCCTTTAGGTCGGGACTGGATTGTGTGGTCTCAAAAGGGCGAACAACCAGACACCCCTGGCAATTGCCACCGCCAACCCCTATTTGCAGCACTCCGTAGCAAGAATCTTCCCGGAATTGAAGGCAGCGAATCGCCAATCTGCGGGACTTGCCATTTACGGGATGCTTGTAGAGGCAGTAGTGGGGACGGCTTTGGATTCCGGAGCCAGCGCCGGGAAGCTTTTGAATCAAATCGCTTACGCGCCCATCCCAACTCTGCGCCGCAAACGGATGACTTTGATTTTTCTTCAACAGGTGCTTTTTGGGATGAAGCAGCTACCCTCATCCAACCGATGACCTCGGTTAGTGTAAAGCTCCTCGATTTTGAGCAAGTGATGGGTTACGTGGAGAGCCAACTGCCTGACGTTTACGAATCCTTAAAACCTCTACGGCTAAAACTGCGCCCGCTTCTGAATGGCGAAATCAAGGCTCTCCCCTACGGCTTCGATGACGGGGCTATCCGAGCCTTACTGCCCAATCCACCCGATGATTTGCTGAACATCATCAAGGAGCTTGAAGCTGCGTTAAAACCCGATTTAAGTCTGCTAGACCTCACCAAAAAACACGGCGTAGAAATGGCTCATCTGCCAGATCGCCTCAAACGAAAGTTTCGAGGAAAGCCATCAGAGCTGGTTGAGCAGCTCAATCAGTCAACTTTACTCAACTGGTTAGTGCCATTCCTCAAGGTCTGGAGTGGAGAGCGAGGGGCTTTCCGGTGTAACTATGGGTTCCTCACCATTTCCACTCGTGACGACAGGCATAGCAAGATTGTAGCGGCTACCAAATTCAACATCTACCTGGATGCAACGACCACCTCTAAACACTTGGCCCTGTTATTAGACATCACTCCCGCAGACATTTTAGTCATTGAGCAGAAGCAACCCAATCACCAGAACCTGCGGTTTGTTCATGTCACAGGTTTAGGGCAGCTGGGTAAAGACCGCTCAGATTTCCTAAAAGCCAGAGTCGCAGCGATTAAATCTGAACTAACTTCTCGCCACCCGGAAAGCATTCGCTACTTAGACTGGGGAGCGCAGGCTTTAGCGGGGGAAGGGCGCTGGTTTGTGGATTCCAGAGGCTCGAATGATTTTATGGAGTGCCAAGCGATCGCTTCTTTTGGGATTCCCTACCAGAATTTAGGACACCTGCAAGCCCTCTACCAGACGCTTACAGGTCGGTACGTGGCTTTAGATAGGGATAACCCCGATCCGGAGTTCCAAGCGTTTGTAGACGCTCACACGCAGGGAGAAATCATTCAAGCCGTAGGACGCCTGCGCTCCCATCTCCGACCAACCGAACAACTCACGTATTACTTCTGTGGCGATTACGACCTCAGTTTCTTAAGGGTGCCAGTCAAACAGGTGGATGCTTTTACGATTACTCCCCAAGCGGGCAGTGAGACCCAACAGGGGCGCTGGACGTTGCTACAAGCTTTCAAGCAACTCACCGAAACTGGGGAGAAAATAACCCAAGTCACTTTAGCCGCCGCTGCGGGAATTAGTCAAAGTAGAGTTAGCCAACGTGCTACTGAGGTAAGTGAGGTAAGGGGTTGGGAAATCCTCAAAAAAATATTAGGGTTCCTACTAAAGACCCCATATAGCAACTCTAATAATTTTGAGCCGTTAACTGAAGACGAACTTTGGCTAGCTAAAGACTACTTGCCGGTGGTCTTAGAAGATTCTCCCAACGATGCGCTCTCTCAGGTGATACAGCTAGCAAAGGCGTCGGGTTGGAAGACTTTTGAAGCGCTCCTGATAGCAGTGCCTCTGGAGTTCAAAGCTAAATTGCTCAGTCTGATAATTGGATTCATGCCAGAGTCGGTGCAGGCGAAAATTCAATCCCTGGCATTGGAGCCGACCTCACAATAACAGCTGGCTCCCAGCCACATCTCTACTGATCTCTACTGCTGTCCGAGCCGGCGATCGCTAACGTCGCCGACTCCCAGTAAGCCGCGATCGCCACCACCGTCCGAGGTAGCGATCACTTCCATCGGTGGTGCCATCATCTGAATCAAGCAAATTGTCAGTAGACTTGATGGCACAAAGCTTGTGTAAATTTCGGCGGATATTTGAGGCTTACCTGCCGCGATATCAAACCCCCAGACAGCGTATGAAGGCACACTTACCCCTTGAAGGTGTGTTGTAACACCATCGGAGTATACATTTCATATATCCCTGAACGGCTTCAATGGAACCACACGTTGAAGATACGGTGCAACCGCTCAAGAATTCGGCGCTCCGAATTGGTTGCCAACTGCTTCAAGAGAGCCGCATATTGAAGATGCTGTGCAACTCGCCTGATCAAGAACCAGAAGCAGGAGGCGATCGCGTCTAGGTTTCGGTTGTGGCTGAGGTCGCTATTGCAGTGCAACTCACCCGATCAAGAAGCAGGAGGCGATCGCCTCCTGCTTCAAGGGATCTGCATATATAAGGTGCAGTGCAACTCAAAAAAATCTATGCGTCGAAGATCGTACTTTAAAAAGTATTGATTAAATTTAAGCATTTCCAGAAAAATATTTTGGCTCTATTTGGATTCTAGGGAGTTTTCAGGAAGGAAAGTGATGAAACCCTTGCCGCTATTAGCGTTGAGACAGAAAAGTCTCAGGATGTTCAAAACACTTGTAGCCAAAGTCTTCTAGCCTCCCTCTTGGCTTGATCTCCCTGAAACGCCTATTAAGCCAATATTTTTTCTACAGCGCCTATTAGCGCTCTTCTGTCACTCTAGGCAGCAGAAAATAGGGAATCTTGCATTTGTAGGGGGATAGGAACTGCGCCGTGAAAGTAATTCATAAGCGCAATCAAGCGTGAAAATCCCAAAG